>JBLIND010000103.1:0-17341 GCA_047639095.1 Candidatus Omnitrophota bacterium | reverse complement strand
CCGGCTGCGTCCAATAGTCTTCCGTATGCAACTGTTCCTGGATGCGGTTGCGCTGGGCCTCGAGGGCGTCCATCCAGCTTGTAAAGGTTGCCGCGGATTGGGTGAAAACGCTGCGCGCCGCCTCGGGTGCATCGGCGAGGGCGGTGTCCATCTGCTTTAGCTGCAGCCGCACATCCGCGTAGGCACCGATCGCGGCATCCGCCCGGAGTCGTGCAAGATGCTGGCCCGTCTGCTCCAGCAGTTGGAGGGCTTTCTGCTCATCCAGTTGTCCGCGAAGCGCTTCCACCGTGCGTTGATGTTTCCGGGTCTGGCTGGCCGCTAAAAAACGCTGTTCGGCCATGCGCGCCAGGTCCTGCTCGGCCTGGTTGAGTCGTTGCGCCTGCAGGGCGGCGGTCACACCGGCCGCGAGGGCTTCGCTGCTCTCCCGGGCCGTGTGATCGAAAAGCCGAAAGCCGGCGCCAACAAGCAGCAGCGCCGATGCACCCCAGATGATCTGTTTAACAGTCGTGTTCACGGTTTTCCTGTGATCGGAACGCTTTTACAAAAAGCTTCCTATGATACGAAAAGTAAGGAGGAGTTTTCCGATCATAGGAAGGGTTTTTTTAACCTTTTCCTATCATTGGAACGAGGGTGGCCCGGCTGTTCCAGCCGGAACCCACGGCCTAACGTCGCCGAAACAGGCGCAAGGTGAAAAAGCCCATCAAGAGCTGGGCGGCAGAGGAGGGCTCCGGGATCAGACAGGGTGAAAAGTCGCCGCCCATGATGCCCGGGATCTGGGTCTGGGACAGGCCTTCGTCGAAAAAGGCAAAATCGTCGATTAGGCCTTCGTAGGACAGGGCGCCTGCAATCGAGGCTGCACCGATGACTGCCTGAGTGAAGGCACCGATCGGTGCCGTCGATGTACCGGTCTGCTGGAGAAAAATATTCCCGTTCACATAAATCTGTTGGTCGTTTCCGCTCTTTACGAAGGCCCCGTGATTCCATGCGCCATTCAAGGACGCGGCCGGGGCGGTCCCATTGAAACGCGTATTGGGCATACTGCAGCCGCCGGTGTCGAAGTACACGTTGTTGCCATCCCAGGGGAGATGACTCTGGACGTTCCGAGTGGGACCCGAATTCAGCCAGAAGGCGACATCCTGCCGGGGCTGGTTTACGCCAAAGATCCAGAGTGAAACGGTTACGGCATTGTTTGCGGAGATTGAAGACAGCTTCAGGGGATCGAGCGTGACGAAATCCGTGTCGCCCTCAAAGGAGAGCGCAAAATCGCCTGCAGCACCCGTCACGCCGCCGGCATCCCCGGTGTAAAGCGCCCCCGAGATGGTTCCGTGATTCGCGGTGGCGCTGGCGTCGACCGCATTCACGGGATCCCCGGTATCGTCGAACCGGTCCTTCCGGGGGTGGCACACGGACTGGCACAGCGACCGGCCGCGGGGAATCCGGTCCAGCTGCTGTTTGGTGATCTCTCGCCCGGCGAGCTCTATTCGCTGGAGCGGTCTGACAGCTTAATGGCGGGTGCGCGCTGGACGGCGATTAACAGTTTCGAAGGCCAGGATGCCTCCGGTGGAACGGTTGACTCCGTTGGAGGTGATGACACCTGTTACTACCGCTTGCGGCTCGATCGTTAGCCGTCCGCCCACCCTCGAAAATGCTAATGTTAATGTATCGTTCATCGATGTGGTGGTCGATAAAATCGGGACGAGTTAATAGAGCATAATAACGGGAGGTGGCTTCATGGAAGCACAGGCGTCATACGATGAAGTCTATATTATTTCCGACCTGCACATGGGTGGGGAAGGGGAATTCCAGATGTTCGCTGCGGGGAAGCGGCTGGTAAAATTTATTGATGGCCTGACAGGCACCTCGCCCTCACGGAACGTCGCGTTGGTGATCAACGGCGACATGGTCGATTTTCTGGCGGAACCCAACCCGACCTATTTCGATATCAACGGCGCGGTCGGAAGGCTCAACCGGATTGCCGGCGATGCCAGTTTCAAACCGGTGTTCGAGGCCTTGGAACGCTTCGTGAAAAAGATCCGGCGCACCTTGATTATCAACATGGGGAATCATGACCTGGAGCTGGCCTTGCCCTGGGTGCGTGAACATTTTCTCGATCTGCTTTCCGGGGGCGACGAGCGGGCACGGGGGCGCATCCGTCTAGTCGTGGATGGCACCGGCGTGCGCTGTAAGGTCGGTAAAGCGGATGTCCTGTGCCTGCACGGGAACGAGGTCGATCCCGCGAACTATGCCGACTATCATCATCTGCGGAAAATTGGCTTTCAGGTCCAGTCCGGCAATGACGTGGATCCCTGGACGCCCAACGGGGGCACCCGCCTGGTCATCGACGTGATGAACGAGATCAAAAAGGATCATCCCTTCGTCGATTTGCTGAAGCCCATTGTAGATGCAGTGGTGCCGACCTTGTTGGTCCTCGATGTGAACATGGCGGACAAGATCGATGATGCCCTTCGCCTGATTTCACGTGTACAAACCGATGCGGTGCGGGGGCGCTTCGGCTGGTTGTCGGATGATGATCTTCTTGACGCGGTCGAGGCCGCGCCAGAAGGGCAGCTCCTGAAGGGCATGGTGGATGAGACCTTTCCAGAGTGGGCGGAAGAGGCGGATGTGAGTCTGGACGCCCTGCTGGAGGAGATCGAAGCGGGCCTCGAGAAAGATCCACTTGCTGCTGAAAGCTCTAGTGATTCGGATGCGGAAATGCTGGGTGCGGGTACGATTATCGGATTGCAGATGAAGAAATTCGTTAACTGGATTCGGGGTCGCAACAAACCCGCAGACCGCAAAAAACTGCTGTTCGAGGCCTTGCAGCCTTTGTGTAAGGTGGAGGCCTCCAGGGATGCGTTTGCATCGGATACCCGCGATCGCACGTATAACGAATTGGAAAAGCAAGTGGGCGGCGATATCGATTTCCTCGTGACCGGGCACACGCACATGCACAAAGCGATTCGTCGCAGGGACGGTCTGGAGGGGATGTATTACAATTGCGGGACCTGGGTGCAGTTGATCCGGATCGACTTGCCTTATCTGGATTCGTTGAGCGCCTTCACGCCGGTCTATGATGCCCTGAGTGCAGGATCGATCAAGGCCCTGCAGGCGGTAAAGGGCCTCATCATGGATCGCCACAGTGTGGTGGTGATCAAGGCCGAGGGCGATGCGGCGGTGGGTGAGTTGTTTGAGGTTCGTGCGACGGGCGCGATGGACCCGGTGGCAGGGACGCGTTACAAACGGGGCTAGGCTATGGGACGACGGATCAAACGAGTACGGCTGGAGTTTTTACGTCACGGCCCTCAGCACAATCAATTGCTGTCACCGCTGACGCGCTACCTGGCGCTCTGCGATAATTATTCCTCGGAAACGGTCAGCGTGCCGTACGAGCATCGCGAGTTTCTCGCCCGGAACTGGTATCTGAATTATAAAGATCGCCTCACGCCTGCGGGAGGGGCGGTGACGGCTGCCGCACAGGCACTTCAGCAACAGGCGCGGAATGATGCGGATGGCCACCGCAAACTCCAGCTCGACCTGATCGCGAAAGAGTTATCGGAATTTCTGGGCCGCGTGCCCGGACTGGCCGCGCGCCTGGTGGATGAAGAAGGGGTGGGGGATATGGTCCATCTGGAGATGGTGTTATCCGCCTCGGAGATGGCCCTGCTGCCGTTTGAGCTCGCGCTTGCGCCCAGTGGCTGCCCGGGTGAGGGCAAGCCCTTGACCTTGCAGAATGATGCGCCGATTTGTATGACCCGACGCAGTCGCCGAGTTTCTCCGGAGAATTTGCCGTGGCCGGGGCGCGCCCCCCGCATCCTGTTTGTAGCCGCGGCTCCCAATGGCGCAACCATTCCATTTCAAGCGCATTTACATGCCGTGCGGCAGGCGGTGGACCCCTGGATCCGTGCGTCCACCGAGAAGTCTGCGACCGTCCGTATGGCCGACCTGTTAACCGTCCTGCCACAGGCCAGTGTTAAGGAGATCGCTGATGAAATGCGCCGGCGTCCGTACACGCACGTGCACATCCTGGCGCACGGCGTTCGCATTAAAAATGCCTTTGATGAGCGTTATGGTCTCCGCCTCCACGCGCATAACAATAAGAACCAGGCCGAAGACCTCACCGGATCACAGCTGGCCATCGCCTTGACCCCGGAGAATCAATGTCGGAAAAATGGAGCAGTGATTCCGTCCGTAGTCAGTCTCGCGAGTTGCTATGGCGGAAGTCAGGGCGGGGTCATTGGGGCGGGCTCCAGCTTGGCTCATGAGTTGCATGATAACAATGTTCCCTTCGTGGTCTCGTCGCAGTATCCCTTGAGTTTCAAGGCCTCGGTCATCCTGGTTTCCACGTTGTACCAAGGCTTGTTGTGGGGCGAGGATCCGCGGGTGATCTTGAATGTACTGCGTCGTCAGCTCCATACGATGTTGCCGGACACCCATGACTGGGCCAGCCTGCTCGCGTACTCGGCCCTGCCGAAAAATCTGGATTTCCAGCTCAAGCGCAACCGCTTTGATCAGGCCAAATCGTGTATCGAAGCGGGATTCAGCTATCATGAAATGGCGTTCAGCAATGGATCGACGACGCCGGTGAAAAAGTGGTTCGACCGGGCCTGGCAAAGCCTGGAAAAAGCCAAGATCCGCCTGGATGATTTGCTGGAGGATGATCACACCAATGACGAGCGTCGCGCGCGCATTCATGGCTTGATTGGCAGTACGGAAAAGCGGGAATCGCAGATGACGTACTCGTTGCTTCAGCAAAAAAAGGTGACGGATCCCTGGTGCCATGAGGGTTTTCGTGCGCACCTGAAGCGAGCGCGCGCCCATTACCAATCCGCCTTTCGCTATAACCGATATAACAGTTGGGCCTTGATCCAGGAATTGACCCTGACCGGACTGTTGGTGGATTACCTGGATGAAGGCACGGAGGTGTTGGCGTCCAAGTGGTATCTGGCCAAGAGTCTGCTCCATCAGGATGTCGAAAGTCAGGACCCGGAACGCATTGAGTGTGCGCACAGCAATCTGATTGAGCTGTTCCAATTAAAATTACTGCTGAATGTGCCGTTTCCGGTCAAAGGGTATGCAACCATCCAGAAGGAAATATCCCAGCAGACGACGAGGTTGATCAAGGCGCGCGTGGAGGGCAGTTATGAAATGCGCAGTCGCATACGACATCTGAATCTGATGTCCAAATGGTCTGAGCAGCTGCTCGACGACTTGAGAAATGGAGCGAAGCCTGAAGACGTACCCGGCGGAAACGTGGAGGCCTTTCAGACCCGGATCCAGAAGTATAAAGCGTTTGGCGATAAAGCCTGCAAGCAGCTCAAAGATGCGATCTGATCAGGCGTTTTTCCGCCGCGTTGAGCGCAGCAGGAGCAGGCCTGCAACTTCCTCGGAGATTTGTAGATTGCTACTCGACCGTGACCACCCGTGCGGGATGCGTAAACAGCAGTTTTAAGCTGATCCGGTCTTCCGGGATATCCATCATGAGGCTCAGCGCGCGTCGGTAAAGATGCAGTTGCGATCGGTACCCGTCGGCCGCTTTCTGCAAGGCCGCCTGCAGTTTTTCCGGATGGTCCAGGGGCATGCGATTGCTTTTGAAGTCGATGATCTCCGCGAAGCTTTTGTCCTCGGCGATTACGGCCCGATCGATCACGCCGGTGATCCACTGCTGATTCAATACGATTTCAAATTCCTGTTCGCGCCAGAGTTCGCAGGGGACCTGGGTGCTGGAGAGCAGGCTGCGACATTCGAGGTCATCGAGGACCTTCATGAATTCGTCGACCAGTTCCTTATCCAATTCGTCGGAAAGCGGAAAGAGGGTTCGCCATCGTGCGATGGCGTCCTTGGTTTTCGTTTGGTCGAGCCAGGTGATCTCCTCGAATAAACCGTGGATGGCCGTGCCGTAATCGGCGCGCTCACGCAGATCGATTTCGAACAGCGCACCCGCCTTCTGGGGGGCGTGGTCGATGTCGGAGGGTCGCAAACGCGAAAGGCGCACGCGATGGGATGGGGTATGGCTCAGGCTGGCGAGCGCCGCCGCATCGGGCTCGATCACCTCGGGCGCTTTCGCCTGGCGATCGGCATACCAGCCGGGTTGACCCACTTCCCATTTGATCAGCATCTGTCGGCCGGGTAGATCCGTTTCGCGGGGTTCCTCGCGGTCGATATGTAGACGCGATTCGATAAATTTGGCGTGATGAGTGTGCTTCTTGCCCGTTCGGGGCGGGCTGGTGACCAGGTACATGCCCTGTTTGGCTCGGGTCATGGCTACGTACAAGACGCAGAGTTCGTCAAAGCAATGCTCGGCATTCTGGCGTTCGGCCTCGGCGGACAGGGCTGGATCACACGCCACCAGGAAGCTGCGGGGCATCTTCAGAATCCACTCCACGGTACGACCATCTTCGCCGCGGGCGGTTACGAGCTCTTCCGCGCGGGCCCGCTTCATGGCATCTCCCATGAGCTCGGGCAGGATCACCATGTCGAAGCCCAGTCCTTTCGACTGGTGAATGGTCATGATGCGCACGGCGGCAGATGCCGCGATTTCGCGGAGGCGGTAGGACTCGATAAAGCGAACGAACTCGTCGACATCCCGGCGCATGCCGGCATCGAATTCCGAGGCCGCCTGCAGTAATTCCCGGGCGCGTTTGTCGGCATACGCGCTGGCGGGAATGACCGCCAGCAGCTCGGCAAGCCAGCTGCGCAGGGTCTCGCGGAAACCGTGATCGTAAATGTCGTCCAGGACGTCCAGCGCAAGCGCGTCGAGCGTGCGATCCTGCTCCTCAAGCAGGGGCATGAGCGGGCTCATCTCGATGTGCCGCTTCGCGAGGGTATTGCCCGGATGGGATGCGTAGCGAAGCAGGTTCACCATCAAAGCCGACAGCGGATCATCCAGAATCGGCGAAACGCCTTCGCGGACAATGCGCATCTTCTGGCAGATGGGATCCTCTCGCAAGTGGCGGGCGATGTTTTCGCCCTCCCAGTTGGTCCGGGTGAGAATGGCCACGCTCAAGCCGCGATCCAGCGGTTTAATTTCCTTGAGCAGGCCGGCCACGACATCGTATCGATCGACATCCTTCACCGGCCCGTTTTCTTCCATGGGTTCCACCAGCGCGCAGTAACCCTTGGTCTTTTCCTGCTGCTTCGCGGAGATGTGTTTGTGATACACCTCATTCCAGCGCATGATGGCATCCGCCGGAAGCCCCTGAGCATCATTCAGGTTATCGAAAACGGCATTCACCATGGCCAGGACGGCCGGGCAGGAACGATACGACGTACTCATGTCCTCCCGCGCGATCTTGTCGCCGTACTGGTTGCGGATTTCGTTGAACAGACGCGTGTTGCCGCCGCGCCAACGGTAGATGGCCTGTTTGACATCACCGACGTAGAAGAAACTGCGCTGGCCTTCCTGATCCTGCACCACTTCGTCGATCAGGTTCTGAAAGGCCGCCCATTGGGCATCGCTGGTATCCTGGAACTCGTCGAGCAGCCAATGGTCGAGTCGCGCGTTCAGCCGGTAGTCGATGTAGAGCCGGTTTTCCGCACCCTTATCCGCGCTCAGCTGGTTGTTGGGGCTGTTCTCGTTACCCGGGGTGAGCAGGTATTGCGCATCATCAAAGGTGAGGCGTCCGCGACGACGAACCATGCGGTCGTACACCTCCTCATACAAACGCAGCACCTGGAACATCCCGCGGGTCTGTTCGAGGCTCGCGCCGTATTCCATGGTCATCACATGAATGACCAGCTTGTACAGGTAGCCGGCGATATCCGCAGGGATCACATAACTCTTCTTGCCCTGCAGCATGGTCACCGGGCCTTGCGACAGCTCCTGCACCTGCTCGAACAGGCGTTTCATGGCGACATGGCCGAAGAGCTTTTCCGGCCATTCTTTTGTACGCCGGTAGTCGCTGGCGAAATTGATGAACTCAATAAAGTCTTTGGTCGGGTTGGCCGGGATCGCGGAGTCTTCGATGGCGGCCTTGATGCGTTCGCCATCTTCCGGGGCAAAGCGGGGCGGTTCCATCCAGGGGGGACGATCCGCCCAGATGCTGGGGTGATTCCCCCAGCGCTCCGGATCGGAACAGCGCATGAACCATTCGCGCTTGTTGGCGATGAATTTACGCAGGGCTTCGGTAATGGTTTTCTCTTCATCGCCGAAGGTGGACTGCTTGAACGCCTGGAAGAAATCGCGAGAGGCCTTGGGGTTGATCCCCCCGGGCCGGAAAATGTGCTGGAGGACCCGCAGCTGCTCGGCGGCCGCTTCGCTGCCCCCGTTGTCCATAATCTGGAAATCGAGCCCGATGCCGAGCTCCATGGGGAAGGCCTGTACGACCTTGATGGTAAAGCTGTCGAGCGTTCCGGTGTTCAGGCGGTGCATGAAGTCGAGCAGTTTGCGCAGGAGGACGAGGAAGTCTTCGCGTGAGGTGTCGGGCAGGCCAATTTCACCTGCGGTTTCGGCCGCTTGGGAATCCGACTCCGCCGCCTCGCGCAGGTAATTCACGATGGAGTCGAAGATTTCACCCGCCGCTTTTCGCGAAAAGGTCAGCGCATTAATCCGATCTGGCGGAACGCCCAGGGCCATGAGGCGAATATAGCGGTGCGCCAGCCGGAACGTTTTACCCGATCCGGCGGAGGCTGAAATGGAGGTGTGGCCAATATGCTCAGGCATGATCCACCACCTTCAGGACCTTGGAGAAGGCCTCGGGTTGTTCGAAGAAGAGTTCCTTGAAATCATCCTGCCGCAGCTTTTCCGTCGGCGGCCAGAAACATTGGGCGCGCAGATCGTCGATGACCCCGCGCGCGCAATTCATCGCACTCGCGTACAGGTCTTCGTTGAAGCTGCGCCATTCCTTGATGCCGGTGTCGGCGACGGCTTTGGGCAAGTTGAAAATGCCGAAGCGTAAATCGCTGTTCGGATACTGTTCCTCGACCAGGAAGCGATAGAGCGGGAGTTGCAGGTTCGACCAGGCTTTGGGCCGGCGGTCCACGTCGACCCAGCTGTATTCCTGCTGGGTGCCCACGCGTGACCGGAAGTGCAGGCCTTCCGCGTCCTGCATTTTATCCATGGTCTTGTAATCGAGCACGCGATACCGCTTGTGTACATCATGGTAATCGATGCGATCGATCTTGCCGCTGATGGTTACGCCGTCGAAGGCCCGACTCAGCTGCTTTTCGCTTTCGACGATTCGCCAGCCTTTTTCGGTGAGGAAGACCTGTTCGCGTGCGGCAGCTTTGAGGCGTTGATGCGCGGCATCGCGTTGAATTTTTACCGGCAGCGGGAGATCGCTTCCGTAATCGGCAAAGCGGCGATCCGCATAGGTGATCATAAAGTCCGCCACCTCCTTCGCCTGGGTGCTGGTGGACATATCGGGATGTCGCGCCATGGCATTCAGCGCGTCGTGAATGATGGTGCCAAAGCGATGCTGCGGCATTTCGTCGAGGTCGTCTGCGAGCGCGTGCATGGCGAGGCCGTGCTTGAGGTAATAGCGGAACGGGCAGGCGAGGTAGTCCGAAAAGCGAGTCACGTAGATTTCGGTCAGCGGTTCGGCTGTGGCGATGCGGGAGGGGTCGAGCTTGAAGGCGGTGGAGACGGCCACGTTTTCGGCCTGTTCGGGTGGGTCGCCGAAGAGACGTTCCACCCGTTGGGTGAGCTGTTCATCCGGACAGCGCAGCAAGAGGCGCGAAGGCCGCAGGGGTTCGCCGCGGCTGTTGACCTTGCCGCAGATAAAATAGATCTGGCCCTGATTTTGTTGGCGCGAATGGATAAAGCTCGAGGCGAGATAGACGTCGCGGGCGAAGCGATCATCGGCGTTGCGCAGTTTCAGGTTACCGCGCAGGCTGTCGGGCAGAAAGAGATCGCTGATACGCCCGTCGGGGACGCTTTGATCGTTCATTCCGGTGATGATCATCAAGGGCGCATCGTTCCAGGAGAGTTCCAGCCATCCGTCGAGGTCGACCACGCTGTCGGCATGCTCGGAGTACCAGGATTCCAACCCGAAGCGCGACAGCACGAGGTGGAGCGCATCGCTGCTCTTTCGCTGGCCGTCCACGGCCATGCTGTTTCGGTATTCCTCAAGGATGTGATCGAGCCGTTGCACGACCTCGCGAAAATCTTCATCGGCCGGGCGGCTTTGATCCAGGTCGCGATCCTGGAAGAGGTCTTTCATCAGGTTGCGGATGGCCAGCTCCGTATCCGGCGTTTTATCGTAGGCCTTGCGGAGGGCGAGGATGTGATCGACGGCCTGGTGAAAGGGCGCATAGTTTTCGGTGCCGCGCTTGAGGTCTTTCACCGTCTGGGGGAGAAATTGATTCTGGTAGGTGTCCGCCAGGGTGAGGATTTCGGATGGTTGTAAGTCGAAGCGCGTCAGGTAATGAAGCATCGCCGGGTGACGTAACAGGTTGCGGAAGGAGGTGTAGCGCTGATCGCCGAGCAACTGTTGCCAAGCATCGAGGAGTTGATACAGGCTGTGCTGGCGAACGGAAATACCCGCCGGGTTGAAGGCGGGCATGCCTTGCTCCTCCAGCGTAGCGGCCAGCTGAGGGATGACGTCACCATCTGGCGCGCCGATGGCGACATCCTGGGGGCCGAGCTCGGGGGCGTGCTGATGGATGATTTGCAGGACGCGTCGACTCTGGGCTGCGGGATCCGACGCGAGGATGAGATGGTCTTCCGACGGATAGGGGATGTCCATCTGCGTCCAGGCGTCGGTTTGTGGGCGGCCCCAGGGATCGAACGCATCGGCCAGCTCCGGAGGGGCGTGAATGAGCACTTCGATGGTGAGCCGGTCTCCGGCATGTTCGCAAAGTTCTGCTAACTGGCGAATCATCAGTGGCGTCGGGTCTGCGACGCAGGCGAGCACGATGCGGGTGACCCCGGGCGGAATCATCTGGCCCGGCATCAATTCGATTTTGTGGGCGCAGGGGTCGATACGATGGTTGGCACGAAGCAGGACCAGGTAGGCCTGTTCGAGTTTCATCAAATCCATCCAGCGCGCTTTTTCATCTGCCTGCGCATCGAGGGTGCGCGCGACCTGGGTAATCGTCCATCCACCTTCCAGCAGTTGATCCCGCAAGGCATGCAGGCGTTGCCCCATGGAGAGCGCCCACTGCATGTCCGGCTCCGCGACACCGGAGGGAAAGAGGGCGTCAAGCGTGGTGATGTCCAAGTCCTGGAAAACCTGGGTCCATGCGTGAAGAATATCCGTCGTCGAGGCGAGCCCGGTGGGGATTTCGGTTCCGAGAAGAAAGTAGTTCGGCGTTTTGACCCGCAGGGAGAGCAGGGCGATGTGGGCGTCGGTGCACCAACGGGCCATGTGTTCGCGTAAGCGTCGTCCCGCCTGTCGGGTCGGAGCGACGACGAGGGTTTCGTCGAGTCGCAAGGGGCCTGAATGACCTTCGGGAACGAGGTGGGCGCGAACCTTGTCAGTGACTGGGGTATCCCAGCCGAGAAAATGCCGGCCGACCTGGCTTGAGGCTTGGCCACTCATGAATGTCCCCTGTTTGGTCTCACGTAGGTTGGATATGAAACCGGCTAGGGATTGTCACTGTTTTTGTCTTGTGAGCATTGGATCCTCCAGCAAAGTGCGGGGTGTTATTTAGACTTAATAACCATTCGATTTGTTTCCTGAGGAAGGGTGGCTCCTGCGGCCATTTTAACCTGAAATTGACCGCACCTTCCCTCTTGGAGTTGTAATCCTCACAGGTATGGCTGGTTGTTCTGCTCCAAGGAACACGTTGAACGTCCTGAATCAGGCTTTGGTGCGAATGCGACAATAGGGTGCATTCATTTGTGTATGCCCGGCATGGGGCCTCCAGGTTAGAAAATATTTTCGACATGACTCCGTCGGCTGACAAAGGGTAAGAGGGTAGCCCACCGAGTGGACCATATTCACTTGTTGGCCCGAACGCTAGCGGCCGGAATACTGGCCGCTGGCGTTCGAGTTGCACGTCGCTTAACCGCGCCAAACATCCCGCCTCGAAGGCCCTCGCACCTGCGCAGACTCCGTTATGGTCGTCGATCGAACGTATCCGTCCGGGTAACCATCTCGTCGCTCACAGTGCGTACCGCCGACACATTCACCGATTACTTGGGCTCGGCGCAGACATTCATGAAGTGCGCGCCCGGGCTAAGGACCGCCGCACCTACATGGAGCATCCGGTGGACACCAAGGACCTCGGGCTCCACGCCAAGTTAATGGTGGTGGACGATGATTTGACCTTCATCGGAAGCGCCAATCTCGACCCTCGCTCCCTGCGCCTGAATACCGAAATGGGCCTGCTTATACGGAGCCAATCCATGAATGAGCGCGTGCGGGAACTGATCGCCCTCGATTTTGGCCTTCGCAATGCGTGGCACCTTCAGGCGCAGTCGGATGGAGGCATTCACTGGGTGTCCGACGATGGGGTCCACAAAACCCAACCGTCCGGCTCGACTTTTCAGAAACTTGAAGATGGGTTCCTGAGCACGCTCCCCATCGAGGGGCACCTGTAGCCTCGGGATCATCCGGCATTGCCCGTTAAGCGGAGGGGTGGTCCACGGCTGGAGGTCCGAAGCGGGTTAGGTCGCCAAGCATCCCCAGCTCTGCGCAAGCTTGTATCCCCCTGAGCACAACGTTTCCCCGTCGTAACCGCAAGAGCCACCACCTGCATAAGGGGCCAGCTCTTGTTCGCTCAATCGGAAGGCGGTTCGGCTTCCTGAGTCCGCGCGGCCAGGGTGACGACACGCTGGGGAAATGGGATCTCAATACCCTCGGCATCGAACCTCTTTTTAATCACCCGATTGAGATCCCAGTAGACGCTCCAATAGTTTTCCGTACGCACCCAGGGCTTGACCATCATCGCCATCGCCGAATCCTCGAATCCGGCCACATGCACGACCGGCGCTGGATTATCGAGCACGTCCTCGTGTTTTTCCAACACATCCAGGAGCACGGATTGCACGCGATCCGGATCTTCGTGGTAAGAAAAAGTGACTTTGACATCCACCCGACGCACCCGATGGGCGGTATAGTTGATGATCGTGTCGCCCCAGATGCGGCCGTTGGGAACGACCACCGACTGATTGTCGAACGTGGTGATGCTCGTCGCCAGAAGATTCATCCGTTTGACCAGCCCATCGACCCCATTCACACGGATATGATCGTCGACGTCATACGGGCGATAAAGGAGGATCATGGTTCCTGCTGCCAGGTTTCCAAGCGAATCCTGAATTGCTAGGCCGACGACCAATCCTAAGACTCCCAATCCGGCCAGAATGGGACCTAGTGACACGCCCACGAATGCCAATGCACACACCAGCCCCGTCAGCAAGACCAGCGCACTGGACAGCGAAATAGCCACCTCCCCCAACAACGTGTTTGATGGCGGACGCCTGCGACGGACCAACGCACGAATCGGATAGCGGACCAGTCTCGATAGAACCCATGCTATAATAACAATGGTCGCTAATAACAGCAGGCGCAGGAACCAATCGGGGCCCCGGCGGACCAGCTGCTGGTTTAATGCCCGCACATTTTCTTCCCACAGGCTGCGGAACACATCCCGGTCCAGGATGTCGGTACCCACCTGGCGTCGCTCTCGAATCAGCAGACTGCGCTGTTCCGCGGTTTCCAGACCCAGGCGATCTGCAATCCCCAACAACCCTTCAAGGGCATCCAGGCTGGTTGATTGCTTGGCCTGCACCAGGGCCGACGCATTTTCAAGCCTTTCGTCCAAGGGCTTATCCTTCAGCCGGCGGCGTAATTCAGCCAGGGACATTGCATCCAGACGGATCTGGCCGGTGAGCCGCTCCCTAAGCAGTAAGACCCGGTCCCGAATCTGTGCTGCCGACTCCTCGGCCGGATGCCCAGCAGCACGACGGACTTCAAGTAGAGAAACAAATCCCGAGAGAAATTGCTCCCGCAATTGCAGCAGGTCTTCCTGGAATGCGCGGGCAATATCCGCTTGGGCGCTTTCCGCAAACTTCTCATAGCGTTCGTGCTCTTCGGCCGCTCGTCGGTCGAGTCTTTTCTCACGCACCAGCGCCAATTCCGCCACGGCATCCAATAGCGCAAAAATCTCTTCACGCACCTCCGGGGCCAGATTTTTGTCCGCCAACTGGTCCGTAGCAATTTCGTTCACTTCGGAAATAAGAGCGATTCCGAGCTGATCGATTCGATTGTTCAATCCATCCCGCTCCCAGACCTGCAGCTCACTTTCGATGCGTATGAGTTTTTCGATGTGTTCGAGACGCTGATGGGTGGCGGCCACATCGTTGGCAGCCGCGAGGTGAGCGGCGCCGACCAACAGGCAAATAATGCAGCCCGCATGTTTTAGTGAAAACATGATCTACCTCCCTCCTGCAGCCATTGGATCATAAGCTGTCGTTCGCCCATGCGAGCGCACGGACCTGATAGAGATCGTAAAATCGTTATGCATAGTACCCGCCATCATTAAGGGTCTGTTTGAGTGTGTGAACAGAACCTTTTTCGATTTTCATCCACATTCAGCATTCCTCGGCCTGCTTCCTCGGTGAATAGCAGGGCGGTCCATCAAAGGCCGTTCCGGAGCAGTATCTCGTCGGCCATCGGGTATGCATAACCACGCACACAAGGTTTCCCAAACGCTGTAGGGATGATGTGCCATCTCTTTTTCTTGCCCACTCACCAGATCGCAAATCATTGCTACCGGTTCGTTTACGGGTGTTCTATAACCGTCTTCCTTCGTGAAGCTTAATCCGTCGGGATTTCG
The DNA here is from genome assembly GCA_047639095.1 of Candidatus Omnitrophota bacterium. Lineage (GTDB taxonomy): Bacteria > Verrucomicrobiota > Kiritimatiellia > SS1-B-03-39 > UBA6053 > JAPYUI01. The sequence goes on along the minus strand of JBLIND010000103.1, from coordinate 2,623 downwards.
AACACACACCAAGCGCTGGCGATTGTCGTGGCCGCATTCATGAGCAGGTGCTCTGCGCGATAGACAACGCTACCGATCTCCACCTCATTTACTTCGGCATCCAGTTTCTGAGCGCGCATCAGGCTGATCTCAGCGTCAATCTCCAGCCGCTTCTGCCTGCAGATCACGTTCTCCCACAAGTATCCGGGCCTGGGTACAGATATTCTGCTCGCCCATCTTTATGCTTTCGCGGAGCCCCAAGGGCGTCGGCGTATTCGAAATCTTGATGCGGCTCCCGGGCCCGCCGTAGTAGCCTCGATCCGAGATCGTAGAGCTTTTCCTCGTCCCTGTTTTGTCAACGCGAGTCGCCCTCTCACGCGCCAATCCTCGAGGATGAATGTCAGCCCATGGTTGCTGAACATGCTGGCGCAGAGGAGATTCAAATCGAGCTCTTTCATTTCCAGTTGTTTGGTCAGCCGCATGGAGCCGGAATGAACGGCCCGCTTTTCGACATCAAAATAATACCGGGTCTCGCCCCGGAACCGGCAGGTGCCTGTGGCATGGCCTTCTCCGGAATTTACCACTTCGACAGCTCGAATTGGTTGCTCAGTTTCACGTAAGTACGCGCGTCGACTTTTTGAATGACCTGCCATGATCAGCGTGCCATTGCCGAAAATCCGAAAGCTCCCCGGGCGCCGGGTTCGATGAGTAGTCGACCCAGCGCCAGGTTTCCGGGTTGCGCCGCACCGGTTTTCCTGCGGCAAACTTGACATAAATTTCCACGGCCATCCCGCAACTTTGTAAACGGGCTGTTGCCCAGCCATATTTACTAGCAAACGCATCCGCTTCGAGGTCCCGTCAACGTATTCTCATTCGATGAATTTTCCCGGGCATCTTTCATCGCCCCGTTTATAACCATGTGCTGTCCCATAGAACTTTATACTTCCGGGATAATTTGAGGTAAATACGCCTGTTGGGGTGCCCAATGTATAGGGACCGGGTCGGCTGCTATCCCATAGAATTGCAAATAACTCAGCAGATCCCGCTTTTGCCAAAGCACCGCCTCATTGAGCATCTTCATCAGGTGAAAGGGTCGAAGATCAACTCGGCATTCGGGCAGTACCGACGCACTGAATTCTGATAGGCTTGGCCCATGTCCATGCTCACCGCCTTGATGCGAGCACAGGCTTCGGGGCCCAGCCATTCCCTGAAGCCGTTGAGGCTCTCCCCGCTCCGGCCGTCGCCAAGGTAGAGCACTCGTGGCTTTCCGTCCATCACACCCGTAACCACCGTCACATAGTCATGGCCACGCCCCACAGCCTTCTCATCCACACACACGTATTCCAGATCCCTGAGTTGCCGCCGCTCCACCCCGCGACGCACGGCCCGCTGTTTGATCCCATCGGCCTGGTCCCAGCTGATACCAAGCAACTCGGCAGCGCGCGCCCCTGAACACGCTTCAAGCACCTGAATGGCAAACCCCTCGAAGAACATCGTGAAGCAGTTCGATCCTTCAGCCCACGGCACTTGGACGGTCTGCGCCCCATGCTCCGAGCACTCGACCACCGGCACCGCCGCCTCCAGGATCGTCTTGAGTTGGCAACTGTCGAGATGCCGCCACCGCCGTGTCCGCCACTCTTTTATATGCATCCGCTCATGGCACTTCGGGCATCCCTAGATCGCGCCCGGCTTCACCTTCAACCGCACTTCGTTGACCAGTTGTTCCATATCCAAGTTGACCTCGCTCACAACCCATGGGGTTGTGTCGCCAAGGATCTGCTGATAACGCCCGGTAAGAGAGGTGTTTTTCATCTCGCATCCCTACAGGATTCCGCCCCCTTTGCTACATCACGATCACGCTCAGGCAAATACAGCTCCCCCCACAAACCCGGAAGCGCCATATTTTCTTGTTTTCATCGGGCAGTATTTTATTATCCATCCTCGCGATTGTACGGTAAGCGTCCGAACGAACACCACCTCGGTCTCGCCGAGTTATTCGGTTAATAATCGAACGCGATTACCTGAAGCAGATCCTTGATCGCGTCCAGTTCTTCGTCGCTGAGCTTGCTGTAATCATCGAAGGTTTCGATGGGGTAGGATTCGGTGATACGCTGGATCGCCATCATCTGGGTTTCGAGGTGTTGGCACAGGGGTGGATAAAGGCCCGTTAACGGTTGGCCCTTCAGGCCCTGTAGGGCTTCGACGGTTCGCCATTACTTGAGCGGGTGTGGCTCCCACTAGATGGCCAGGATGCGGCTTATCCGTTCGGCCAGTTCATCCCCCGCCTGATTGTCGGCACCCATCAGGCTGCGTTCGCCGGGGCCTCTGTTTGAGCTTCCAAGCACTTGGCCGGGGTCAGCTCGTGGGTCTGGTCGTTCATCATTCCGGGCAGGCGACTCAGCACGTCGTGCAGGTAGACGTGCGGTGGGATGCCCAGTCGCGTGCAGTTCTCCAGGAGCGTGTAGATGATCTCGCTTCGTTCGCCGGCCTCGGGCCCGCCGGTGAACAGCCCGTTCTTCTTCTCGACGGCCGTCGGTCGAATGGCGTTCTCGACCAGGTTGTTGAAGTTCCAATCGAGTTCCTTGCAGATGCGTGGATCTGAATAAAGCGAGAGCCCCTGAGGGTCGCTGAGACACTCGAGGAA
>JBLIND010000102.1:0-17345 GCA_047639095.1 Candidatus Omnitrophota bacterium | reverse complement strand
GGCAAACTGGATTCCATTGAGCTGGGCGTTACGCTGGGCGATCAATTTCATCTGAAACTACTGGGTGCCAGCGATACCCTTGGCCGCTTCACCCTGGTGCAGGGGCTGGAGTTGTCCTTGTTTAAGACGAAATACGTGCTGGACGAAGTCACCACGATGGATGGGGTCCGCGTGTTCTGGTTAAAATCCAAACGCTCTAACCGGCGCTATGGACCTTTTCGTTATGAGCATGGCGGCGAGGTTTTCGTTGGCGGTTTACGCTTCATGCTGCAACCTTAGAAGGTTACCCGAAGCTGTGCACTCGGGTTAGAAAAACGTCGGAAATGCTTTTAAGCCTGCTGTTTCCCTTTTAAATCATTCTTATGAGCACATCATCTATTCATCTCGCGATCGATCTCGGCGCCAGCAGTGGCCGCGTGATCGGCGGTACGTTCGTAGACGGCAAACTTTCGCTGGAAGCCGTCCACCGCTTCGACAATGGTCCGACGGAAATCGATGGCCACCTCTACTGGAAATTCGAGCAGCTCTGGGCGGACATTGTTGAAGGCCTGAAGCTCGCCGGGGAAAAGTACGGCGTCGAAAACATCCGCAGTATCGGCGTGGATACCTGGGGAGTCGATTACGCCTTGTTTGATATCGACGGAAAGATGCTCCACGCTCCGTATCATTATCGTGACAAGCGCCTCGATCCCATGTTGGAAAAGGTCTTTGCGCGGGTGCCGAAGGAGGAGGTCTTTCGCTACACCGGTGTCCAGTTCATGCAGATTAATACCTTGTATCAACTCGCGGAGGAGTATCCCCGGGTCAGCGGCGTGGATAAGCTGCTCATGATCCCGGACGTGCTCAATTATCGGCTGACCGGTAAGATGGTGTGCGAGCGCACCATTGCGAGCACGAGCCAGTTTTACAATCCGGCCACTCATGAATGGGCGAGCGAATTGCTGGAACGCCTGGATATTCCAGCGTCGATTCTTCCGGAACTCGTCGATCCCGGAACCCGCCTGGGTGAGCTGACCCCGGAACTGGTGGCCGCCACCGGCCTGGCTGGCGTGTCGGTGTATACAGTGGCCGGCCACGACACCGCATCCTCCGTGGTCGCCGTTCCGACCGAAGGGGAGAGCTTCGCCTATCTCAGCTCGGGCACCTGGTCCCTGCTCGGGGCGGAATGCGCCGAGCCGCGGCTGGGGGCGAATGTGCTCGCCGAAAATTTCACCAACGAAGTCGGGGTCGAAAAAACCATTCGTCTGCTCAAGAATATTAACGGTCTATGGATTCTCCAGGAATGCCGCCGCGCCTGGAACGAAGCGGGTGAACCCATCGAATTTTCCGAGATGGTCGAACTGGCCAAAGCTGCGACGCCTCTGGTTTCGATCATCGATCCCGATGACGTGGCCTTTACCGGTGTGTGCGACATGCCGGCGGCGATCGTGGGGTATTGTAAGGCGCAGGGCCAGGCCGTGCCGACGGATAAAGGGGCTTTTGTCCGCTGTGTCATCGATAGCCTCGCGCTGAAATACCGGAATATCCTCGATCGCCTGGAGCGTGTGCTCGATGGAGAACGCCTGGATGTGCTGCACATCACCGGCGGAGGTACCCAGAACAAACTGTTGAACCAATGTGTGGCAAACGCGGTGAACCGTAAGGTCGTCGCCGGTCCGGTCGAAGCCACCGCGGCGGGCAATGTGATCATGCAGATGATCGCCAACGGCGTGCTGCCGGATCTCGCCGCAGGCCGGGCGCTGGTACGGGACTCGTTTGAGGTCGACACCTACCTTCCCGAGCAGGCCGACGCCTGGGAAGCCGCCTACCAGTCGTTTTACAGCTAATTTTGGCCGCAGGCTTTGGAGTGCGGGAATTTATTCCCGATTTTTTGACGTGCGGAAAAGCGGGAACAAGTTCGCGCACTCCAAATCAGACTTCGACGACCGAAACCGCCAGCCCCATCTCGCGGGTTGCTTCCAGCATCGCCTTGTCCGCTTTCGCATCGGTAATCAGCTCGTCGAAGGCTTCCAGGCGGGTGATCAGGGTCAGCGCACGTTTACCAAATTTCGAGTGGTCGAGCATGAGGAATTTGCGGTCGGCAATCGCCACCATCTTGCGTTTCAACACCGCGTGCACATCGTTGTCATCGCTCAGCCCGCGTGCGGGATCCATGCCCCGGCAGGAGAGGAAAAGTTTGTCGACGTGAAATTCTTCGAGCGCCTGTTCGGCCAGTGGACCTTGAAATGAAAGCGAGGCCCGTGAAAGGGTGCCGCCGGTGTGGATAATTCGGATGTGGCGATGCTTGGCCAGGGCCATCGCCACCTGCATCGCATTCGTTAGAACGGTGAGCGGCATGTCCTCCAGGTACTGGGCCATGAACCAGGCGGTGGAACTGGCATCGAGTAAAATGGTATCGCCTTCGACCACCCGCGAAGCGGCTTCCTTACCGATCGCGCGTTTCTCATCGACGTTTTCCGCCTCACGCTGCCAGTGCGGCATTTCGCGTGAGCCGAGATCGACGGGAACCGCACCGCCATGGCTGCGCTGGAGTTTGCCTTCCTCTTCGAGCAGGTGGAGGTCGCGACGAATCGTCTCTTCGGTTACCTCGAAGCGTTTCGCCAGATCGCCAACCCGGATGCTACCCTGCGCGCCCAGCATGGTAAGAATCTCGTGTTGACGTTCAAGAGCCAGCATCGCGTGGCCCTATTGTACGTTCTTCAACGTTTCTTTCAACGCGCGTGCAGAGGCAACGAGGCCGGCTTTTTCTTTCGGCCAGAGATCAATTTCAATTTGGTCAATCACCCCGGCGCGTCCGACGACCGTTGGTACGCTCAGGCATACGTCGCGAATTCCATAAGCACCCTGGACCCAGGAGGACACGGGCAGCAAGGCCTTCTTGTCGAGGACCATCGCATGAATCGACTCCGCGATCGTGGCACCAACCGCCCAGCCGGCACCGCCTTTGCGGCTGATGACTTCGGAGCCACTGCCCTTGGTCCGGGTGAAAAGTTGCTCCTGCTTGTGCGGGTTCAACCCTTTGAGGCCCGCGAGGGGCAAGCCGCCCACGGTGGCCGAGGACCAGATCGGGACCATCGAATCGCCGTGCTCGCCGAGGATCAACGCCTTCACCTGAGTGGGGGCCAGATCGAATTCGGTGGCGATGAGCGAACGAAAGCGGGCGGTGTCCAGCATGGTGCCGAGGCCCATGACCTGTTGCCAGGGCAGGTTCAGCGTTTCCGCAGCCAGTTTGGTCAGAATGTCGACCGGGTTGGAGACCACAAAGATCTTTGCATCGGACTTGTAGCCGGCATCCTGGATGCTCTGGAGGATCTGCTTGAACAGCGAGACGTTCCGGTTGATCAGGTCCAGGCGGGATTCGTCGGGCTGACGACGCAGGCCAGCGGTGATGACGAAGAAGTCCGAGTCGGCCGCGCGGCTGTAATCGCCGGCGTAAATTTGCTGATCTGCGAGGGAGGATGCTCCATGCATCAGGTCGAGGGCTTCGCCTTCCGCCATGGCCGTGTTGGCGTCCATGATTTGGATTTCCGACACGATGCCGGCACATTGCAGCGCGAATGCCGCATTAGATCCTACACGGCCACCGCCGCCAATAATCGTAACTTTCATAATAGTCCTTAAATGCGTAGCACGGGGGCCCCGTCAGGGCCCATCGAATCAAGTAAAGCGTAGAGCACGGGGCCGTGCTCATTTTAAGAACGCTTACTTCAATCGTTCCATGATTAACGCTTACTTCAATCGTTCCATGATTAAATCGGTAATCTGCTGAACCGCCGCTTCGGTGTCGTTGTTGACCGGAGCGGAGCCTTGCGAGGGGAGTGCGCAATACACACCGGGATGGAAGTCGGCGTTGTCGCAGAGTTCGCATTCCTTCCAGTTGGCGCGCTTGTCTTCCATGCCGAGCATGCCGCGCAAATCAATCAATTCCTTGGCCTGGCCTTGGGTGATCGTTTTCAACGGTCCGCCCAGCTGAGAGGCAATCCAGATGGTTTTGCAATAGGAGTCCGTGTTCTCCATTTTCCAGTACGCGTCCTCCACGTCCTTGCCCCAGCAGATCACGCCGTGATTCTCCATGAGCACCGACATGTGATCGACCCCGGCTTCGCCGACGATGTCGGCATTTTCCGGGGTGCCCGGCGTGCGGTATTCCGCATAACCAATCTGGCCCAGGAATACTTCCGCTTCCGGAATCATACAGGTCGGCGGGACGACGCCGGCAACCGCGTAGGCGGTCGCGTGGGGCGGGTGTGCGTGCACACAGGCCTTTGCTTTGGGCTGGCGTTTCATGATGCCGAAATGGGTCAGCGCTTCGCTGGTCCGCTTGCGTTCACCTGCGAGCTGGTTGCCGTCGAGATCGACCAGGCAGATATCCGAGACCTGCATGAAGCCTTTGGAAATCAGGGTCGGGGTGCACAGCGCCAGATTGTCGCCGACGCGCACGGTGATGTTGCCGCCGTTGCCGTCGACGAAGGTCATTTTCCAGATGCGCTGGCCGATGTCCACGATGCGCTCTTTGATCGCGACAATTCCGGGTGAATTGAAAAATTTGGCAATTTCCGCCGGCGTGGATGGATCCTTGCCCGGCTCCCACTTGTATTCGTAGTCGGGAACGATGGGTGCTTTGCCGGTCGGCGGGGAGGCCTGAGCGACCTGCTTGCTCTTGCGGTCCCAGTCCTTGATGGCGTCCCGCGCGGATGGGGTCAGCAGGGCATCACTCGGAATGGAAGCTGGGGTGCCGCCTCCGCGGAGGAGTTCGTCTACTTCTCTGGCTGTATAAAGTTTTTTCATCGTACGTTCCTCGTCTATTAAATGGTTACGCCGGAGCGACTCATTTCGTTTTCAACGGTTGATATTCAAAGGTATCGATAATCCCGGCCACAAATGCATCGACCGGGGTCGGTTTAATAAACGCGGCGGCGGCTTCACCGCTTTCACTGTAACCCACGAGATCGCCTATGCCTGCACCCAGCTTGTCATATACGACGAGGCTGTTTCCGGGAGGGTAGGGGGCATCAAATGTCCTGGTGGCCAGTTGGTCCTTGGTCACCGGCATCACCACCAGGTAGCGCCCGCCTTCGTAGGAGGATTCCATGGTGTTGAGCACGACTTTCCCAATGACCTGGCCGATTCTCATGCTTCGGCCTCATCGAGAATGGCGGTGATCATAAAGCGTGCAGGCGAGTGCGCATCCCGGACTTTTTCCCGGATGGCACGACCATCGGTGGTGACAATCACCCGCTGGTGTATACCTGCATTCAAGCCGTCGAGCGCCAGAAACGGTTCGCCCGTGGTTTCGTTGGCATCATTGATGCCCTGGCACATAGCCAGCCGCCAGCCGTCCATGCTTTTATGCTGGATGGTGCAAACTGCGCTGCCTTCTATGCGTGCCAGAATCATTAAAATTGGTTGAGGTTGTTCACCATGACGCATCGACGTTTGCGGGTGAAGGTCATCGGGGTAGTGATGCCTTCGCCGGTGGTCGTCGCGATGGAGAAGCTGCCGTAGCCTTCGCCACCATTGCCGAGGCCCGCCAGGCAGTGGCCGTTTTTGATAAACAGGGTCGAGTCGAGGGCTTTGGCCATCTCGGTCATGTGTTCCACGTTCAAGGTGTGGATCATCGACGAGTGCTTGTAACCGTGTTCCGAAACTTTTGCCAGGGCGATGCCCTCGTGTACGTCGCGCACCCGGATAATCGGAAGCATGGGGGTCATCTGTTCTTCGATGACAAAAAGATGGTCGGCATCGGTTTCCGCATACAGCATCGGGGTGTTTGCGGGGACGCTCAAGCCCGCGCGCTGGGCGAGGACGGAAGGGTCGGCACCGATGAGCTCTCGGTTGAGCACGGCATGCGAGCAGCCACCGTCGCCTTCACGGAAGGTGAAGACTTCGCTGGTCAAGGTCGCGAGCTGTGAGCTGTTCAATTTGCGGGCGCCCGCTGTTTCAAAGGACTGGATAAAGCGGTCGTAAATGGCGTCGACTACGAAGACCTGCTTCTCGCCAATGCAGAGCAGGTTGTTGTCGAATCCGCCACCAAAAACAATGTCCTCTGCGGCCTGGTCGAGTTTCGCCGTAGTATCTACGACGACGGGTGGGTTGCCGGGACCTGCACAGATGGAGCGCTTGCCACTTTTCATAGCCGCGTCGACCACGGCCGGGCCACCGGTTACGCACATCAGTGCGATGTGTTCGTTTTTGCAGATGTCGTTGAACGATTCGATCGTCGGCTCTTCGATGATGGTCACGATATTCGGGATGCCGACTTCGCGTTCGATGGCCTGATTGAACGTGCGAACGGCTTCGGCCGCGCAACGGGCACCGCCGGGGTGGGCGTTGAATACCACGGTGTTGCCAGCAGCGACCATGTTGATGATGTTGCAGGCGATGGTCGGGATGGAGTGGGTAACCGGCGTGATGGCACCGATGACGCCGAAAGGCGTATGCTCCTCCATCGTGATGCCGCGATCGCCGCTCATGCCGAAGGGCTGGATCCACTCTGTGCCGGGAATCCCTGCGATTCCTTCGAGTTTGCCGATCTTGTGTTCCAGGCGACCAATTTTGGTTTCGGCAAATTCCAGCTTGCCCCATTCAACCGATTTGTCCGCGCAGATCGTTTTGATGATCTTTACGACTTTCGCGCGGCCTTCGAATCCCTGTTTGCGCAACGCGACGAACGCATCCGCCGCCGCCGCGGCCGCCTCTTCGGCGGTTTGGAATACGCCGAATTTTCCGTTGCTCGTCCCCTTGCCACTGCATCCGCAGCTGCCGGGGTTCTTGTTGCAAGTGCATTCCGCCTTGCCGCAGGCACAGGTGGCCTTGGGCGCACCCTGGCTGGTGCTCAACTGGCTTAATACATCACTGACAATGTCGCGGATAAGGGATTCGTTGAGTTGGCTCATCGTGGTTTCTCAGCTGCTGCTTATGCTTTTCCGTTGTAGACCTTGTGGCCCAGTACATCGACCGTGTCGACAATGCCGACCACGGCTGCATCGATCGGCATCGTGTTCAGGCCGGAAGCCTGACGTGCCGAGCTGCCCTGGGCGAACAAGACGATATCCTCGACTCCCGCACCCAGATTATCCACCGCGACCAGGGTATTCTGGCCGGGGCGGAACGTGGCGGGGTTTTTCTCGTCAATCAGCAGTGGACGGATGAGCAGCAATTTACGGCCGTTCATCTTTTCGTCCTTCTTGGTCGCAACGACCGAGCCTATGACTTTGCCGAGAAACATAGGCTTACTTCTTTCCTGCGGGCTTCGGTAAGATCTGACCCACATCGCCGTGCGGGCGCGGGATGACCTGTACACTGACCACTTCGCCAATTTCGCTGACCGTCTGGGCACCGACGTCGACGGCCGCTTTGACCGCGGCGACATCGCCAGTAATGACAGCGGTTACGAGGGCGCTGCCGACCTGCATCTTCGGGCCCATCAATTTTACATCTGCTGCTTTGAGCATAGCGTCGGTGCCGCAAACCAGTGCGACCAATCCGCGGGTTTCCAATAGTCCAATTGCTTCCTGACTCATGTTTCTATCTCCGTATGTGGTTCAATTATTAAATAGTCGGCTCAGGCATTCGTTTGCTGAGCCTGTAAAAGGCGCTTTGTTTCACGCGCCACGATCAATTCTTCGTTCGTGGGGATGACCAGGATTTTAACCGCGGAGTCATCGCTTTGAATTTCGCATTCGACGCCGACCTGCTTGTTTTTTTCGAGATCAAGCTTCAGGCCGAGGCAGGATAAATTGGCGCAAACCGCTTCGCGGACATCCGGGTCGCGCTCGCCGATTCCGGCGGTAAAGACGAGAGCTTCCAGGCCGTTCATCTCGAGGTGATACTGGCCGAGGTATTTGCGGATGCTGTAGACCAGATGATCGATGGCGAGTCCGGCATCGGAGTTGCCTTCGGTTTTTGCTTTCCAGAGGTCGCGCATGTCGTTGCCGGCACCGCCGGACAAACCGAAGAGCCCGCTCTGCGTGGTCATCGCGGTCTGGACCTCCTCGATGGAGAGCTGAAATTGATTCATGATAAAGGGCACCGCACCGGAGTCGAGCTCGCCGACCCGGTTGTTCTGCGGCAGGCCCGATTGCGGGGTGAAGCCCATGCTGGTGCCGATGGCCACGCCGGTGTTGACGCCGGTGACCGAGCTGCTGCCGCCGAGGTGGCAGGAGATCACGCGCAGGGGGGCGCCACTGAAATCGCCCGGCCCGTCGACATAGAGACCGCGCACGCGCTCGGCGACGTCATCCCGCTGGAGGAGTTCGGCCGAACGTTCCGCCACGAACTTGTGGCTCGCTCCGTGAAAGCCGTAGCGCTCCAGGCCGGCTTCACGCCAGGCATTCGGCACCGCATATACGCGGGCGGCTTCCGGAACCCACTGATAGAAGGCCGTCTCGAACAGGGCGACCCGGGGGACGTTGGGGATGCGTTGGCCAAAGGTACGAATACCATTGGCGTAGGGGGGGTTGTGTGCCGGGGCGAGGGATGCGAAGCCGTCCAGGGCTTCGAGCACCGCCTCGTCGTCGCACACGCAGCCGGACAGATTACGGCCCATCACGGTTTTAAACCCTACGGCATCCAGTTCGTCGAGGCTGCCAATGGCACCCTCACTGACGAGCTTGCCGAGGCAGTCATCGACCACCTCGTTGTAATCCGTCACCCGCTCGTAGCCGCCCTTCGCGAGCATAGTCTCTCCAATACCGGCCATGTCGAATAGACGGTACTTGAAAGACGTGCTGCCGAAGTTGGCTACGAGAATTTTCATAGGATGACGGTGTTTGCTTGCCACGTGCTGAGGAGCGCTGGACTAGATCCAGTCGCCGAGTCCGCCGAGATCGTCATGCGGACGCGGAATCACGTTTACACAGACGACTTTGCCGATTTGGCTGCCCGCTTCTGCGCCAGCTTCTACTGCGGCCTTGACGGCGGCGACTTCGCCTTTGAAAAATCCGGTAGCGAATCCGCTGCCGACTTTGTCCCAGCCCGTCATCTGCACGTCTGCCGCTTTCAATGCCGCATCTGCTGCTTCGAGTAAGGTCGTCAAACCGACCGTTTCAATCATACCAATTGCCAAATTGTTAGCCATGGGTTTTCTCCAGTGTATAAAAGGTTAAATTACTTGATACCGAACATTTTCAGCATGTCCGCATTGGGGCGCGGGATCACGTGAGAACCGGTCAGTTCGCCGACCTTGTTCGCTGCTTCTGCACCCGCTTCAACGGCTGCCTTCACACTACCGACATCCCCGCGAACGAGAATGGTGACGAATCCGCCGCCGATCTGGATCAGCTTGGAAATAGTTACGTTGGCCGCTTTGACCATCGCGTCTGCTGCTTCGACGTTACCGACGTAGCCTTTGGTTTCTACGATGCCTAATGCTTCACTCATGGTTTACCTCTGGTTTAGTTTGCGCGTTAGATTTACTTGATTAATTCGACCGACGAATTCGCATTCAGCCCGCAGGCGTTTGCCTCGTCCGTATCGATATGAACTTCGAGTTTAAAATTGGGGTCGACGCGAACGAAGATGCGGTCGAACGTCACGCCGACATCACCGCCGACGCGGAGCTTCATGTAGTCGCCCTGCTTTACGCCGTAATACGCGGCGTCATCCGGGGCCATGTGCGCATGCGGTGCTGCGCGAATCACGCCATCATCCATCTGGAAGAAGCCGTGGGGTCCCATCAGCATGCAGCCCGGGGTCATGGGGGTGTTCCCGGATTGACGAACCGGAATATCAAAGCCGAGCGCGATGGAATCCGTGAAGGCCAACTCGACCTGATTGAGATCCCGGCAGGGGCCGAGAATGCGCAGATTGCTGATCACGCGGGAACGCGGACCCACGAGGGTTACTGTTTCCTTCGCCGCAAACGCGCCCGGCTGATAGAGATCTTTCATCGGCGTGAGCGTCGCGCCCGGGCCGAAGAGGGTTTCCACCGCTTCCGGAGTCAAATGGCAATGCCGGGCACTGGCGTTGACCAGAAGGGCATTCGGAGGGGCGCCGGTCGGAGCCGATCCATTCCCGATGCGTCGTTCGAGGCTGATACGTACCATGCGCTCAACCGAGGAGCGCGTGACGTTGCCGCCCACGTTTTTAAGGATTTCGTTTATAATATTGTCTGACATAATGTCCGAATCGCTTATAAATTTGGTTAGAAGGAGGAGTATATGTTGGATTATGTTGGTTTGTAAATTAAAAAACACATGTAAAGGCAGATTTACATGTGGTATTAGGTGTAAATTGCGATAAATGAAGCACTTAAGACGGAGCATGGGTTTCCAAGCCCATGTACGTTCCATCTGGCTTCCCAGCCAGATGTCCATGGGCTGGGAAGCCCTATGCCTCCAACACGGGCTTGGAAGCCCATGCTCCTCGACAGGTCGAGGCCCTCTCCGTATGTTTCACTCATGTACCTCCGACACTTAATTTGCTTCCTTTTTTGTGCCCCAATGGTCCCGGCTGCCCCGCCTGCACAGACGATCGACCTGTTGTCTACCGGCACGCCCACCGGCCAGGTCACCCGGGTCTTCGGTTCCGCCGGAGCCGGACATGCGGGCACACCGGTCTGTGGCGGCTTCGATTGCAACGGCGATGGCTTTAATGATTATGCCTTCGCCAGCATCCAGGCCGACCCGCTGGGGCGCAACGGCGCGGGCGAAATCTATCTCATCTTCGGCGATGGCACCATCGGTGGCGAGCTGGACACCGCTGGCTTTACCAACCGCATCTTAAAAATCGCAGGCGATCAACCCTTCGAGGTTGCGGGTTGTGAAATCTGGATGGATGACATCAGCGGCGATGGCCTCGGCGACCTGATGATCGGTCGGCAGAATTTTACGCCGGCGCTCGGTCGCGAGGGAGCGGGGTGCGTCAGCATCCTTTTTGGTTCGACCAACTTGACCGCCGAAGCGGCGCTGCTCACCTATTTTGACCTCCGTGCCCCGAGCCTGCCCATGCTGCACATCCACGGTTCGAACGCCTACGACCGTCTCGGCATCTGGTTGCGTACCGGCGATGTCACCGGCGACGGGGTGTCCGATCTGGTGGTCAGTGCCGACCAGGAAGATCTGAACGGAGAGGTCAATCGAGGGGCTGCGTATCTGCTCCGCGGAGGCGGCCTGCCGACGAGCGGGGTTATCGACCTGATGGATCTGTCCACCGCCTTGCCCGGCCATCTTGTGCGCATTGAACCGCCCGCTGGATCGGGAAATTATCATTTGGGTGCGACCTGTACCATTGCCGACCTCAACGGTAACGGTCGGGGCGAGCTGCTGCTCGCGGCAACGATCAATCGCGCGGGCGCGGGGATTCGATTGCCGGGCACACCTGCGGGAGCATCGCAATCCACCGCCGGTGCGCCGCGGGGAAAATTCTTCCTTGCCTGGGATGAACTGTTTCAGGACCCCTGGCCTGCGGGGCACACGATTGTTCTCGGAGATGCACCCGAAGCGATGACCGCAATTTCGGGCGAAACCTTTAACGATTCGTTTGGCGAGGAGTTGATCGGCGGCCTCGATTACGACGGCGATGGAAAAGCCGAGTTGTTCAGCGGCGATCTCGTCGCGGACAGTATCAACGGCTCCAACTCCGGGACCGGCCATCTGTTTTATGATGCGGAAAAATTGAAGGGGCTGAATTTTTCACTCACCGATGCCGTGTTGCCACCGGACGTTCGCTTCACGCGCATCGAAGGACCCGTGGTCGGTGCGCTCGGTGCCGACACCGTGCTGCAGGGCGATTTCGATCTCGATGGATTGGGTGATCTGGGCTTTGGCAATCCGCACGACTCGCCGAATGGGCGGTCCATTGCCGGCAGTCTGCATCTACTCTACGGGCAGCCCGGCGGCTGGCCTCCGATCGTCGATTTAAAGGTAGCCAATGTGCCGGGGCCGGATGTCATGCGTATCAGCCTGATTCAAGGCGCCTTGGGTTCGAGTGGCGATACCGGGGACACGCTCTGCTACAGCGCCGCGGCCGGGGATATTAATGGCGACGGTCGGGCCGACATCATCGTCAACGAGATGGTCGGAAACGGCAAAGACGGACTCCCCAAAGATGTGGGCAACCTGCTCGTCATCAGTGGTGGTGCGCTTCTGCCGCCTGTGCCGCAGATTCAACTGACCGGAACCGATCGCTTCAGCTTTATGGTCGTCACCGGTGAGGTGTATTCGATTGAGCTCCGGAGTAATCTGCTCAGCGGGAATTGGATCAAGATAATCGACAATATACGCGGAATGAACGAGCCCTTTAATATCCTCCTTCCGCCCCTGGATGATCTCCAGTTTTACCGCGTCGGTGTAGCCCCGCGGCCGTAGCTTGGGATTCCGTCCCGACGTTTCTGCTTCAAGTCGGGTCAGACACCCAACCTGCTTTCAAACCACCTAGCGTTTGAACAACCGACTCATGACCATGGTTGCGAAGATGAGTCCCCACAAGGAACCGGCCAAAAGGGTCACCAGACCTACGCCGAGCATTCCGCCTACGAGAAAACCCATGGAAGGGCCTGCCTGCTCGGCTTTGCGCTGCTGTTGTTTAGCCCGGGCGATTTCTTCTCGCATATGGGCACTGAATTGGGCCCGGTCACTCATGGTTGAAATAGTATACCCGCCGTGAAAATTCTGATTCAGCACTATTTCACGAAAAAATTGCGATGGAATTGGAATGCAAACCGTCAGGCGGTTTCCGGCATGAACGTCGGCATGTAAAGCGCCTTCGATTCGGGCATCTCGCCACGGACCTGGCTGAAGTGCAACTCGCAGTTGCGCGCGCCGAGCGCATACATGCGGTGAACGAGCTCCGGGCAATCGGCCGGGAGGAGGAGTACGAGGGTTTGGCCTTTGCGCTGATTCAACTCATGTACGATGAGGGCGCCCAGCTGATCGGCTTCGCGTGCGAAGCCCGGACCGAGCATCTTGCTGCCGGGGTCGATGATGGAAACGATCGCCCCCTGCAGCTCGCCCGCATCGGACTCGTATACTGATACGTGCCAGCAGCCGCGGCCGTTTTCGATGAAGTGTCGATAGTCCTTCTCCCGATCGATCCCGAGCAGTTCCTTTTCGAGCGCCGCGATGGCTTCGGCATCATCGATGATGGCATCGCGGATGAATCCCTGCGCGGGTTCGGGTTCCGGGAAGCCTTTGGCCGGGATGGTGATGAGCAGGTCCTGGAACGCACGTTGGGGCACGAAGCCGCGCCGGTTGTAGAGCGAGAAGGAATCGAGGTTGAGCGCGCTGGAGACGAGGCGCACCGGCAGGTCGAGCGTCTCGGCGTAGTCGATGATCCAGTCGAGGAGCAGGCCGGCAACGCCCTGGCCGGCAAAGTCGGGGTGGACGTTCATGATGCCGAGCGAAACATGCGTAGAGCGAGGATGATAAAAGCAGGAGCCTGCGAGCTCGCCGGTTTCAATGTCCTCGGCGAGCAGGCAGCATCCGGGATCGAGGGCTTCGTAGGTCTCGCAGAAGAGGATCTGGTTTTCGGGGGGACCGATGAAGATCTCATCCATCCCGTGAGTGAGGTACCAGGTATTGGTGGAGGTCGTGATGAGGCGGGCGACGTCGAGCCATTCGTGGTCCTGCATGGGACGTAGGGTAATTGCATCCATGGGGGGAGTGTAGCGGAAACGAGGCAGCTTGTGAATGCCGGGGGTGAAGGTTTTCTCGTTCGGGTGGGACGGACTGAATTGCGGGCTACATTGGTTAGGTCAAGGTGGGGTCGATTTCATCGAGGCGGTAGCCGAAGCCGGGGCCGTGGATGGTGGAGAGGTCGACGCGCCCGTTGCGGCGTTGGTAGATGCCGGGATGAATGCGGGCTTCGGCATGGGATGCTTCGGGGTAAAATTGCATGCCGTTGGTTTCGACACCCATGATGGTGCCGGCGTGGGCGGCGAGGAGGACGTGGGGAATCTGGGCGAGCATAGGATTGGTGAGATCCTGGACCATGAGGTCCATGCCGTGTGCTTTGGCCCAGCACAGGCTGAGCAGGGCGCCGGTCTGGGTCTTGCAGGTCTTCAGCGCAACGCCGGTCCAGCCGAGCGTGCGACCGAGGCGGACGATCTCCCAGTCGTGCGCGCTTTCATCCATGAAGAGGGGTTTGCGTGCGGAGACGCTGTGCACGTCGATGGGGTTTTCCTCCAGGTCGTAGGGGAACGGCTGTTCGACATAAAGGATGAGATCGTGGATGGCCGGATATTCGGCTTTCAGTTGATCCAGAATGTCATTCACATACGCGGGATCCGTGACGGTGCAGTTGAAGTCGGTCGTCAGCGCGGTCACCGCGTTGGCCAGGGAAATTTCGCCCACGCGGACCAGGCGGTCGTAGTCCCAGCTGGCGTCGTTGCCGCGCAGCTTGATTTTCAGGCAGGTGAGCCCATCGGTATCGATCCATTGTTCCAGGGTGACCGGATACCCATCGTCGGGTTCGTTGCCCTGCAGCTCGGCCGCGGTCAGCGGATCAAGTCCGCCGACCAGATGCCAGGCAGGCATCACATCCGGGCGCGGGTATACGAGAAAGGTATCGGGGTAGACGCCGGTGAAGTTCACGGCGCGGTCAGCGGCCGGTTCGAGAAATGCACTGAGGTCCCGGTTCAGGAAATGGGCGTTGTACGTTTCATACACCGGGCGCCCGTTCAGCTTGCCATAGGCATCGTGCACAGCGATGTCGAAGAGCGAGCCGCAGACGAGGGCTGCCAGCCAGGGCATGGCTTCTTCGCGACCGGCGTTGAAGCGTTCCCATTCCGCTTTCAAATCCTGTTGAATAAAATCGTGACCGATCTCCATCGCATGGCCGGTGTGCGCGGTCGAAGACCAGGCGGTGGCGAGTTGATTCGTAAAGGCGACCAGGGCCTCGTATCGTTCGCTGTACGGAAGCGCGCTCGGCCATACCCATTGCACGCTCAAGGGGGTTTCGCCCATGCCGACCCCCGTCGTGCCATCGGTTTTGCTGGCTGTGATCCGGGCGCGTGCGACGGTTACCGAGGTCAAGGTCTCGCTCCCGAATTTCAGGGGGACCCGCGTGCTCACCGGAATGTAGGAGACCTCGGCGGACTGGATGGAGATGTCGCTGTCTTTAGGCATGCCGCAGGTTTAGTTGAGCCCAAGCGATGTGCAACGTGAATTGACGGGAATGATGCTTCGCGTCAGTCGGAGGGTCTACCCGCGGACTTCGCCCGCTTTCGCCTGCTGCTTGAGCATGCGGCGCAGCTCGTGGAAGCTCACCAGTTTCTTTGCCGATTCATCCCACAAGCGCAGGGAGATGGATTTCATGCTGGTGAACAGGGTGATCACACTTACCTTGCTGAACATGGGGTCCGACTTGTGGCATTTTTCGAGATTGTAATTTGGAATGCGCGGGCTGAGGTGGTGAATGTGATGAAACCCGATGTTGCCGGAGAACCACTGCAGGACTTTAGGCAGCTTGTAGAACGAACTGCCTTCGAGGGCGGCAGCGGTGTAATCCCAGGATTCGCCGCGGGCCCAGTAGACGTCTTCGAATTGATGTTGCACGTAAAAGAACCAGACGCCGGCGGATCCGGCGACGCCCATGGCGATCAATTGAATGGCGATGAACGGGCCGACCCCGAAGATCAGGCTCATGCCTACTGCCCAGATCAGCAGCGCGAGGTTGGTCCACATGACCGACCGACGTTCACGCTTGCTGGACCCTTTACAGGACCAGCGTTGATGAAAAATAAACATGTAAAGCGGTCCGATGACGAAGAGCACGATGGGGTTCCGATGGATTCGGTAGGCGCAGCGTTTCGCACGTGGGGCTTCGAGATATTCTTTCACGGTCATGGTCCAGATGTCACCGGTCCCGCGGTGATCGAGATTTCCGGATGTGGCGTGATGCCGCGCGTGTTCCCATCGCCATTGATGATACGGGGTGAAGGTGAACACGCCGCAGATGAAACCGAAAAGGTCGTTGGCTTTGCGCGATTTGAAGTAGGATCCGTGGCCGCAATCGTGAAAGATGATGAAGGCGCGAATGAGTAAGCCGCCCGCGAGAATGGCGAGGGGGATCGTAAGCCACCAGGAAATGCTGATTGTGAAATACATGATCACCCACAACGCGAGATAGGATCCAAGGGTGTTAACGATCTGCCAGGTGGCTTTACCGATGCTTGGCACCTGAAATTGCGCGACCACCGCCTTCCACGCGGCGATTTCTTCCCGACGCTTTTCTTTGAGGGCTTTCAGATCTATGGAAACATTGGGTATTTTCATCTGCATAGCCTTCCCTATCATATCATAATGTAACCTACAACCCGGCATCCTGCGAACGAGGGCCCCCTTATTTGAGGACCCGGGGAGCAGGCCTTTGTCAGTACCTCATGATAGTACTTGTAAGCGAAGGGATCTGTTTGTATTTTAAGTGCTGCTTATTTGTTAACCCAAACCTTTCAGAGAAAAACGTATGAAAAAATCATCCTGTAATACCCTTCTTCTTAGTTTTGTCGCCATCACCGGCCTCTTCATCACCGGCTGTGGAAATCCCGCCGATGAGGTTACGCCCGCAGATGTCAAGCCGGCTGCTGCAGTCACGACCCCTGCAGCGACTGATGCCAGCGCAACCTCGCATGCCATCCTGGCTGAATCCAAAATCGATTTCGTTGGATCAAAGGTGACGGGCAAACATGAGGGTGGTTTCAAGACGTTCAGCGGCGCGCTCTCGGTTGCTGACGGCAAGCTGGTTGCCGAAGGGTCGGCCGTGGAAATCGACATGACCTCCACCTGGTCCGATGCCGAAAAGCTGACGGGTCATTTGAAGTCGCCCGATTTCTTCGATGTGGAAAAATTCCCTTCGGCCAGCTTTACCCTCTCTTCGGTTGAAGCCGGGGCCGACGGTAAAACGACCATCACGGGTAATATGATGCTCCACGGCGTGACCAAGAGCATCACCTTCCCTGCGGATGTCACGGTAGCCGAAGGCCAGGTCAGCTTGAAGGCTGAATTTTCTCTCAAGCGCTTTGACTTCGACATCAAGTATCCGGGTAAGGCCGACGACTTGATCCGCGAAGAAGTGGTGATCAAGCTCGACGTACAAGCGAAGTGAACCGCACGTAGTTTTTAAGACGAAGAGCCCATCTTGCGGAAACGCGGGATGGGCTTTTTGTTTAGGGGCGAGGGGCGGAGACGGGAGGTAAGGAGTCGGGAGGTAAGGAAGCGGGAGGGTTAGGGTGTCGCGGGATTTTCAAACCAGATGACACCCCAGCCGCCATTCTCTTCGGTGGTGGCGATGTCGAGATCACCATCGCCGTCCAGGTCGACGAGGAAGGCGTTGTCCATTTTCTTGCGGGACTCCGGAGCCGGCATATCCATCAGGGTGTTGGTCCAGCTGGTGGAGGAAAAGCTGTC
>JBLIND010000101.1:0-17534 GCA_047639095.1 Candidatus Omnitrophota bacterium | reverse complement strand
CCTTCATGGTGCGGACGGCGTGATCGACCACGAGCTTGCGTAGGTCGCCATTGCCAATACAGAATTTGGTATCACCGCCGCGGTACTCACGTTTCCCATTGACCTGGGCGTAGAATTCGGGATGGGCGTCGAAGGCGGCGCGGTTGGCGCTCCAGATGTTCCCATAGCTGTGCCCGCTGCTCAGCTCGAACCCTTTGACCGCCCGGTTGCGCCGGCACCATTGGTTGTAAGGGCTCTGGTTGTGATCCCAAAACCCCCAGTTGTACCAAATCCGACGGGCGTGGAATGAGGGCGACTCCCGGCGATCCAACGCGATTCCGAGCTGCGGAGACTTTGGGACTATCTCCCAAGTTTCCCCAGGGAAATACTGCCGCACCCCGAGGCGGTAGAGCATGTCCCACACCGCATGAGAAACCGCAAGGTCGGTGGCTCCGATCAAAGTGACCCCGGCGGCATGGCTACGGAGTATGTAGTCCTCACGCTCTAGGGCACCATCACCGAATACTTCAGCCACCGGGGGTATTGGAAAGTCTGATGCGCACCCGACCGCGATGCCCGTTTTCCCATCGCCCACCGCTACCTCGAACTTCGCCCCTGAGATCCGTCCCAAAAAATCGGCTAATTCCTTAGCCGATTCCTGATTCGCATCGGATGCCACGGCCCCGATGATGATCTGCTGAAGCGCCACGCCGTCCCGCGCCAGTTCGCAGCGGGCGCCCTCTACTGCGTCTAACCCTGACACTCCGCCAAAACACCCGATCAGGCACGCAGTGAACGTCTTTAGAATCACAGTTTTCATTTTTTAATTTTCCTGTAAAGGAATGGTCGGCGGAAGATACCTCCAAAGTGGTGCGGGCAATGGATAGGAAATCGCTTTTCGCGCTTTGAGCGCGTGAGGCTGTTTAGGGGTTGAGACGGGGGCAAACATTAACCATCTATGGCGAAACGAGTGGCTGGAATCAAGGCGAAACCACTCACCCGCGTTCACAGGCCACGGCTTTTGTTTTATCGACACTTGAGTCAATAAAAATGGGCCGAACGCTTTTTCATTAACAAAATCAGCTATTTCGGCATGGTCATGAAGATGAGAAAGCCAAACAAAACCTCCGACACTGTTCCTTCCGAAGCAACGCGCACTCGCCTGCAGGTGTACACCGTTACAACCTCCGAGGCAAAAAAAGACTTCGATGCCCAGCTCGAAGACGGCCACTACCTGGGTGGTGAATGCCAGGGCGGCGACTACCTCCGGCAGATCGTTTACCGCCATGGCGAACCGGTCGCCTTGTTCGCCTGGGGAAGCGCGTGTTACGCGCTCAAAGCCCGTGATGAATACATCGGATGGCTGAGGATATCGGCAGGGGATATCGGGGTCGAACCGAAAGCGCCGATTAAAGCCGGCAGGAAGTAGAGAATGAAAGAGTCTTACGATAAAGGTTTAGCAGGCCATATCGGCCCCGAGTCATGCCTCGACGACCCGCGAGGGCGTGGGGAAGCGTTGACCGGGGAAAGCACAGGCGGGCTATTGAGCTCCGAAATCACCCTCTCTCGGAGGCCCAGCCAGTGGTTCGGCGTGAAGGCAACATGGGTGACCGCGTTATGCGAGTGGTCATCCGCTCCGGCGGAGTCTGAGAACCTGGCATGTGTGGACACTTTCTGCGCGGAAATCGGGAGACCTCGGAAAGGTGTCTGGAGATGAATCACGATTCAGATCCAGAGGCGGGAGGGCAGGTGAATTCATAATTACTCTGTGTTCCTTTCTTTGGTCCATTTCTTCTGGCGCGTCCCACATTAAATGGTCAGGAAAAAGTGGAAGGGTCCCGCGAGATAGGGCACAGTAGGGTATGCAGAAAGATTTTATTTATCACGGACGATTGGAGGGCATTCATGTGGCCTTCACCTACGCATTAACCACCTCGATCGCGAACCGCTCGGTTGTGATACATGATTGCGATCCGGTTTCTGCTCACTTGTATGGCCGTGCTTTGACCTCGGCCTTACTGGTCGCTCAGTACCTGCGTCCGGAAGAGAAGTACAATGTGTGCTGGAAGTATGAAGGGGCCGCGCGGACGGTCGTGGTGGATGTGAAGGGCGACAACGGGGTGCGGGGATTTATCTCGCCTAGCGATTTGTCGATCCGGGTGGAGGATGCGGAAGAGCTCTATGGCGATAGTTGTACGCTGGCTGTGGTGCGAAGCATGGATGGCCGAACGGTGAATGCCGGAAATACTCGGAGTCAGCTCCAGGATGTGGTCGATGATCTGGCCTTTTACTTTTCCTATAGTGACCAGGTGGAGACTGAAATGTGTGTGATGATCGGCTTTGAAGCGGATGCCGAGCACCCGGTAACCCTTTGCCAGGGTTTGATGATTCAGGCGCTGCCCGATTGCGATTTGAATTATTTTCAGGACTTACGCACGCGCCTGGGACGCGAGCCCTTGCGCAGCCTGCTTGCACAGCCCAATGAAACGGATAACTATTTTGAAGAGTTGATTCACGCCTTGCTTGAGGATCGTGCGGGAGAGGTGGAGATTATCCTCGATGAGCGACCTGCGCCTTACCTTGATTGCACCTGTGACGATGCTAAAATGGATGTGGTGGTGAATGCCTTGCCCCGCGAGGACCGGTTGGACATTGCCCAGACGCAGGAGGCCGTGCGTATTCACTGTGAATTCTGCAACAAGACCTTCAGTCGCAGCGCCAGCGAATGTCAGCGGCTCTGGGATCAGTAGGGCCGCTACAGCTCGGAGATGTACACGGTGACGTCCTTGAGTTCCTGATCGGTGAGACCGGCAGAGGATGCGGCCATCACTTGTCCGTTGGCGTCCTTTTCATGATAGCCGCGCTGACCGTTGGCGAACTTCCGCATCTGGTCGAGGACGTACCAGTCCTCGAGGTGGCTGAGCCGGGGTGCCTTTAACAGGCGCTTGCCTTCGGCCTTTTTTCCATGGCAGGCGGTGCAGCGGTTGTAGACCAGTTGCCCGTTGGCGGCGTCTCCGCGCACGGATTTCAGGTGTTCCACCGGTTTGAGTCGGTCGATGAGCTTGGCCATCGCCTTTATTTCCCGGTCGCTGGCCAGGTGTTGAATGCCCGTGGTGCCCATGAGGTGCTCGCTCAGGTTTTCCGGTTTCTGGCCGCGAACACCGCTGCGGAATTTCTTCATCTGGGCTTCGGCATACCACCCCTGGAGTCCGTTGAGAATCGGGCCGCGCTGCATTTCGCGGGTGCTATGGCAGACGAGACAGGACTCAAAGCGCACCTGAGTCGATGGGCCGCCCGCCTGGGAGGGCGAGGCGGTTTCGCAGGAGACGAGGCCGAGCATTCCGGCTCCGATCAGGAGCGTCGCGCACAAAGCAAGCCGTCTGAAAGTGGGTTTAGCGTCCATCGAAAATCAAATATCCCCAGTTGGCGACATAGGCGAATACGGCAAACGAGATGACCCAGGCCGTGTTGCGAGCGGTCCACTGCGCGACCCCAATCTGGGGCCAGCGCAGCAGGCTGGCCACGAAGGTGTACATGGCATACGCCGCCGCGACCAGACAGGCACCGATGATCAAGGGTTGCATGGTCCAAGCGGAGACGATGTCCCCGCGAGCGAGCAATCCCAGTCCGCGAAAGGTTCCGCAACCGCCGCACGGCATACCGGTCAAGGTCTTGAAGTTGCAGGCAGGCACAAAGGGCTGCGGTACCAGGGTCGTCAAAGCCAGCGCCAGCACGATGAGCAGCGGCAAGACCACACGAAGCACGAATCCATCGCGATCGAGGGTTTGCCGTTGCAGGACGATCCGCATATCGGATGCGTGACCCGGTTGGATCAAGCCTTAGGTACTTTGGTGATGCCTTTGAACAGGTCGATGGCCCAATTGCCGATAAGCGGCAAGGGTGCGGCCAGGCCGTTATTCACATTTATGATGCCTTTAACGATCCAGACAATGCCCATCACAATGGCGACCGGATACACCAGGCAGCCGATAGCCACCACAGTCAGGATCGATGCGACGATGAAGAGCACCGCTGAGGCGATCCACATCATGAGGCACTGTTTGCCGTGGTACAGCGAGAATTCGTTGTCCCGGGCGATGAGCGGGTAGAGCCAGAAAGGGATGCCAAAAAGGTTCAGGATATAGCACAGCAAAGCAATGGATTTACCTGCTTCGACCTCCTCCTGAGTGATCGTCGGCATGTAGCCGGGCGGTGGCGCAGGCGGTGGTGGCGCGGCCGCATCCGGTGGGGGCGGGGCCGGCGGTGGTGCTTCAGGCGGTGGCAGGTCGGCGGTATCCGCCTCAGGCGTCACGGGCGGTTGAGCCGGAGGCTGATCATCGGATGGGGGTAGGTTTACGTTTTCGTCTTCGTTCATGCTGTGTGTTCCCACGGTTCAAGTTGCGTACAATATATAGTCCAAGTCGGTGTACCTCACCATATCAAAAATCGACTTTCATGCACTTTACGGTTTAATTGCGGCCTCACGCGGTTATATTCCACCTCCCTTTTTGGAATTGACCTATGAATTTGACTCCCATCGACCACCTTCTTTCTGCCTGGGCCCAAACGGCCGTTGCAGCTGCCTTCCCGGATGCCGGGATCGACCCCTCAAGCATCACCGCCAGCCGGGCCAGCGTGGAGGGTTTTGGGGATTATCAGTGTAATGCCGCGATGCCCCTGGCCAAAACGCTGAAGCTTGCTCCGCGGAAGATCGCCGAGCAAATCGCGGCGTACACGCCGCTGCCGGATGCGGTGGAGAAGGTCGACGTCGCGGGTCCGGGCTTTATCAATTTCTACCTGAAGACCGACTGGCTGAGCCAACGGGCTCAGGACCTGTTGGCCGATGAGCGTCTGGGGGTGTTGGCGACCGGTGCCGGGAAAACCATCGTGATCGACTATTCGAGCCCCAACGTCGCCAAGCCCATGCACATTGGACACATTCGTTCGACGGTCATCGGCAATGCCCTGGATCGGATGCATCGGTATGCGGGCTATACCGTGGTGGCAGATAATCATCTGGGGGACTGGGGGACGCAGTTTGGCTTGATGATCATGGGCTATCGAAATTTTGTCGACGAGGCTGCATTGAAGACGGATGCGATCTCCGAGCTCGAGCGCATTTACGTGAAGAGTTACAACGCCTCCAAGGAGGATGAAACCTGGCTGGAATCGGCCAAGGCGGAGCTGGTCAAGTTGCAGCAGGGCGATGCCGAAAACCTCGCGCTCTGGCGCAGCTTCGTGGAATTGAGTATCGCGGAGTTCAACCGCATCTATGATCGGCTGGATGTCCGCTTCGACGCGTATCGGGGCGAGAGTTTTTACAACGACGCCTTGCCTGGAGTGCTGGCCGCGCTGGAGGCCAAAGGATTGCTGATCGAAAGCGATGGCGCGAAGATTGTGAATCTCGAAGACGAAAAGCTGGGGGTGGCCATTGTCCAGAAGTCGGACGGCGCGTTCAATTACACCACCACCGATCTGGCGACGGTGCAGCGTCGGGTGGCCGATTATCAGCCGGAAGCGATCATCTACGTCACCGACGAGCGACAGCAGTTGCACTTCAAGCAATTTTTTCATGTCAGCCAGCTCCTGGGCTGTCCGGCGCGCCTGGTGCATGTCTGGTTTGGCCTGATGCGCCTGCCCGAAGCGACCTTCAGTACGCGCGAGGGGAATGTGATCAAGCTGGAAGCCTTGCTGGACGAGGCCGAGTCACGGGCGTTGGAGATGGCCAAATCCAAGAGCCCGGAGATGTCGGAAGCGCATCAGCAGGAAGTGGCGCAGGCGCTGGGCATCGGGGCGATCAAGTATACGGATTTAAGTCAGAATCCGCAAAGCCTGGTGACCTTTACCTGGGAGAAAGCCTTGGATACCAAGGGCAATTCTGCTCCGTACCTGCAGTATACCTATGCGCGGAATCGCAGCGTGCTGGATAAGTATGCCGCGCGTTTCCCGGATTCGAATCTCGATGACTACGGGATCCGAATCGAAGAGGAAGCCGAGCGCAAGCTGGTGGTGAAAGCGGCTCAGTTCAATGAGGTTTTCCAGTCGGCGCTGGTGAATTACCGGCCCAACATGCTGGCGGACTACCTGTACGAGCTGGCCCAGTTGAACAGCTCCTTTTATCAGAATCTACCGAAGTTCCTGGAGACAGAGGAAGGGCTGCGTGAGAGTCGCATGAAGCTGTGTCTGCTCGTTGCAGCCCTGCTGCGGCGGGGGCTGGACCTGATGGGGATTCGGACGCCGGAGCGCATTTAACTGATCCGCTGTCGAGGCCCCTTGGTCAGGCGGCATCTTTGTTTACGTGCGGGCGCTTTTTGAATTCAAGCAGGGTCTCGCGGGCTTTCCCCAGAAAGTAGTCATGCTTGGTGGGGCCGATGATGATCGGATGTTCGTCAAAGAAGATGTCGAGCTGGATCAGTTCTTCCATGGTGCGAACGACGTAGAATCCTGGACCGACGATAGCGCCTTCGTCACGATTACGGATGTTTTTAATCTCCTGCATGGGGATCGTAATCACGTAATGCCACCCCTCAATGAGCAGGCCTTCCTTTGCGAGTTTGTAACGTCGTGGGGCATAGAAAATAGGTTGGATGCGTGCGAGTAATTTGAAGGTCTGCCCTTTGGCGATGGCCGGGGGGAGTTCGACTATCCATTCCGCGCCCTTCAGCCGGATTGCCACGCGTTGCATACGGACGCGTGCCAGCATAAAGCTGATGAAGTAGACCATGGCCATCAGGCTGACGAGCTGCGCGTAGGAGAAGCGAGGTACAAAAGCCTTCGGTGTCCCGTTCCAGGTGTAGGTATACATCAGGTAGGTGTAGCCCAGGAAGGTGAAGACCATGGGCGCCATCATCATCCACAAAGACGTCGAAACGAAGTTCGGGGAAAAGCGGCTGAGTACGAGGTGGGCGAGATAGATGAGGCCAAGCACGAGGAACCAGGAGTTGCGGGTCATGCCTTTGATGAAGGGCACCCAGGCTGGATTCAGGCGCTCTTCTTCCAAGGCGGCTTTGCTGGCGGCGTTGGGGTCGATGGGTTCCCCCGCCTTGGTGATCTCTTTGATGGGCTGCCAGCCTTCTTCGTCGGGCCCAACGACCTGGGCGGCCTTGCGTTTGTTTTCAGCGTCTTCAACCTGGGCGTCGATGCTTTTATTGACCGCCAGTTGCTGGTTTTCAACATGGTTGGCATAGGCCACGAATGACAGGAGAATGGCCAGAATCAGGATCTCAAATTCCCAGGGCCAGTTGAGAGCTTTCCACTTCTTATCGGTATTGTTTTGGTTTGTGATGTCCTGCTCCACGTGGGGTTTTGTGCATACTAAGTCGATTGCGGGTACTGCTCAAGGGCTTTTTTCGCCTGCGGCCTAAAGATCCATGTTCACGCCATCGCTAAGGGTGGGTGGCTCGATGGGGATGGTGAAGTGAAAGATGGATCCTTTGCCGACGGTTGATTCGACCCACATCTGCCCGCGATGGCGGTCGATCATTCGCTTGCAGATGGACAGGCCGAGTCCTGTGCCATCAAATTGCGCGCCGTGCAGGCGCTGGAAGAGGGTGAATATGCGATCAAAGAACTTTTCTTCAATGCCGATGCCGTTGTCCTCAACGGAAAATTGGTGGAACTCCGCAAGGGTGGTGCAGGTGATGGTGATTTTGGGAGGTGTGCATTCTCGCTGAAATTTAATCGCGTTATTTACCAGGTTTTGAAGCACTTGCGCGAGTTGGATACGGTCGGCATAGACTTCCGGAAGGGGCTCCACGGTCAGCTCCGCTCCGGTTTCCTCGATAATCAGTCCGAGGCTGGATTGGACTTCCCGCATGATCTGATTGCAGTCGCAGAGCACGAATTGATCGCCCTTGGTCCCTGCACTTGAGTAATCGAGCAGGGCGCGGATCAAGGCCTGGGAACGGTGGGCACCCTCGACGATGAACTTGATATATTGATCGGCTTCCGCGTCGAGTTTACCTCGGTAATTTTCCGCCAGCAGTTCGGTGAAGCTGCCTATGGTGCGCAGGGGCTCCCGCAAGTCATGCGAGGCAACATAGGCAAAGGTCTCGAGTTCCTTGTTGGACTGCTGGAGGGCTTCGGTGGTTTTCCGCAGGCGGTCGTGGGCAATTTTCTCTTCCGTTACGTCCCGGGCCGCCGCGTAAATCAGGCCTTCTTTCATGTCGGGATAGGCGCTCCAAATCAGGATGCGATATTGGCCGTCCTGGGTGCGGAAGCGATTTTCAAAATACAAAGTGGGTTCGCCTTCCGACATGCGTTTGAGCAGCTGCTCGGTCGCTGGGACGTCATCCTCGTGGACGAATTCGGAGAGTGCGTGGTCTTTCAGTTCCCATTCGGCGTAGCCGAGGACTTCCTTGATGGAGGGATTCACCCGCTTGAAGTGTCCATCGAAGGTGAGAATGCAGAGCATCTCGATACTGAGGTTGAAGAACTGGTCGAGCTCTGCCTGCGCCTGTCGGGTTTCGGTAATATCCACGGCCATGCTGATGACCTTCCCGTCTTCTGCGGCTTCGCCACTCAGCATGCGGGAGTTGAAATACCATGTGCGGGATTCTCCGCCCTTGGTGCGGATATCCTGGTTGCCCTGGTCGGATGCACGCTCATTAACGTGAATGCCGCTGGCCATGGGATCTACGTTGGCGGGACCATTGAGGTCATAGGCTTTTTCCAGCCAGTCATCGAGGGTGGGGATATCTTTGCGGTTATAGCCCGAAAGGTGCGTCCACATCTTGTTTAACAGGAGTACGGTGCCGTTTCTGCTGTAGATTATGATCGGGAAGGGCGCCTCCATAATGGCGTTTCGAAATTCAGATTCGGTGGTGATCAACTTGGTGTTCAGTGCCGTTATGTCGGAATCGTCTGCGGCCTTCAGGCGTCGTGACGGTTCGAGTTTATGCGCGGCGGTGTCTTTGCTGTCGGGGAGGACCAGGCGTGTTTTCGGTTGGCTGATAAAAAACAACCCCACAGAGAGCAAGAGTCCAGCCAGGAGGTAAGTAGACAGTTTCGCCATCGCCCACGGTTTCGAGGGCTCGGTCTGGGCGGGCGCTGCCGACCATTGGGCCAGGTACCAGGGGGCGACCTCGATCAGCTGCATGGTTTCATCTCCGACCTCCATGCGTTGGATCTCCATGTTGGATCCAGCCTGGGGCAAGGCGGTCAGGTTTTCTCTCACGCGTACCATATCACCGGATTGGACGATTGCGGCGAAGGCAACAACGCTTGGTCCCTGGGTGTTGCTCAGGAGGACCAGGCCTCTGGGATCACGGTTCAGCAGGTCGGCCAGGCCGGGGAGCCGCCAGCGGGTAAGGTCGTGGGTGGCGGGGTTTCCGGAGCTGTCGAGGACGGGTGTGCTGACATAAATATCCATGTCCTCTTCGGCGTGCACCGGGTTGCTCATGCGTTGTGCGGTCTGTCGATCGGCTTGGAGGGTCGGCAGCTCCGCCAGAGAAGGCATCCCGACTTGAAACAGGACTTCTCCGTCCAGGCCCAACCGGGCGAGTCCGTGCAAGGCGGGGAACATGGCTTGGAAATCGGCCAGCTGCAACTGGCAGCGCCGCTCGTAAACCGCCAGGGAGGTCGTGCCGTTCTGGAGATCCTCCTGGAGTTTTCGGGTGATGCGGCTCGCCGCCATGCTCGCCGCATTCGCGCGCGAGCTGCGCGTGAGTTGATGGATGTCCGAGGCCGCCTGCTGCAGGAGGTGACCGTTCGCCGGAGTCGGGTCTGCAGGTGTACTCGACTGAATGTCCCGGTACGCGAGGATGATCGCGACCAGCGCGGGTAGGACCAGCCAGATGGGATAGACGAACACCTTGCGATTGATTGCGATGGTAACCACATTCCGCCCCCAGGCCATTCCGCTCAGGGCGATTGCGCCCAGGATCCAGGAGAGCGCCGCGTAGAGCCCCATGCGATGTGCATCCGGCGTGGGATGATCCAGGACGTACCAGGCGGTGCCGAAAACCCCGATACACAGGGCGAAAAAAGCGAGGAGGGTCGTGAGTTGATACGCGGTGTGGTTTCGTTCGGAATAGCCCACGACCAACAGGGCGAAGCCGCCGAAGAGGTTCGCCAGTGCACAGGGGAGGGACATGCTCGGATTCAGGTCGAAGAGCGCGCGTGGACCTATGGACTGACCCAAAAGATGGTAGGTGCTGAAGACCAGGCCCAGCAAGGTAAGGGCTGCGGCAGGTACATTGCCAAAAATGGCGAGCGGGGAGGCGGTCAGGAGAATGCCGATCCCCAGCAAGAGGAGTCCAACTGCAGAGAGTGCGGCAATCGGAGGGAAGTTGGCGGAAGCTTGCTTCAGTGCGACGGTATGGGTGTTCCACCCGATGAGAGCGAGGATTGCGATGAGCGTGATCACCAGCCCGGCGGCTCTCGCCCAGGCGTCGCTTGAAGCACCCGGCGACGCCGTATCTGGTGTGGCTTGCGTCATACGGCGTTCAGCCAGCATGGCCGACGCAGGCAATCGCGACCACCCGTTTTTCATCATTGGTGATCGGATGAAAGGTCCAGCCGTAGGTGTGAGCCTTACCGTCTTTATAGGTATAACTTTCCGGGTCGATCGTGACCGTTGCGTTACTGGAAATGGCCCGCTCGATGGATGCTTTCGCCACCGGCCCGACCTGGTCGCCGAGCACTTTTTCCAGTTCACGTCCTATGGCAAGGAGGGGGACGGGTTTGGTACCCAGGCCCATGCCTGCAATGAGTGCCATCTGGCCGTTGATCCGTGTGCACTTCAAGGAGGTATCCACGAAGCAGACCGGAGACGTCAGGTGGTTCATCAGCGCATCGAAGAAGCTGTCGTGTTGATGGCTGACGCCTTTGCCCTGTTCCAGCTCAAAGAGTTTTCGGTTTAAATTGCGATTGGTTTCCTCGATGCGGTGGTAGGTGCTTTCATAATCGGCCACGAGGCCGACCAGGGGCACCAGATATCCCAGCAGCTTCAGTAGGTTGGCGGTGCCGAAATGTGGTGCGAACAGGCTATCGGCCGGGCCAAAGGCGAAGTGCGCCTGGGCGATCAGGAGGGGAATACAACTCACGATCAGGATCTGGGAGAAGCCGTTTCGGTGCCACATATTGAAGGTTGGGAGGACGTACGCAGCCGCGATCGCGAGGAGGACGAGGGGGGCATACATCAGGACCTTCTGGGTCAAGCCGTTGTTGTAGAGGCTGGCGACCAGGTTTTCATCTGATGTCAGCAGACCCATCACACCGGCTCCGATCAGGGCGAAGACCAGTCCGCAGCCCAGGGCGATCTGGGCGCCCTTGCGACGCTCCTCGGTCCCGCGTACTTTTTCAAACATGGGTGAGACGGTCGCGGCGGACATGAGGACAATGGCGTAAAAGGATCGGCTGAAGGTCCATGTGAGGTGAATGTACTCCTGGCTCACCTCCGGGTTATTTGCGATGACAATGGTCTGCCAGAGATCCATGATGCCTACACAGAGCATGCCGAGCCCGAGAACCGGTGTGGAAACTTCGCCGGAGCGAGTGAACTGGATGAAGCTTAGCAGGGCGATGAAAAGGGCGACGCAGAAGCTGGCGCTTTGCAAGATGATGTAGGTTGCTTTACCTGAAAAGGTCGTCTGGCCGGATGCCATCAGGATCAGGGTGGGGGCCAGGCAAATGGCAAGAATGATAATCAACCATTTCAAGGAGAGCGTTTTCGAGTCTTGTATGTTGTCCATCTTGATTCCTTCTATTGGATCAGCATTTTTGCTTGATAGGCCACCAGGCCCGGGCAACGGCGCCGCCCTCAGCCTGGTTTTCCATGGTCAATCCGCCTTCATGCATTTCCATGATCAGGCGGCAGACGCAAAGGCCCAGACCGGTGCCTTTGCCCTTCGATTTCGTTGTAAAAAAGGGTTCGAACAGCTTGGGCAACATGTCTTCGGGTATACCGGGGCCGTTATCCGAGACTTCGATCAGGATGACATCCCGCTGATCTTTGACGAGGGCTTCTTTATCTTTTCGCGTCAGGTGGCGCACCTCTTCCATGGGGCGGTGCATGGCGCGAATCGTCAACTGCCCGTCCTCGGTTTCTTCCATCGCATGGCAGGCATTGATGATCAGATTCACCACGACCTGTACGATCTTCTGTTTGTCTATCGCCACGTCCAGGATGTCGGGTTCCGGTGCGTAGGCGTATTTGACGTTGGTGCGGTTGATTTCATGCCGCGCCATGTGATACGCCTCGGTCACGACATTCATCAGGGGAATACACTCGCGCTCGAGTTCTTTGGGCGCGCCGAAATCCAGCAGGCCGCCGATGATGTCGCGTGCCCGGTCCACCGCGACCATGATGTCGTTGGCGATCATCGTACAGTTATCATTTTCCTGGGGCAGGTGTTTGCTGATGTAGTTCATCCCCATCTTGATAATCTGCAGGGGGTTTTTGACCTCGTGGGCCACGCCTGCGGCGAGGCGACCAATCGTTTTCATCTTCTCGGCTTCGACGAGAGAAAGTTGGGCCTCTTTCAAATCCACGAGCGTGCGTTCCAGGTCCTGCTCGCGTGATTCCAGTTTGGCATGGGTCACGCGGAGTTGTTCCCGATCCTGTTGCCGTTGAATGGCGTGGCGCAAGATCCTGGCCAGTACCCCGGTCGTTTTGGTTAACTCCTTCGGGTAATAATCCTGCGCACCCGCCTGGATGGCGCGCAGTGCCATCTCGTCGTCTTCAAGCCCGGTGGAGATGACGATGGGGATTTCCCGTTGGGTGTGTTGCTGGATGACTTTGAAGGTTTCGTATCCGCGGCTCTCCCCCACATTCAAATCGAGCAGGAGCACATCCGGTTTGTGGTCGTCCAGGTAGGCGATCGCCTCTTTTATGTTGTCGATATGGGTAACCTGAAATGTGGTTCGGGTCAGTTTGCCCAAGGCCAGCTTTACCAGATAGGCATCGGCGGGGTTGTCCTCCACCAGCAACACGTCAACCGTCTGCGAGTTAAACGGCGGGGTCGCCTCGTCCTCTTGATTATCTTGTTGATTTCCCACCATCGGGAATCCCGACGCCCGGAACGTCAGGAAGTGACCTGATCTAGAGCCTGAATCAATTCTTCCACGTCCACCGGCTTCGCCAGTAACGGTGCGTTCTGCATCATTTCATGCTGCATACTGGCATCCTCTTTGGAGATGGCCGCCGTCAGGAATATAATGGGTCGGGGGGAATCACCCCAGAAGGCACGGAGCTCGTCAGCCACTTCCAAACCGCTCATTTCCGGCATAATCACGTCCAGTACGGTCACATCCGGGTCAAACCATTTGGCAACTTCGATTGCCTGACGAGGATTGTTCTCGACTTTGACCTCGTATTTTCCGGTGTCTTCCAGGTTCAGTTTGACGATACGTGTAAACGTTTCTTCGTCGTCAACGATCAATATTTTCTTTTGACTCATAGGGCTGCTCCTTCTCCAAGTACCGCTGTGTAGGTTAATCTGATAGGATAATATTATGGTTCCCCGGGGGGACTACATCAACCTTTCTTTTGTGGAGACTTCGACCGTCCGGAGGGCTTGGCAGAATCGGGCTTACACGCTGTGAACGGAGCCCTAAGACGGTGGGCCGGTGCGGATCGTAAAGGTGAAGGTAGCGCCGGGGCCATCATGATCCTGGGCCCGAATGACGCCTCCGTGGCGTTCTACGATGCGTTTGCAGACCGCCAGACCAATGCCCGTGCCTTCGTAGGCTTCGCGTCCGTGAAGGCGGTGAAAAACGTGAAAGATGCGTTCCCTGTGCTCTCGGTCGATGCCAATACCCTGGTCAGCGATCGAAAAGCGCCAGACACCTGGGCCAATCTGTTGGCCGGAGAGGTGCACGATCGGCGGACTGCCTCTGTTGAATTTTAAGGCATTTCCAATCAAATTCAGCATCAAACGGCTGATTTGGGCTGAATCTCCATTGATCGTTGGCAGCGGGTCGACCGATACCGTACCCTTGGATTCATCGATTGCGAGGCGGAGACTGCCCAGGACCTTCTGGCAGAGCGCATTCATGTCGATCTCCCTGAAGGGCATGGGGTCGGTGGTGACCCGGGAATAGGTGAGAAGGTCTTGAATGAGCTGACTCATTCGTCTCGAACCGTCCAGGATGAAGCGCAGCATCTCCTGTCCCTCGGAGTCAATCTCTTGCCGGTAGGTGGCTTCAAAAATTTCCGCAAAGCTGTTTACCGTCCGCAAGGGTTCCTGCAGGTCGTGGGTAACAATGTAGGCGAATTGCTCCAGCTCATTATTGGAGCGCATCAGCTCATTCGATTTTTCCAGCAGGGCGTTGTGGTTGGTGATGCGTCCCAGCTCATACCCGATCCACTGGGAAGCCAGGCATACGAAAGTGCGCTCGGTTTCGGTGAACGAGGTCGCACGCGGACGAAAGCTGACAAAGTCCAGGGTGCCATACGGCTTGTCCTCGATCACCACGACCTGGCCGATGTAGCTGGCCACACGCCGGGTAGGGAAGGCGGGATGGCATTCCGCAGGGTCACCGGACGCGCGGGAAAAGCAAACAGGCTTCGTCGCTTCCATCGTCGCCTGAGTGATCGTGTGCGCGGACGAACCGACTGCCCCGGCCCCGGCCTCCGCTGCCGGGTGCTGCTGATGCACCTGGTAGACACCCCGGTCCACACGCGAGAGGATGCCGATTTCCATCCCCATAAAATTCACACCCATCCGGAGAATCCGGGCGATTTTTTGCTCCAGGGCAAGATCGTGCCGGGAAGCGAGCTCAGTAAGAGAGGATAACTCGTCGGCCGATCGTCGGAGCACCTGCTCGTTGACCTTCTGGGTGCTGATGTTGGTCGCACTGGATTGAATGACCACCTGGATCTCGCCGTCGTTGAATGCGCACAAGGGAATATCGGTCCACTTGTGCCAATGGCTCACGCCTTCGGCGTCCACGCTGCGATGCTCATAGCTGAACATTTCCTTTCGCTCGGCCAGTTGGTCGATGAGCAGCTTTCTCGCCGCGCGTTCACGCTCGTGCAGGGTATCCAGAATGGAGGTGCCCAGCAGCTGCTCGGGCGTCTTGTGGTAAAAACGACAGAAGGCGAGGTTCACGAAGAGGATGATATAGTCGCCTGCCCGGTATCGACAAATCAGGTCCTCCTGGTGGTCGATGATGGCTCGATAGCTGGATTCACTCTCGCGGAGGGCGATCTCCAGTTGTTCCAGCTCCAGGATACGGTTGCGCAACGCATCAAGATTCGATGCGTCAGATGTTGGATTGGAGGGTGGATCGTTGGCATTCACGAGCGTAATAGTCCGGTTAATATGCGGAAGCGCTGCGCGAAGAACAAGCCAATTCAGGTCCCGCGCACCCTACCAGAAGTAGTAGGCTTCAGAGTAAATCTGCGCATCAGCCACGCCAGCTTCCAGCAGATGCCGGCGCATTTCGAGAATCATGTCATTCGCGCCACACAAATAATAGTGGGCGTCCAGCGGCCAGGTTCGGCTGACGAAATACGAGGTGACCCGCCCTTCGTAGCCATCCGTTCCCTGTTCTTTGGAGATGCAGGGGACGTACTTCGCAGGGTCAAACACGTCGCGATAGAAGAGGTCGCCGGTTTCCCGTACACCGTGCACCAGGGTGAGGTCCAGACCCGGATGCGACTTGATAAAGCTTATCGCGGGAGCCACGCCGGTGCCGGTCGCAAAAAATACCAGCGGCGCGAGAAAGTCTCGAATGAGAAAGCTGCCAATGGGCCCCGTGAATTCGATGGGATCGCCCGCCACTTTTTTCACCAGCTTGGGGGTCATCAGCCCTTCGGGGATCAGGCGATAAATCAGGTGCAGATGTTCGTCCTGTTCGCCGCTCGCAATTGAGTACTGGCGGTCCTCCTCCGGCGCGTCGCCGTGAATCATGATTTCGCGGCCCGCCTGGAACTCCAGGCCATGACGTTCGATGACCAGTTCGTAGGCCGACTCCGAAATGGGGTGCTGGCTGACGACACGGCTTTGATAGCGTTGAGGGAAGCGTTGGCTCATTTGTTTATTGTCGGCTTCTAATAAGAAAATTTCGTGCTATAGTCACTCTTTCTGCCGAGCTAAAGGATAAACGTAATGAATCACCTGATCACTCTTCAAGATTGGAGCGCCAGCCATATCGAGAACATCCTCGAACTGGGTGCCGACATTAAAGCGCAGCCGAAGCAGTATGCCCACGCGGCGGATCAGAAGGTCCTCTTCATGGTGTTTGAGAAGCCCAGCCTTCGCACCCGCGTATCGTTTCAGACCGGTACCGCGCGGATGGGGGGAACCACCATCAATTACGACACCTCGACTTCGCCCCTGGGGGCGGGCAAGGAGTCGCTGGAGGATACGATCCGTGTCGTGAGTCGCTATGCCGATCTGATCGTCGCCCGCCTGTTCAAGCATGAGCATATCGAGCTCATGGCGAAGCACTCGACGGTTCCCGTGGTGAATGCGCTCACGGATTTCTCGCATCCGTGTCAGATTCTGGCCGACCTGTTGACGATTCGGGAGAAGAAAGGTCGTCTCAAAGGCGTGCACTTCTGCTTTCTCGGCGACGGCAACAATAACGTGACCCACTCCCTGCTTTACGGGTGTTCGATTATGGGCGTGGACATCAGCGTCGGCTGTCCGGCAGGGGGCACGTATGAACCGAATCCCACGGTACTGGCTGAATGTGAGGCCTTCGCCGCCGTGAGCGGTTCCACCATTACGGTCACTCATGACGCTATGGCCGCGGCGGAAGGGGCGGACGTGGTCTACACGGATTCGTGGATGAGTTATCACATTCCCGATGCCGAACGGGACAAGCGGGTCGCGGTATTTACGCCCTACCAGGTCAACGACGCCATCATGGCACAGGCGGATAAGGATGCGATCTTCATGAATTGCCTCCCCGCTCAACGCGGGTTTGAGCAAACCGCTTCGGTGATTGATGGTCCGCAATCGGTGGTCTTCGACCAGGCCGAAAACCGCATGTACGCGCAAAATGCTGTAGTATTGAAACTTCTGGGGTATGCCGGACCGGATACTCATCGTTAAGCTCAGTTCGCTCGGCGATCTCTTTCATGCCTTGCCCGCGGTTCATGTGCTCAAGGCCTCCTGGGGCGTTTCCGTCGACTGGCTGACCCAGCCCGAATATGCGGAGCTGGTGGGTTATTTTGACGACGTCGATGAGGTGCTCACCTTTCCGCGCCGAAACTTTCTCGGCAGTCTGGGATCATTTCGACGTAAGGTAAGGGCGAAGCGGTACGATTACGTCTTCGATATGCAGGGACTCTTGAAAAGCGCTGTGGCTGCACGGCTTGCAAATGCAGACCGTTGTATCGGTCCGTCTTTTAACCGCGAGGGCTCACGCGCCTTCTATCATGCGGTCGCCGGGCCTGCCGATCGATACCGGCACGCCGTGGATCAGATTTTTGATGTCGTGAAGTACTTCGATCTGGCAGGCGAAAAAACCTTTCCGGTCTCCTGGCCCAAGGTCACCCTGCCTGAGGCACCGCACCGGATTGGCCTCGCTCCCTGCTCGCGCTGGCCGGCGAAAAACTGGCCCGTAGAGCGCTTTGCCGAACTGGCCAATCACATAGGCGC
>JBLIND010000100.1:0-17624 GCA_047639095.1 Candidatus Omnitrophota bacterium | reverse complement strand
GGCGTATTTCAGCCAGGCAATAAGGGTACAGGAGAAACTTGTGGCCAGCCCCTGGTCCGAATTAAGTCACTGCGGATTTCCTATTTCATTCGGCATCGTATAAGCCGTTCTGCTGGAGAAATTGTTGGACATGATGCGGTCAGGCATTCGGCCCTTTGGATTGCGGTGGTTCCCGCCGCAATCCATGTCAAAAAATGATAAAGCAGCCTGAAGCCTGTACTCCAACCTGGCCGACAAACTTGACAGCTCAAGATTCAATGGAATAAACATACTTCATGCGTCGAACAGTGCCAGTTAGTAAACGAATAAAGCAATGAGGCGCCGTTCACGAAAAACATTCCTCCTGGTTCTCCTCCTTCTTTGCCCGGGCCTTGTAACCGCCGAAGACGGGGAGTGGGGCCGTTTCCGCGGGCCGAATGGATCCGGCGTGAGTGACGCGAAGAACATTCCGGTCACCTGGGGCGGGAAGAATTATAACTGGACGGTCCGGCTACCCGGTGTGGGCTATGGTTCGCCGGTGATCTGGGGCGATCGAATTTATGTAACATCGGGCGATGAGGAAACCGGTGAACGCCGCTTGATCTGTCTGAACGTCTCCGGCGGCGAGACCCGGTGGCAAACGAAATATACCGGAGCTACGTACAAGCAACATCGTGATAACGCCTATGCGGCATCGACCCCCGCGGCCGACGCGCAAGGCGTGGTGATGTCCTGGGCGACGCCGGGCGAGGTGGTGATGTTGGCCCTCGATCCAGATGGCAAGGAGCTATGGCGGCGAGAACTCGGCCGGTATCAGGGCTTGCACGGCGGCGGGGTGTCACCCGTCATCGTGGGCGACCTCGTCGTGCTCCCAAACGACATGATGGATCCCAAACGGTTCCCCGGATTGGCGAGCGGCCCGCCCGGGAAGAGTTTTCTGATTGCCGTGGATCGGTCAACGGGACAGACCCGGTGGAAGGTGGATCGCCGGTCCTCGCTGGCCGCTTACTCGATCCCCTCCTTGCATCGTTTTGACGGCGGAGAAGAGCTGATCTTTACCGGTACGTCCCACGGCATCACCGCCGTGGATCCGGCAAGCGGCAAGGTGAACTGGGAGCTTCCCGATGTATTCCCCGATCGATGTGTCGGATCTCCCATATCGGATTCCGGCCTCGTCCTCGCCGGATTCGGATACGGAATGCGAGGAACGCGTTTCGTGGCGGTCCGGCCGGTGCGCGACCGGAATGCGGTGCTGCCCGTCATCGCCTACGACGTGAAGAAGTCCGTACCGCTGGTGCCGACCGCCCTGGCCAAAGACGGCCGGCTGTATCTCTGGTCGGACGACGGCATCGTCACCTGTCTCGAGCTGGCAACCGGTGAGGTGTTCTGGCGAGAACGCGTTCAGGGGAGATTTTACGGATCGCCGGTCTGGGTCGACGGCAAGCTTTATTGCATCGCCCGGAATGGAGACGTGGTGGTGTTGGCCGCTTCCGAAACCTTCAATCTGCTGGCCCGGGTTTCCCTGGGGGAGCCGAGCAACGCCACCCCCGCCGTGGCCAGCGGTGTGATGTACCTGCGCACAAACAGCCGCCTGTTTTCATTGGGTGGTGGAGCCCAGGCTAAAAAGGACTGATGCTCAGGCCGTGTTCCCATCGAACGTGTGCGAGCCGATGATCGCCTCGACGGGGAATCGGCCCTTTGGATTGCTCCGCTCTGCGGAGCTTTAGATTTCACCCATCCAAAGCCCCGGCAACCAAACGGGATAGTATTCCCCCAGCGATTCGCGTCCATACGCCGATAGTGATCGGAGGAATAATGTTGTGATTTCAGCCGGACTTCAGCCGGACCTCAGTACAAACCAAGATTGTTCTGCCATATATTCTGGAGTAACCTGATGGAACAGACCGCATCCATCCGCCTCTTCCGCATGATTCTTTTCCTATCCTTTTTAGGGGTCTCACACTACTCAGCGACGGGTTTATCGGCTACCGGGTTTGCCCGGGCGGGTCAGTGAAGTGAAATTAAAACCGCGACGGGCAGGCCGATTTTGCCAGGCACTATTCAAGCGAGGTACTCGACCCAAAGTCGGTTATTGGATATTCAAGCGAGGCATGGTCACACGCAAGCTGAGCGCGGCCATCGCCAGGGTCAACATCGCGCAGAGCGCGAAATGCACGGGGTAACCCGTCGCCTGAGACAACACGCCACTCAAGCCGGCACCCACCATCGGGCCCACCGCAGCCAGGGCCTGCTGCAAGGTGAATTCCGTGCCGCCGACTTCCGGGTCAACCCGATCCATCATGCAGGTGTACAATGCCGCGGTCGCCATGCCCCCGGCGAATGCCGCACATACTGACACGGGCCATACCACCGCGGCGCTACTCCAGCCAGATGCCGGCAGGATATAGCCCAAGAGCGCAATCGCATGCAGGGCAGCAAAGCCAACCAGCGCGCGCTTTCTCCCCAGGCGGCTCACCCAGGCACCTCCGAGGAGGGCACCCGCCATGGCCGCGAATGAATTTCCGAGGCCGATCAGCAGACCGATCTGCGTCAAGGAGTAGCCGAGGTCGATCCACATCGGTTTGGCCATGGTAATCGCCATGGCATCGCCTGCGCGATAAAACAATAAGACCGCCAACCAGATCCAACCACCGGGCCGTTTAAAAAAACGACCGAAGGTACGCCAACCCGGTCGCTTTTCGG
The DNA here is from genome assembly GCA_047639095.1 of Candidatus Omnitrophota bacterium. Taxonomy (GTDB): domain Bacteria; phylum Verrucomicrobiota; class Kiritimatiellia; order SS1-B-03-39; family UBA6053; genus JAPYUI01. The sequence goes on along the minus strand of JBLIND010000100.1, from coordinate 14,942 downwards.
ATGCTCGAGCAAGCGGCGATCCGGCAGGTTCGACGAAGGCATGTAGACTCAATAACGGCAGGGCCATCAAAGCGGCCATGGTCAGCAAGGCCGCGCGCCAACCGAACAGACCGTAAACCACGAGGATCAATCCACCCCCGAGAATCTGTCCCAGGTAAAATCCGCCCACTTGAACCCCATTGCCCATTCCGCGCTCCTGAGGCTCCAACATCTTCACGGCCAGCCCGTCTGTAGCGATGTCTTGTGTAGACGCGAGCAGCATGAACACAGCGCCCCCGAGCAGCATCCAGGGAGAAAGGAACTGCGGAGAGAAGACGGCCAGCATCGCCAGAAGCAATGCCGCGGAAACCTGCAGCGGGATCAACCAGGACCGGTAATGACCTCGGCGCGGAGAGCCGACACGATCCACCATCGGCGCCCAGAGAAACTTGAGCATGAAGGGAAGCGCAAGGGCTTGCAGCATGCCGATGGTGGCCAGGCTCAAACCCAAATCACGCCCGATGGCTGGAACGGCTTCGATGAAAAAGCCCAGCGGAACCGCCTGCGTCACGTAGAGTGATGCGAGGAGCGTCATGCGTTGGCTATATGAGGCCGCAGGTCGATCAAGGGTCGCTTCGAGCATCTGCGGAGTGGAGCATAAGCCGACGCAAGCAGCTAGCAATAACCGATTCGGGGATCCCTATTCCATCCATCTCCGATCCGCATCTCGATGGGTGCTATGGATGAATGACGGAAGGATTTCAGGCCAGGTCCAGGCGCACCGGTGGATGATCGTGAATGAATTCCACGATCTCCTCGGCATCGTCACTGATGGCCAGATACGGTTCGTAGTCGCGGCCTTCCGCGAATTTCTGCAGCAGGGGGTAGAGCATGGTTTCATCCCGGTAATATTCCTTGCCGAGAAAAACCATGGGGCTGGTGTATTTGAAGGTGCGGTAATGATTCTGGCAGAGGTCCATGAAAACTTCCTGAAGGGTGCCGGCGGACCCGGGCGCGTAGATGACCCCGTAGATGGCAATCGCGAGTAGACCGTCTTCGCGAAGGCTGTTGCTGAAATATTTGGCGATGTCGGTGGCGAACAGGTTGCTCGGTTCGTGTCCGTAAAACCAGGTGGGAATGGCGAGGCTGCCGGCGCCATCGGGAAAGTGTTCGACCACGCGACGGGCGGCATCCAGATATCCGGGGCTGGTGTAATGCGGACTCTTCGCCAGGAGGGTGAGGGCCTCGTCCAGCGCTTCATCCGGATAGGGTGCGAGCCAGGCGCCCAGGTTGCCCGCTTCCATGATGCCAGGGCCGCCGCCGGTAACCACATATTTTCCGTCGCGTGTGAGCTGGCGGGCGATGCGGCTGACGATGTTGAAAAAGGGATCGGTGCGGCGCGTGCCGTGTCCGCCCATGATGCCGACGGGTTTCTTGCGTCCGCCCGCGTCGTGACGGCCTTCCAGCAGGGCGTGGAGGGCGTTGTCGATGGAGTGATCGTGGAGCCGCTGCGCGAGCGCCTCGATGATGTCGGTGCCCGCATTTTTGTGGTGCACGAAGTGATCGTAGATCTTCCGGTCCACGCTTTGGTCGTCTTCCGGGTCATAGCCCTCCATCAGCTCGTCGACGGTGTACAAGCTGCTGCGATACGGTTGGTAGGGAAGGTCTTCAAAGCCGGGAAAAATCATCGCGCCGGCTGCTCGCAGTTGGCTCACCCGCTCATGGGAGGAAAAGGTGCAGCCGAGAAACCATGCGTTCTCGATGGTGAGCTCATCGGGATCAATGACCGTTTTGGACAGATCCAATCCCTGGACGGCGATGTTGATCAGTTGCCCCTGGAGGGCGGTAAATTCGGCCAGAGATTCGACTTCGATGATATTTCCGATTGCGCGCATACGATACTCCCTTGTGTTCAGGCCGTGGTCCGGTTAAATTACCCGAGATGATTGCGTTTACGAAGTGGTTTCTTCGACTGGATCCCAAGCCGATTCCGCTCGCCCGACCCAAGCAGTTTATTCTGGTCCGGGGTGCGGAAAGGGAGATGATTCACGCGGTCTACGACGAGGACAAACGGATGCGCAAATTAATCGTGCACACGTGCGATCCGGGTCCGCTTCGCCCATCCAAAACGCATCGCTGGTTTTGAACCATGGGAAGCGTTGGTCGGAGGATTAGAGTTTTTCCGAGAACGTCACCGCGATAATCGCCGCGCCGCTGTTGTTCGGATGGATCCCGTCGTTGTTTATGGTGCCCGCTCCGCTCCCGAATTCCCCCGCGACATTTGCGATCGAGGCGCCTTTGGAACCTGCCGCGCTGCGGATGCGTTCGTTTGCGGCATCAACGGCACCCTTTAAAGTGCCACCGTGCTCGTGGAGGGGAGGGAGGGTGCCGACAATAACTTTTGCTCCGGATGCTTTGGCGGCAGCGATCATGCCTGCGATGTTGTTGCCGGTCTCTCCGGAACTGATGCCTACGCGCACATCATTCGTCCCGTACAGGAGGCAGACGTGGGTGGGTTTGTGTTGCGAGAGCACTCCGCCGATGCGGCGCAAGCCCTGGGCACTGGTCTGGCTTCGGATGCCTGCATTGATGACCTGGTCACCGGTGATGCGGGCAAGCTTGCTGGGGTAGGGTTCCGAGGTGCCTACGCCAAGGGTGATGCTGTCACCGAAGCACAGGATCTTGCGGGAGCCGGATGCGCTGCTCGATTTAACCGCGGTGTCGTCATCCGTTTTTGCGCCGCTGTCGGTTTTCGAACTGGCCGTTTCCGAACTGGCCGTTTCATCTGCGCTACTCGTCTCGGCGGTTGCCAGGGTGGGGCTGGTGCTTTTTTTACTACCTGAGTCGCAGCCGGTAAGCACCGTCACAAGAAGAATGGAGGCGAAGCCCACAACAGCGGTTGTTTTGTGTGAATGTAGAAAGGTTTTAGCTGTTTTTCTCATGAGTTTGGCCAGGTTATCTTCGAGTAGAAAGTCGGGTTAGTACATAAAATGTCCGATTTGAACAAGTGGTTTGTCTACTTTTTGCTACCATTTGTCCCTTTTTTTGTGCTGAGCTATTTATGGACCTCATAGCACCATGGAAATAGCAGACAAAAAGAAAATTCTCCTGATTGATGACCATCCGCTGTTGCGCAAGGGCATCGGGATGATTATCCGGCAGAAATTGGGTCAATACCATCAGATTGGCGAGGCTGCGAACAGCCAGGAAGCCTACAGCATGGTCCTTTCGGATGATTGGGATGTGGTCGTCCTCGATATCAACATTCCGGGACGGGACGGGATCGATCTGCTGAAGGATTTCCATCGGGACAAGCCCGATCTGCCCATTCTCATGCTTTCGGCCTACCCGATCAAAGAGTTTGCGATACGCTGCATCAAGGCGGGTGCTTCGGGCTATATCAACAAGCAGTCGCCTGCTGATGACATCGCTGAAGCCATTGCCGCCCTCCTGAACGGGGGTAAATACATCACGTCTGAAGTGGAGTCCGAACTGGCAGATCAGCTTGTTGGCGAGCCCAGGTCGCTGGTGGCCACCCTTTCAAACCGGGAATTTGAAGTGTTTCGGAAAATTGCGGGGGGGATGACGGTGTCCCAAATCGGAAACGAGCTCAGTCTCAGTGTAAAAACGATCAGTACCTTCAGATCCAGGATTCTGGAGAAGCTGAATCTTGAGAATAACGCGCAAATCATGCAGTTCGCCATACGACATGAGCTGTTGGACGGCTGAACAGACAGGTATTCCCCAAATACCGAAGCTCGCCCGCTTCTCAGCTGGTTTTCCATAGGTGACGTAAATAATTATTTCATTATAAACATATAGTCCGATATGTGTATCGTAAGGGGGATTAACCGTTGATCCCAGAATGAAAATTTACGTAGCCGATAGCGATCCCATAGCATTAAACCGTCTTGAAGACCTTCTACCCCGTATTGATGGGGTAAAGGCGGTGACCTTGTTTACCTACAACGGGACCAATCCTGCCTTCCTCAAGCAGTATCACCCTGACATTGTGATTATGGATAATCTTCACCGTGGGGTACTTGATCTCTCGCTGCTCAACACGCTTACCGACTACCTGCCGACTACCTTGAAGATCATCTATACCGACGTAGCCAACAAGCAATACCTCCCCTTGTGCATGGAATTCGGGGCGGACCATTTCCTCTACAAAAGCAGTGGCGTGGAGTTCCTCCGATTCATCCTTTCGGATTATGTTCGCTCCACCCGGATCCAAGAGGGTGAAGGCCTGCGCTCCGTGAATAATTTAAACGATTCTGTGAACGATTTAAAATAGATCACCTGGGCTAATACTCCGGGTTAATAACCCTCCTCCTCCTATCGTCTCCGCTGCAAAGCGGGGGCGATTTTTTTTGTACCCACGTTGAATGGTGAAAGGGCTTTCGAGACATCCTCGCTCGAGTCGGGGAATGCAGGCTTGCGCTGTTTCCGGGTTTATTCGTACACTGCTGGGACGCATGTTAACCTGCCAACCTGGAGTTCCACCATGTCCCATAAGATGACCACCCGTCGCGGCTTTATGCAAAGATCGGCCGCCGCAGCCGCATCCACCACGATCCCACTTTTTTCCATCGGAAAAGAAGGAGGGAACGCCAACAGTAAAATCAATGTCGCCGTTGTTGGCATCAGCGGCATGGGTGGTTACGCCACCGGCGAGGCTGCGAAGAAACAGAACCTCGTGGCCTTATGCGATCTCGATGCCAAGCGAGCAGGCGGCACGTTCAAGAAGCATGAGCAGGTTGCGAAGTTCAAAGACTTCCGCGTGATGATGGACAAGATGCACAAGGAGATCGATGCCGTTTGTGTGTCGACCCCCGATCACACCCATTTCCCGGCCGTCATGGCTGCGATGGAGCGTGGCAAGCATGCGTTTGTCCAGAAGCCGCTCGCGCACAACATCTGGCAGATTCGCACCCTGCAGAAAGCGGCGAAGCATTACAAGGTCGTCACCCAGATGGGGAATCAGGGCCATACCTTTCCCGGCATGCGTCGGATCAAAGAGTGGACCGATGCCGGCGTGATTGGTGATGTCACCGAAGTCATCACCTGGACCAACCGTCCGAATCCGCCGTGGTTTGTGCCGCCGAAATCCTTTCCCGCACCAACGGCAGCGATTCCCCCCGAGCTCGATTGGGACTTGTGGCAGGGTCCCGTCGCTCATCGCGAATACAGTCCGCACTATTGCCCGGTGACCTGGCGCGGATGGTGGCCCTATGGCTGCGGGGCACTCGGCGACATCGGCTGTCACACCTTCGATGCACCCTTCTGGGCATTAGACCTGGGTGCTCCGACTAAGGTCGAAGTCGAGCGGCAGGAGCCCTTGAACGAAGAGTTTATCCCTATGGGTTCCGTTGTGACCTATCATTTCCCGGCGCGTGGAGCGAAGCCGCCAGTGGTCATGAAGTGGTTTGAGAAAGGCTACGAAGTGCCGAAGCCCCGTCGCTGGGACAAAAAGCCCCTGGCCGGAGAAGGTGGCATGTATATGGAAGGCACCAAGGAAACGCTGTATCACTCCGGCATGCGTCCGAACAGCCCTATGCTGACGCCCGCTGCGCACTTTATGGAGGTGAAAGGTGAGCTGAACAAGATCGAAAAACTCCCCGACGTGGGCGACGGACCGATTGAGGAATGGTTCCGGGCAATCACGGGAGACGGCCCAACTCCGGGTTCAAACTTTGACTACGCGGCACCGCTTACGGAAGTGGTTGCCCTCGGCGCCATGGCGCAGCGCACCGGCAAAACCATCGAGTGGGATGCGGCGACCATGAAGGTCAAAGGTCAGCCTGAATTGGATGTGCTGATTAAAGAGCCGGTCCGTGAAGGATGGAGCTACGGCGAGAACCTCTGGAGCTAGACCGGAGCGCGAAGCTGTCTAAATGAGTTCGGGGATGGGCTCGGCCCGGTTGGCGAGATTGATAATCTCGTTGGGCAGCCCATCGGTTACCCGCAGTTTGTTCAGGTCGAACAAGGTGTGCATGACCGTTCCCAACAGGTGCTGAGGCGTGTATCCCCGCGTGGCGGGATTCGCCGCACCGGCATCGGATTCGCCGATGACCTGGCCCATGTTCAGCCCGCCACCCGCGAAGACCAGGGGCGTGAGGTTTCCGTAATGACCCCGACCACCGTTCTTATCCAGGTTAGGGGTACGACCCATTTCGCTCGTGATGATCAACAGCACGTCGTCGCTCATTCCGCGGGCTTCGAGATCTTCCAGGAAGGCGGTGACCGCATGGTCGACCTGCCCACCCATGGGGTAAATGCCGGCCATGTTTTTCGGACTGTTGTTGTTCGCATGGTAATCCCACCCGCAATCCGAGACGGTGACAAAGCCGCAACCGGCTTCGCACATCTTGCGCGCCATCAACATCTGTAAGCCGAGCTTGTTGGTCGTCCGGCGCATGTCGTTCCAGCGCTGCAATTTCTTTTCGTCGAAGAGGTGCTGCGTATCGTAGCGGGCGATGGTGCGTGGATTTTCCGTCGAAAGATCGAAGGCGGTGCCGACGCCGCGGGTGATGACATCGAAGGCCTGTTGCTGGAAACGATCCATATCGTCGATGCCATCCTTGTCCGCCTGCCGACGGAGGTTGTCCAGGCGCGCAAGCAGGCCGCGTCGATCGGTCAGGCGATGTGGCTCGATATTCAATTGCATGTTGTCCTGCATTTCGCCGCCGCCCGCCGGGTTGAACGGTGCCATGGCGGCTCCCAGTTCTCCCGTGGGATAGAGCGACTTCAACGCGCCGGTTTCGAAGTTGCTCTGGAGCTTTAAACCCGGTGAAACCGCCTCGGGCAGAATGAGCACGTTCGACGGCATGGCGGTGACCGGATGGTTGGTTCCCGCGACCCGACTGTAAATCGCCCCCATGGAGGCTTCCATCTCGTTTCCGCCGATCATCACCTTTTCATAGGTGTGGCCGCCATTTTGTGAACCGTAGGACCGCACGACCGCCAACTTGTGAGCGATTTTGGCCATTTTGGGGAAGGTACTCCCGAAGGTGACCCCGGGCAGGCTTGTTTTGACTTCCCCGGTGATGCTGCGGATTTCCGCCGGCGCGGTCATCTTGGGATCGAAGGTTTCGATGTGGGGTGGCCCCCCCTGAAGAAACAGCACAACCACGGACTTTCCGGTGGTTGGCAGCCCGGATTCCTTGGCTTTTAGCAGGTTTGGCAGGCTCATCCCAGCCAGGCCGAGGCTGCCGGCGCGAATGAAATCGCGTCGGCTGTAGCCGGCGCAGGTATGGTTCAGTTGGGTGTCAGAAAGTCTCAGCATCGTGTCTAATATACGTGTATATTCACGATCTTGTGCGGGAATTTTTACGGACTGCGGCGCACAAGGCCCCATGACCGGGTTTGTGGCGGTTCCCGCAGCTGTTAATTCAGCGCGTTCTTCAGCGCGATCAGGGCGTAGCTGGTCACCAGGGTCGGGTCGGCTTCCATCCAGCGGCTCTCCGGGTTTGTCCAGAAGCCGGTGCCATCCGCCTCGATCTTCTGCAGGCTGATCAGCTTATGCGTGAGCTCGGTGCGCCAGTTGATCTCCTTCTTCGCCTCACCCACCTCGAAGGTGTCAATGTCCATCGCCGCGAGGGCCTTGCTCAGCACGTTGTAAAAGTAGAACAGCCCTTCGTTCCCCATGCCGGGATTGGTGTCGAGGCTCCAGTGTTTGCGCGACCAGTCGAAGGCGGACTTCACCCGGGGATCACCCTTGTCCACATCGGAATAGATCATGGTCAACAGGCCGGCGTAGGTCATGCTGCCGTAACTGCGGAAGGCGCCGTCTTTGTTTTCTTCGGTCGAACTCGCCTTGCTCTCATTGGGTTTATAGATGATGCCGCCGTCCTTCATCTGCAGGCGGGTTACGTAATCGGCGAGCGCCTTGCGATCCAGCTTGGAGACCTTGCTGCCATCCGGGCGAAAGTCTTCCGCCGACTCCGTGAGCCGCATGGCTTCGGCAGCGATGTAGGTGTTGCTCAGGTCGGTGTAGGGGCGTCCCGTTGCGTTGTCGTACCCGAAGCCGCCTTTAAAGATGTCGTCACCGCCGTGCTGGCTTGACACCATGAACTTGCGCGCCTTCAAAATGGCCGGCCGAAGCTTTTCGTCGCCCACCATGTGCAGGCCGGTCATGGAAATGGCCGTGTTGTAGTTCGGCAAACCGCCTCCTTTGCGTTCTTCGCTGGGGCTGGCCCAGATGGATCCGTTGGGCCGCTGGTTGGCCAGGATGAAGGCAACCGCTTTTTCCACCGGCTCCTTTTTGAATTTCCCATCGAGGGTAAGCGCCCAGACCGGGAAGGCGGTTAAGGCCGGGAATTCGGGACTGGACCAGTGTCCGTCATCCTGCTGGTTCTTCAGCAGCCATTTTTCGGCCCGATCAATGGCCATGTTGGCCTCGTTGCGCAGGGATTCAGGAATGGAGAGTTTGCTGGATGCGGCAGTACTGACTTTCGTCTGGGCGGAGCAGCTCAGAGCGATCAGGGTACACAGGGCGGCGATATTTGAACGGTTGACTATCATAGGATTTACCTCGTTTTATGGTATAAACGGTCGTTCAGTGGATTTGGTTCATATGGAAACAAAAAAAATTAACCTCTATAATGCCTCCCTTGAGGATTTGTCCAGCGCCATGCGCGCATGGGACCAGCCGGCTTTTCGGGCCAAACAGCTCTATCGACAGCTTTATGTTAAGCGCGCGGGTTCGCTGGATGAGATGACCGATCTTCCCGCCGCGCTTCGCTCCCGCATGGCCGAAGAGGTTAGTCTGGGGGCCTTGACCCTGGTCGATGTGCGCAAGGGCGACAAGGGGCTTACCCGGAAAGCTATCTGGCGCATGACCGGTGGTGAGACCATCGAGTCGGTGCTCATGCTCTATCCAGATCGCGCGACGGTCTGTGTGAGCAGTCAGGCGGGGTGTCCCATGGGCTGCGTCTTCTGCGCGACGGCCAAGCTCGGCTTTCTGCAGGACCTTACCCCCGGCGACATGGTGCAGCAGGTGCTCTGGGCCTCGCGTGAAATTGCCTCCATGCAGGGCCAGCCGGTGCCGAAGAACAGCCATCGCGTACACGCGGATAATTTTCCCCCTCACCTGACGAACGTGGTCTTCATGGGCATGGGCGAGCCCTTCAATAATTACGACAACTGGTGGGCGTCGGTGGAGCGGCTGCACGATCCGGATGGCTTTAACATGGGCGCGCGCAGTTTTACCGTGTCGACCGTCGGCTTGATTCCCGGCATCGAAAAACTCATGGATGAACCCCTGCAGATCAACCTGGCCATCTCCCTGCACACCGCCTATGACGAACGTCGCTCGGCCCTCATGCCGGTCAACAAGCGCTATCCGATCGCGGATCTCATCGCGGCCTCGCGCGCCTACGCGGCCAAAACCGGACGGCGGGTTTCGTTCGAATATTGCCTGATCGCGGGCGAGAACGATTCCGAAGACGAGGCGCAAGCCCTCGCGAACCTCCTCCTGGAAAAACGCTTTCCCTGCCATGTGAATCTGATCCCCTGGAACCCGGTGGCCGATACCGGCCTCGCCCGTTCAACCCGCGAATCGGTCACCCGCTTTAAAGAGCTGCTCGATGAACGCGGGGTGCCCTGTTCGATCCGGATTCAACGCGGTATGGATATCGATGCAGCCTGTGGTCAGTTGGCGGGAAGTTATGCCGAGCAAGCGTAGGGCCCTCGTCATTGTCGGCCACGGTTCCCAGCGGAATCCGAATACCCGCAAGCCGATCTGTCAGGCGGTTCAGGCGATCAGGGCTCGAGGGCTTTACGACGAAGTACGCTGTGCCCTGTGGAAGGAGGAGCCCCACGTCTCCACCCTGCTCGACGCGCTCAGCAGTGATGAAATCACGATCGTTCCGTACTTTATCTCGCGCGGCTATTATACAGAAGAGGTCATCCCGCGCGAGATGAAGCTGGCGGGCCCGCTCACGCATCGGGAGGGCAAGATCATTCGCTACACGGAGCCGGTTGGCGGTCATCCCCTGCTTGCCGATCTCATTGTCCAGCAGGCGCTCGCCGCGGGTGCCGATGCGCAGACGACGCTCGCGGTTTTAGGGCATGGAACGCCTCGGAATCCGCAGTCGGCTGAGAATGTCTACCTTCAGGCGGAGCGCGTGCGTGCGCAAGGTCGCTTTGCCGAAGTGGTGACGGTGTTCATCGATCAGGAACCCTTCGTCCAGGAAATTTTTGAGCGGGCCGCGCAAACGGATATCGTGATGGTACCGCTGTTTATCGCGGATGGCTGGCACGTCACCGAAACCATTCCGGAGGACCTGCGCCTGGCCTCGGGGGAAGTCACCCAGCTCGGTAAGACCCTGCGTTACACCCCGGCCGTGGGCACGGATATCCGCATGGTGGACGTGATTCTCGAGCTCGCGGATGCCTGCGGCTAGCCCGCGGTGTTTACTCGATTGCCTGGCCGCGCGCCTTTAAGCGCAGCAGGACTTTCTGCACTTCGCGTTCCGTCGCGGGTCGCAAGGTCCAGGGACGATTTTCGCGGTGGTGGCGGCTCCTTTTGATCCAGGACGTCGCCGTGCCTTGCGCGGTGTTTGCACCCATCATGTAGCCCTCGCCAGAGAGCGTTCGCTTCAACTCGCCGTAGTCGACGTTCGGATTTTTGAACTGCACCTCATTGCGCACACTCGTCGTGTGGAGCTCGAGGTCCCCGGCGAAACTCTCGACCAGATTCACCTTGTACCCTTGAGCGATTTTACTCACTTGGCACAATCCCTCTTTGTAGATCGCATCGCAATCAAAGATGTACCAGCCCGCATCCAGGTGGTTGTTGCCCGGCGGAGGAGGGGCCTTGGTAGCGCAGGATGTGATCAGGAGGGCTGCGCTCAGGCTTAACAAAGTCTTTTTGATACATTTCATGGTTGTGCTCATTCGCTGGAAGCGGTTCTATTAAATTTCTGTTTCCACGCGCAAACAGTATCGACGTTTTGGTGTGTATGAACAAGTCTCAGGTATTTAATAATATCCAATATGCCTCGCGCTCTGACGTAGGCCTTCGGCGCCAGAAAAACGAAGACTCCATGCTCAACCTCCCGGAATGTGGACTGTTTCTGGTTGCGGATGGCATGGGCGGGGCCGGCGGTGGCGATATCGCCAGTAAAGCTGTCGTCGACCATGTACAGCGGGCGTTCACCGGGATCGATCCGCTCGCGGGCCTGCAGCTGAAAATCGAAGCCATGCGCACCGCTTGTAATGATGCCAGTCGATGGATTCGGCTGAAATCCGAAGAGCTGGAAACCCGGGGCATGGGGACGACCGTCGTCACCCTCCTCCTCGATGCCATGGATCCACGCCGAGCGGCGATCCTGCATGCCGGCGACAGCCGCGTGTACGTGAAGCGAAGTAACATGCTCATCAAGCTCATGGTCGATCATTCGCCCGCCGCCGAGGCCGGGCTGGATGACGAAAGCCTGGTGCCATTCTTCCTGCAAGGCATTATTACCCGTGCGGTTGGCGTGAGCGATGTAGTGGCGCTTGAATGTACCTACATCGAACTCGAAGCAGCTGATCTTCTGCTCATCTGTTCAGATGGTTTTTACAATATGTTGTCCGATGCCGAAATGCTTGCGCGGTTGCAAGGCTCGATGGATCATCTGGGCGATCTCGCCCGCCGCGCGGTGGATGCCGCCAATCGTGCCGGCGGTCTGGACAATATCTCGATTACCCTGCTCAGGGTCGATCCCACTACGTGAACCTCACTTGGAATACCCTTATGCAACGCCTTATCTATTACTGCCTACCCCTGTGCCTGCTCTTCAGTGGATGTGGGAAGGAGCAGGTCCCGGTGACGGACCAGGATCCGGAAGCCCTGGCCGCGGCCATTCCTGCGGATGAAGGAGGGCCGGCTGCACCGGCACCGGTCGCATCTCCCGTTGCTCCACCGGCACCGATTCCCCAGGCTGCGCCCACCCCCCCGCCCCCGGCTCCCGGAGCCGCTTCGACGCAGGTCCAGGCAATCCAGAACGCGCTGATGAAGGCCAATCCAAAATATGCGGGCGAAGGGGAGATCGTTTTTCAGGGCGTCGGGTGCATGGTCAATCTGACCGGTCAGCCCATCACCGACATCTCGGCGCTGAGCCGCGTGCCCCTGCTGCATTTTGAAGCCCCGCAAACGCCCCTTGAAAACCTGGCGCCCTTGCGCGGCATGCCCTTGACCGCTTTTTACATCGAGCAAACCCGGGTGTGGGATCTCGAGCCCTTGCGCGGCGCGCCGATCGAAAACATGTACATCAGCGAAACGTTCGTAAAAGACATCGGGCCGCTGAAAGGGATGCCGTTGACCGAATTGAATATGGTCGGCACCGAAGTCGGCGACATCTCGGCGCTGGAAGGTGCGCCCTTGAAAATGCTTTGGTTGACCGGCACGCGGGTTTCCGATGTGAGTCCACTGGCGAAAAGCCCGCTGGAGAGCATTACCCTGGAAAACACGCGCGTCATGGATCTTGCGCCATTGGCCCAGATCAAAACGCTGCAGCGATTGCACATTGGCGGCACGCCGGTGACCGACCTGACCCCGATTGCCAGCATGCCGCTCACCCGGCTGGTCTTTACCCCCGGCCGGATCACCAAGGGGATCGATTTGATTCGGGCAAACCCGAGCTTACGCGAGTTGGGCCTGCAGTTTAATCAGCAGAGCGACTTGATGCCGCCGCAAATTTTCTGGGACATGTACGACAAAGGTGCGTTTAAAGAATGAAACTCTATTACACAAAACAAGGTTGGGTCGTCGAAGATGAGGTCGGGTTCTTTTCGCTCGGCGCGACGGGTCTCGATGAAATACTCACGGCCGATGATCCGCTGGCGCTGATCCAGGCGACGCGGTCGCAGGCCATCGACGATCCGCTGGCCTTGCGTGCGCCGATCGAAAGCCAGGAGGTCTGGGCGGCAGGCGTTACGTATTTCCGGAGTCGTGCCGCGCGCATGGAAGAATCCGAGGCCTCCGGTGGCGCGAACTTTTATGATCGCGTTTACGATGCGGAACGCCCGGAATTGTTTTTCAAAGCCAATCCGCATCACGTGAGCGGTCCGGGTGGCTTGATTCGCATTCGCGACGATTCACCATGGAATGTGCCCGAGCCGGAATTGACCCTGTGCATTTCCCGCGCGGGTAAAATTGTCGGACTGACCATCGGTAACGATGTCAGCTCCCGGTCCATCGAGGGGGAGAACCCGTTGTATCTTCCCCAGGCGAAAACCTACGACCAGGCCTGTGCTCTGGGGCCTTGCATTTTAATGACCTCGACGCCGCTTCCGCCGGAGACCGCGATTGACTTGCGTATCGATCGCGACGGGCGTGAGGTATACGCGGGTCATACCGATCTGTCCCAGATGAAGCGGCAGCCGGAAGAGCTGGTTAGCTACCTCACGCGCCACAACAGTTTTCCGAATGGTGGTTTTCTGCTCACCGGAACCGGGATTATTCCCGAAGGCGATTTTACCCTCCAGGCTGGAGACCAGATTCACATTACCATCGAGCCCATCGGCACCTTGAGCAATACGGTTGCCTGAACATCATGCGGGATCGCTCCCGCCGACTTTCACTCTAACAGGAAACATTCTATATGAGTATGCACGGACACAGCATTATCGCCGGGATCGCCAGCACCTCGGGATCACTGACTTTTCACGCCCAGAATCCTGCGACCTTGTCGGCGCTCGAGCCGGGTTTCGTTGCCGCGACCGAAGCCGACGTAAACGCCGCGTGTACCGCCGCGGCCGAGGCCTTCGCTGCGGTTCGCCCCACGCCGGCCTGCATCGCACAGCTGCTGAATGCGGCTGCAGATGAAATCGAAGCGCTCGGCGATGCGCTGATCGAGCGCGCGATGGCGGAAACTGGTTTGCCGCAGGGTCGGATCCAGGGCGAGCGCGGCCGTACCTGCGGTCAGCTGCGCCTGTTCGCATCCGTGGCCGAAGAGGGGAGCTGGGTCGATGCCCGCATTGATACCGCGTTGCCCGATCGTGCCCCCTTGCCGAAGCCGGATGTCCGGCAGGTGCACATCGCGCTCGGCCCGGTGGCGGTTTTCGGTGCGAGCAATTTTCCGCTCGCGTTTTCGGTGGCGGGCGGCGACACCGCCAGTGCCCTCGCGGCGGGTTGCCCGGTCGTGGTAAAAGGCCATCCTGCCCATCCAGGCACTTCGGAACTGGTGGCCGGTGCCCTCACGCGCGCGGTTGCCGCCGCGGGTCTGCCTGCGGGATGGTTTTCCCTCATCCAGGGCGTCGCCAACGAAACCAGTTTGCAGGTGGTCATGCATCCGGCCATCCAGGCGGTTGGTTTTACCGGATCGCTTGGAGCCGGTCGTGCCTTGTTTGCTGCGGCTGCATCGCGTCCAGCGCCCATTCCGGTATACGCGGAAATGGGGAGCGTGAATCCTGTCTTCTTTCTGCCGGGTGCTTTGAAGGAGCGGGGGGAACAGCTGGCCCAGGGCTACGCGCAGTCGCTCACCATGGGCGCGGGCCAGTTTTGCACAAACCCCGGACTCAGCCTGGCCCTGGTCGACGAGCAGTTGCCGGACTTTATCGCGCAGGTTACCAGCGCGGTTCAAGCATCCACGAATCAGACGATGTTACATGCAGGAATCGCAACCGCGTATCGTGCAGGCCTTGAACGCCTGACGGGACATGCCGCCGTCGAGCTTCTCGCATCCCATGCCGGGGAGGGGAACGATGGGGGTGCGGCCTTCATGGTTACCCAGGCTCAGGCCTTGCTGGATGACCCACGTCTGAGTGAAGAAGTATTCGGCCCGAGCTCCCTGCTGGGTCAGTGCGCATCACGAGACGAGATGCTTGCGATGGCCGAGAGCCTCGAAGGCCATCTTACCGCGACTCTTTTCGGCACTGACGAAGAGTTGGCCGACTATGCGGACTTGGTTGCGATCCTGGAACGGAAGGTCGGGCGGTTGATCTTTAACGCCTTCCCGACCGGCGTTGAGGTG
>JBLIND010000099.1:0-17642 GCA_047639095.1 Candidatus Omnitrophota bacterium | reverse complement strand
AAACCTCCCCTACGCAACCCCGTTGGGGTTGGTTCCCGACAAACCGTATGTCCCGGGGTTCAAGAACCCCGGGCTGAGATACGATAGCCCTTCAGGCTGGACAACCAGGCATGCTGCGGGAGCATGCGCTCGCCTCAAACCTCGTCGTCGGGCAGCGCCAGCTTGATGTAGACATCATCCAGCTGCTTCTGGTCCACGGTGGAAGGCGCTTCCATCATCAAATCGATGCCTTTGTGGTTTTTCGGGAAGGCGATGACGTCGCGGATGGTTTCGCCACCGGCCATGAGCATGGCGAGGCGGTCGAAGCCGAGGGCGATGCCACCGTGGGGCGGTGCGCCGAAGCTCAACGCCCGGAGCAGGTGGCCAAAACGACTTTCGCGTTCTTCGGGGGCAATCTTGAGCAACTCAAACATCCGGCCTTGCAGCTGGCTGTCGTGAATTCGAATGCTGCCGGAGCCGAGCTCGACGCCGTTCAGGACGACGTCGTAGGCCTGGGCCCGCACCTTCAATGGATCGGTTTCCAGCAAGGCCAGATCATCCGGATGCGGAGCCGTGAATGGGTGGTGCGTCGGACGCATCCCCCCTTCTTCGGTTTCTTCAAACAGGGGGAAATCCGTCACCCAGGTGAAGTTAAACAGGTTCTCGGGGATCATGCCTTCGATCTGCTCGGCGGCCTGCAGGCGCAGCGCGCCAAGGAAAGGATTCACCACCGATGCTTTCGATGCAGCAAACAGGACGAGGTCGCCGGTTTCGATGTTCATGATCTCTTTCAACTGCGCCAGCTCGGTCTCGGAGAAGAATTTGGTGATCGGCGACTTCCAGGTGCCATCTTCCTGCACACGGATAAAGGCGAGCCCGCCCATGCCGTGCTGCTTGGCCAGAACCGTCCATTCGTCGATGACCCGGATCGGCACCCCGGCGAGACCCTTGGCATTGATCGCCTTGATCACGCCGCCGCTCTTGAGCACGGAGCCAAACACTTTAAAGTCCGTTCCGGCGAACATGTCCGAGAGGTTGGTGAGCTTCATCTCGAAGCGGGTGTCCGGCTTGTCGGAGCCGTAGTCGTCCATCGCGGTCTGCCAGGTCATGCGCGGGATCGGCAGGGTGGGCGCAGGATGACCCGCTGCGTCCATCGCGGCCACGAGGCAACCGTCGATCACGCCGTAGATGTCTTCGGCTTCGACGAAGGACATTTCCAAATCGATCTGGGTGAATTCCGGCTGACGGTCTGAACGCAAATCTTCATCGCGGAAACAGCGAGCCATCTGGAAGTACTTATCCAGGCCACCGATCATGAGCAGCTGCTTGTACTGCTGAGGCGCCTGCGGCAGCGCGTAAAAGGTGCCCGGGGTGATCCGGTTGGGCACGAGGTAGTCGCGCGCGCCTTCGGGCGTGCTCTTGGTCAGGATGGGTGTCTCAACTTCAACAAAATCCAACTGGTCGAAGTGCGAACGAATGGCATGCGTCATCTTGTGCCGGAGGCGCAGCTTTTTCTGCATGCTCGGACGGCGCAGGTCGAGATAGCGGTTGGCCATGCGCAGCTCTTCGTTGACCTTCGCAGCTTTCACGTCGTCCAGAGGGAATGGCGGGGTCGGACTCTGGTTGAGGATTTCCACGCTGGCGCCGGTGACTTCGATTTCGCCGGTGTCGAGTTTCGGATTCACCATGTCGGCCGGACGGGCGACGACTTCGCCTTTCACGCAAATGACCCATTCGGTACGTGCGTGGTGGGCGAGGCCGGCGGCTTCAGGTGAGGAGGCGGCGTCAATGGTCACCTGAACGATGCCGTAGCGATCGCGCAAGTCGATGAATACGAGGCCACCTTGGTCGCGGACGGTATCGACCCATCCACATAGTTTGACCTGGGCACCGACGTGCTCTTTGTTCAATTCTCCACAAGTGTGCGTGCGTAACATGATGTTTCCTCGATTGGATTAGCGGCCCGCAACCGGTTTCCGATGATCGGAACGCATGGGGAAAATCGTTCCGATGATCGGAAAACGCCCAAATCGCGCTCCGGGCGGGTAAAAACGGGCGAAAACATAAGCGCGGCACCCGGTTTTGCAAACATATAATGGGTAGAGGATCCCCCGCCTCCTGTCTTCGATGGCCTCCGAAAACCGTTTGACGCGTGCGATCCGCTCCCGCATATAGAAGCCATGCACATCACGATCAAATATTGCACCGCTTGAAACTACAAACCCAAGGCCGACAGTTTGTCGGCTGAGCTCCAGCAGGCCCTCGGCGTGCAGCCCGAGCTGATTCCGGGCGGCGGAGGCATCTTCGATGTGAAAGTGGACGGGAAACTCGTCTATTCCAAGGACGCCAGCGGACGCTTTCCCCAGCCGGGTGAAGTCCCGAAGCTTATTACCTGAACCATGAGCAGCTCGATTATCATTCTGGGATCCGGCGGCAACAGCCTCGACATCCTGGAGACCCTCCACGACCTCAACCTGGCGGCCGGCGAAACGCTGTACACCTGCGCGGGCTTTCTCGATGATCGGGAGAACCTGCACGGCACCCGGCAGCACGGACACCCGATTCTCGGCCCCTTGAGCTCGGCGGCTCAGTATCCGGAATGCCGTTTCGTGAACGGGATTGGCAGCCCGGGAAGCTACCTGAACAAACCCGAGATCATCGCGCAAACCGGACTGGACGACAGTGCCTTTGTCACCCTGGTGCATCCCACGGCGTATGTTTCCGCATCGGCTCGACTGGGCATCGGCTCAGTGATCCTGCAGAACGCAACCGTGACCAGCGATGTGATCGTGGGCAAACATGTCATCGTCTTGCCCAACAGCGTGGTCAGCCACGAAGTGCTGGTGGGCGACTACAGCTGCATTGCCGCCGGGGTCATGATCTCGAGTCGAGTGGTGGTCGAGCAATGCTGTTACCTGGGGACGGGCTCATGCATTCGCGGGGACCTGCGCATCGGCGAAGGCGCCCTGGTGGGGATGGGGAGCGTTGTGCTGGAAAACGTGGCTGCGGGCAATGCCGTGGTAGGGAATCCGGCGCGACCGCTGCGGGCCTAAGGGTGAAATAGGTCGTATATCTCCTATGGGTCCTATTTCTTAAGGATCCTATCTTAACCTCTGGGACGGAATAAATTCCGTATAGCTACGCGTACTTACAAGGCGTTTAAAAAGGTGTCCATCTCGTCGTCGGTACCCACGGTGACCCGCAAGTAAGCGCCGGTGACCTCGCCGGGGAAATACCGGACGATGACGTTCTGGCTGCGCAGCTGCTGGCAGATGACTTCGGCGTCGATGCCGGGCGGTTTGATGAAGAGAAAGTTTGTCTGAGACGGCAACACCTCGTACCCCATCTCGACCAGCTCTTTGGTCGCACGCGTGCGAGTGGCGATAATCTTTTCCGCGTTCGCACGCATCGCCGGCTGATCCAGCACCGCCGCGAGTCCAGCCGCCTGGCTCAAGGCGTTTATGTTATACGAATCTTTGATTTTAAACAGAGCTTCGATCAGGCGCGTCGGTCCGATGGCATAGCCAAGACGAATGCCCGCGAGGGAATACGACTTACTGAAGGTCCGCATGACGATGACGTTGGGCAAGCGCTTAGCGAGCTCGACACAATCGTACGCGGCAAAATCGACATAGGCTTCATCGATGATCACCACCCCGGCGAAGGCCTCACAAAACGCCTGGATCGCGGCCGGATCGGCAGCCATGCTCGTCGGCGCATTCGGATTGGTCAGCAGGAACAACCCGGCATCCGGCACATCGGAGAAATCGGCTACAAACCCGGGCTGAAGCGGCACGGTTTCCTGACGGACATCGGCGATATCGCTGAGCACAGGGTACAGCGAATATGAGGGTTCGAGGTAGGAGATCAAGCCATCGGGTTCGACAAAGGCACGGGTGCACATCGCGAGCAGCTCGTCCGAACCGTTGCCAACGATCACCTGCTCCAGGCGCACGCCGTGCAGGCGGGCAATCGCCTGGCGGAGTTCGGTCGCGACCGGATCCGGGTACTTGCGCAGCTTGGCCAGGTCCAGCGCGGCCAGGGCTTCCGCCACCGCGGGTGAAGGCGGATAGGGATTCTCGTTGGTGTTCAACTTGATCACCGACGGATCCTTCGGTTGTTCACCCGGCGTATACGGATGCAACTTTTCTACGGATTTGCGAATCATGTTATTCAAACCTCACCTGGGCCGAACGCACGTGCGCATCGAGGCCTTCCACTCGGCCAAAGGCTTCGATCACAGGAAGGACTTCCGAAAGGTCCTTGCGCGTGAGTTCGATGATACTCGAGCGGCGGCGAAAGTCATCCACGGTGAGCCCGGAGAACATGGCCGCGGCTCCGCCGGTCGGCAGGACGTGGCTGGGTCCGGCGGCGAAGTCGCCCGCGCTTTCGGGGGTCCACGGGCCGACAAAAATGGCTCCAGCCGCGGTGATCTTTTTCAGGAGCGTGCGCGGATTCTTGACCAGGAGTTCCAGGTGCTCCGGGGCGAAGCGGTTGATGATCTCCACGCCTTCGGCGAGATTTTTTACGGTCACGATCAGGGTGCCGGATTTCAACACCTTGTACACCATGTCGGAGCGGCTGAGCGAGGCGGCCTGCTTCCAAAGTTCCTTTTCCACATCCGTCGCGAGCTTGCGCGAGGTGGTGACGAGCAGAGATTTCTCCATCCCGCTCCCGTGTTCCGCCTGAGACAGCATGTCGGCCGCGACGAATCGGGCCGGGGCCGAGCTGTCGGCGAGGATGGCAATTTCGCTGGGCCCGGCGACGGAGTCGAGGGCCACCTGCCCGTAGACGAGCTTTTTGGCGGCGGCGACGTAGTGATTGCCCGGGCCGACGATCTTCTGAACTTTACGAATGGTCTGGGTGCCATAGGCGAGCGCCCCGATGGCCTGGATGCCGCCAATGCGATACATCTCGGTGACGCCGGCGAGGTCCAGCGCATAGATGATGTAGGGGTTGACCCGGCCATCCGGTCCTGCCGGACTGACGGCGACGATCTCGGGAACGCCAGCCGCACGCGCGAGGCAGGCGGTCATCAGGGAAGTCGAGGCGAGCGGCGCGGTGCCGCCGGGAATGTACACCCCTACCCGATCGAGCGGAACGTACTTTTCCCCGAGGCGTCCGCCACAGGGGGTTTTCATGATCCAGTCCTTGCGCAGGCCCGCCTTGGCAAAAAGGGTGATTCGTTTCGCAGCCTCTTTGGCGTTGCGCTTAAAATCGGCATCGACGGTTTTTCGGGCTTCCGCGATTTCTGCTTCGCTGATGCGAAACCCCGCCGGCTTGAGCGTGGCCCGATCAAATTTTTTCACGTAGCGCACGACGGCCGCATCCCCGTTCTTGCGGATGTCGGCGAGAACCTCGCTGGCGACTTTTTCGGCCTCGGGATCGATGGAAGGAAAGGTCAGAAAATCACTGATGACCTTGGACGGTCGCGCAGGATTCCAAGTGGCTGATTTAATGCTAAAGCGTGGTTTTGCTGTCATGTTGGCCCATCCGATTAAACGGCGGCCAAGGTAACACAGGCCGACATGGCTGCAACTCCTTTTCGTCCCGGAGCGCGCTTAGCGCTTGATGGCCTCATTCAGGCAGCGGCAATGGGGGCAGCGAGTCAGCGGCACCTTACGCAGGTCGACGTAGACGGAATTGCATTCGCTACAGCGATAGATGTTCGCCTTTTTCGTAGATCGGCGGGGCAGGCGTTCCATCCGGTAAACCAGGCTGCAGCAAAGGATGCCCACCATATAACAGACCATGGGGATGAGGATGATCCAGGTAATGGGCAAGGTCATTCGAGCCCCTCCACGCCGTCGCTTGTGGCTTCAGGTACCGGCACGGGTTCCTGATAGGGCACGAGATGGGAGACGGTGAAGAGGGCCTTCACGCCGGCCTGCGGTTGCGTGAGCCGCAGGCCCTGGGCCCAGGCGAGGAGCTGGGTGCGCACGACCGGGTTATCCAGATTGAGTTCAATGTAGGTTCGTTCGACAAAGCCATTGGCCTGAAAGGCTACCGTGCACTGCGCCTGCCACGGCAGGTTGGTCACCGCGGCGAGGGTCTCAGGGAGCGGGCGTTCCCGCAAGGTGGCCTCGGGAGGTGAAAGCCGGCGGCTCAGCACGAGTGGCGGCAGGCTTTCATCCAGCTTGTGCTCCACGGCGTTCGGAGAGAATGCGAAATCTGCGAGCCGGGCCTCCACCTCCGGCAAAAGGGTCGGCGTTTTCACCGTGATGCCGTTCGGATCCGAAGGGATCGGACGAGCCAGAGCAACCGACAGATCGCGAATCATTCGCAGCGGTGGAACGGCGCCCGCGTCCTTTTTCAGCAGGGGCTTACTGAAGCCCGCTTTAAAGGGGTAGGCAAACAGGGTGGGCGTCCAGAGGTCCTCGGCCTGGTCTTCCGCACCCGGTTGCACCGCGAGGTATCGCAATGCGGCGGGCCGGGCAGAAACCACGCGCTCGGGCATTTCTGGAGCGAGGATGACCCACCACACCACATGCCACGTGTACACGAGGGTAATGATCAGACCCCAGAGAATACCTTTACGCATCTTCATGGACGGTCGGGTTCAACAGATTCCACGGGGATCGACGGCGCGCTTTTCGGCGGCGGAAAGCGGGCGGCGATCGCCACATCCTTGATGCCGGCGGCCAGCGCCTTACCGCTGATGTCGACGATGACTTTGTTCGTCACTTTTTCATCGGCCTGAATGATCAGGGTGTGCGATTTCTGTTCGTCGGACATGGAGGAGAAAGCCTCACTCAAGCCTTCGAGATCCGTGCGCACGTCGTCAAAGAAGACCAGGGCTGAGTGCACGTCGTTGGTCGAGTGATCCGGCGACACGGTGACGACGAGCGAGCTGAAGGGAATGCCTTCCAGGTTGTCGGCCACCGGCAGGGTGATCCGCACCCCGGGCTGGGTGACGTAGGCGCTGGAGGTGATGAGGAAGAGAAAAAAGATCAGAGCGATATCGACCATGGACGCCGGATCGAGCATGCCTCTCTCCAGCCGACTCCCGAGGCGGAACGAGCGGCGCAGATAAAACACGTTGCGGTTGTGCAATAAGTCGCTGTTTTTCATTTCGATTCCAGGTCCATACGCGCGCGTTTAATCTCCATGAGATAGGAGTAAATATCCGCGGAGGCCTGCTCCATGTCCAACACCAGGGCCTCGGCCCGACTCACCAGAAAATTGTAGCCCATGTAGACCGGGATGGCGACCCCGAGGCCAGCGGCGGTGGTCAGGAGCGCCTGCCAGAGTCCGCCGGAAAGATCCCCCGCGTGGGCGAGCGGCCCCGCTGAGTGAAGAGCGCCAAGCGTGGAAATCATCCCCAACACCGTCCCCAGCAGGCCGAGTGAGGGGCTGATTTTTCCGATGGTGGCCAGGGCGATGAGGTTGTGCTCGATGCGGGGAATTTCCAGCAGGCCGGCCTGTTGAATGGCCAGCGTAATTTCTTCAGGCTTCTCTTCGAAACGCAGAATCGCCGCGCGGGCAATCCGGGCGACCGGGCCAGGGGTATCTTCGCAGATGGTCACCGCTTCCACGGTGTTGCCCCGTTTCAACACGTTGTAAATGCCGTCGAGAAAGTCCCGCGAATTAATCTGGGAACGATGAAACTGCAGCAGCTTCTGCAGGAAGACGATGACCGAAAAGATACTGGCGGCCATCAACAGCCACATGATCGGGCCACCTTTGTTGATCAGGGTATACATGGGATTTCCTTGTTAAAACGGGCTCAATTTTTCCAGGCGCTTACGGGCTTCGCCCGCCGCATTTACGCCGGACTGGATGACCCGGCGGTAAACGGAACGGGCCTCGTTATAGGCCTTGCGTTCAATGAGAATGTCCGCGGCGGCAAAAGCGGCGCGGGTAAAAAATACGATACTGTCGTTGCCGAGCTTGTCGCGGTTTTCCATGTAGGAATACACCACCTTGTTGTAGTGATCGAGGGCCCCGTCCTGGTTGCCGAGCTTCTTCTCGGCGGTGCCCATTTTGTATTCGGCTTGCACCCGCATTTCCAGGGGCGCGGCCGGGCTGTCGAGCACCACCTGGTAGGATTGCAACGCTTCCTTATAGCGGGTCGGTTCCTCTTCCCCGAGAGTAAACTGGCAATCGCCTTTGCGGCCCCAGGCGGAATAGACGACATAACTCTGCGGATAGTCCTTAATGACCTGTTCGTAAAAAAGAATGGCCTGCGAAAAGCTGCCGAGCTGGGTGAAGGCATCGCCCTGGTAAAAGTAGGCTTCCGCGAGCAAGGGACTCGACTTGAACCCCTTGGTCAACTGCCCGAAATGATCCACCGCACGCCGATACTCTTTTTGATTGGCGGCCGCGCGGCCGGCCATAAACCAAGCCTCGTCGGCGAGCTCGGCTTCGGAGATCGACGTGGCCAATTGTAGAAAGCGTTTTTCAGCCGCCGCGTAATCGGCCTTGTCGTAATGGTATTTCGCCAGCCAGAAGAGCACGTCATCGGCCCAGGCCGACTTGGTATATTTGGAAAGAAACTCCTCACAGATCGCCAGGGCTTCGGCATCGCGGCCCATCAGGTACAGCGACCATCCACGCATGTAATAAGCGCGCTCGGCCACCTCGTCATCGGGATGCTCATCCACGACGCGTTTGAAGTCATCATGAGCCGCCTGAAATTCGGCGAGAAAGTATTGGGAGTAGGCCCGGTTGAACAATCCGTCCGCACGAAACGTGCCCTCAGGGTAGCTGCTCAGGTAATCTGTATAGGCCCGGATGGCGAGTGCCCAGTGATCCTGTTCCTGGAGGATATTTGCCTTCTGCAAGTGGGCGCGCTCGGCAAAAGGCGATTCAGGAAACACCGCCATGAGCTTGCTGAACTCCTGCTGCGCGGCAGGGGTAAATTCCTGGTGGCGTTTGCAGAGGGCTATCTGAAAGATCGCTTGAGGCAGCAGGTCGTCACTCGGATACGCCCGGGTAAAGCGCCGGTACACCTCCTCGGCCTGGGCATAATTGCCCGCATCAAACCAGGCATCTGCCGTTTTGTAAAAAGCAAGGCGGCGCGTAACGGGATCCTGGGTGGAGGTATAGGCCTTATCAAACGCCGCAGCGGCATCGGTATATTTCTCCAGGCCGGATAAGGCCCAGGCTCGTCCCATGCGCGCTTCACCCAGGGGGTCGGGATAGGCCTCGATGTAGGCCTGGAAAGCTTTCTCGGCATCCTCGAACAACTCCCGTTCGAGCAGGGCCTGAGACAACTGCAACTGCACCTCACTTGCAGAGGCCTCCGTGCTGATGGTCGGAATCTCCTCCCGCAACAAGGCGGCCCCTTCCACTAAAGCACCGGATTTAATCATGACCTTGGCCCGCTGCATACGAATCCGTGCGAGCTGCTTTTTATCGGTCAGCAGCGCTTCCGCCTCGAGCAGATGGGTCAGCGCTTCCTCCGTCTCGCCCCGGGCATCGTTCAGCTCGGCCCAGGCAAACCAGGCCATCGCCCGGTTAGCCGGCTCGAGGACCTCAGCCAGGGTCAGGTCTTTCAAAATCAGCTCGGCTTCGGAAAACTGCTGATCCTGCACGCGCAATCGTGCCAGCCAGAGCATCCCCTGCTGTACATCGCGTTCGCGCAAATCACCGGCCGTGAGGCGATGCAGAATCTCCTTGGCTTCGTCATGGCGACCGAGCTTGATCAGCGTGCCGGCCCAGTCGAGAAAGTTTTGCGCGGCGTCCGGGTCCTGCTTGTTCGCGTAGAGCTTTTCCGTCTTGTTGAAGATGGTCAGCGCTTCGATGTATTTCTCCTGCTTGATCAGGCAACGGGCCTGCAGCCGGGCGCTGCGGTTAAAATACGGATCGTTGGTGGACGAGGCCTTCAAACTGGTGAGCGCTCCGATGGCCTTATCGTAAGCCGCTTCGGAAAAATAAATCATGCCGATCCAGAAGGCAAAGGTCGGGGTGGCCTTCGCCTGCTCCGCCACCGCGGCATGATCCCGCAAAACCTCGATGGCTTTGTCAGGGGCACCCGCGCCCTCGTGGCTGCGGGCCAGCAGGACGAGCGCTTCGGCAGACTCCACCGCCGGAGGACCATTCTTCAGGAAGGCTTCGAGCTTTTCGATGGCCAGGGCATATGAACCATCATTGAAAGCCATCCGGCCCATATTGAGCTGCGAGCCGGCTTGGGCATCGAGAGCCGGCACAACTGCCGGAGCAGGTGGAACCTGAGCGGGAATCGGCTGAAGCGCACCCGCCAGGATCAGGACAAGCAGCCACCCCAGACCACCTAAAAGGTGGAAGGCGTTGTGCGGGTCAAGAGGGTTGGACGTTCGGCCGGTCACGATCATGCAAGGTGTACGCAATAATATCCGGCTCGTCACTTCAGAATTTCCGCGAGAAATGTACCGGTATGCGAAGTTTTTTTCCGCGCGACCTGTTCCGGCGTGCCCTGGGCGACGATCTTGCCCCCGCCATCGCCGCCTTCCGGCCCCAGATCGATCAGGTAGTCGGCGGTTTTAATCACATCCAGGTTGTGCTCGATGACCACCAGGGTGTTTCCTGCATCGCGGAGGCGGTTCAGCACCTGCATCAATTTGTCCACATCGGCAAAATGCAGGCCCGTCGTCGGCTCATCGAGGATGAACAGGGTCCGCCCGGTGTCCCGCTTGCTCAGCTCGGCCGCCAGTTTCACCCGCTGGGCTTCCCCACCGGAAAGGGTCGTCGCGGATTGCCCGAGCTGCAGGTAGCCCAGCCCGACATCGCAAAGCGTCTTGAACTTGCGTTGAATCGCCGGGACTTTCTCGAAGAACTCGAGCGACTCCTCAATCGTCATCTCCAAGACCTCAGCGATGTTCCGGCCGTTGTAGCGAACCTCCAGGGTCTCGCGGTTATACCGCTTGCCACCGCACTGCTCGCAGGTCACGTACACGTCCGGCAGGAAATTCATCTCAATTTTCAACAGGCCGTCGCCGGTACAGATTTCGCACCGGCCCCCTTTGACGTTGAAACTGAAACGACCCGGCCCGTACCCGCGCACTTTCGACGCCGGCAGGCGGGTAAACAAATCACGGATGCCACTGAAGGCCCCGGTATAGGTGGCGGGATTGCTCCGCGGGGTTCGGCCGATGGGCGACTGATCGATCACGATCACCTTGTCGAGGTGCTCCATGCCCTCGATCGCGCTGTGCTGGCCCGGCCGCTCTTTGGAGCCATGCAGGTGACGCATCAGCGCCCGGCGGAGGATGTCATCGACGAGCGTACTTTTCCCACTGCCGGACACGCCGGTGACGCAGACGAAACACCCGAGCGGGATCCGCGCATTCACCTTCTTGAGATTATTTTCGTTGGCGCCCGAAATCTTGAGCCACAGTCCGTTGCCTTTGTTCCGCTTTTCGGGAATGGGAATCGCCTTCACTCCGGTCATGTATTGCGCGGTCAGGCTGTTTTTACATTTCAGCAATTTGGGGACGGTGCCCGAGAACACAATCTCGCCCCCGTGGACGCCGGCGAGCGGGCCGAGATCGATGACGTGATCGGCGCAACGAATAGTTTCGTCGTCGTGCTCTACCACGAGCACGGTATTCCCGGTGTCGCGCAGGCCTCTCAGGGTTTCGATCAGCTTGAGATTGTCGCGCTGGTGCAGACCGATGCTGGGTTCGTCGAGCACATACAGGACCCCGACCAGCCCGGAGCCGATCTGGGTGGCGAGGCGAATGCGCTGGGCTTCCCCACCGGAGAGCGTACCACTTTCCCGATCGAGGCTGAGGTAATCCAGCCCGACATTTTTCATGAACGAAAGGCGGTCCCGAATTTCTTTCAGCACGTCGCGCGCGATGGCGGCTTCCTGCTTGTTGAGCGTAACGCCGTTAAAGAAATCCAGGCTGTCCCGGATCGACATCACGCAGATGTCCTGAACGGATTTACCCGCTACCGTGCAGGCGAGCGACGCAGGCTTCAGGCGTGAGCCCTTGCAGTCCGGACAGCCCTGGCGGCTCATGTACGCCCGCAACTTTTGCCGGACGTAATCGCTATCGCTTTCCTGATAGCGGCGTTCGAGGTTGCCGATGACGCCCTCGAACGGCTTGTCGTATTTGATCTTCTTGCGCCCGCGGTAAATCGCCAGGGTGATAGGCTCTTCACCTGAACCATGAAGGAGGAGCTTGCGAAAATCCGCAGGGAGGTCCTTGTACGGTGTCCGCAAGTCCACATCGGAAGCATCGGCGAGTGCGCGCAGGAGTTTTTTGTACCAGAGGATGCGGCCCTGTCCGGCACGCCGCCAGGGATGGATGGATTCCTCCAGGGGCAGGCTCATATCCGGAATGAGGTATTCCTCGTCAAAAATTTCCAGGCTGCCGAGGCCGTGGCAGGTCGAACAGGCGCCATAGGGACTGTTAAAGGAGAAGTGCCGCGCTTCGAGGGTCTCGAAACTCAGCCCGCAATGGAGACAGGCATTGTGTTCCGAATAGAGTTTTTCGGCCCAGCTTTTGTCCGCCTGCTCGACGAGGGCAATCAGGGTCCCCTCCCCCAGCTTGAGCGCGAGTTCCACCGAGTCCGTCATGCGGGTCCGAATTTTATCGGCCACCACGAGGCGATCGATGACCGCTTCCACCGTGTGCTTGCGTTTCTTGTCCAGCTTGGGCACGTCGTCCAGCTCGAGGACCTCGCCATCCACGCGCACACGCACGTACCCCTGGGCGCGAATGGCATTGAAGATTTCCTCGTGTTCCCCCTTCTTGCCCCGAATCAGCGGCGCCAGCAGCATGAGTTTGCTTTTCTCTGGAAGGCTTAAGAGCTGTTCAACGATCTCCTCCGCACTCTGTCGGGAAATTTTGCGACTGCATTTCCAGCAATGGGGAACCCCGACGCTCGCGTACAGGAGGCGGAGGTAATCGTGGATTTCGGTCGTCGTGGCCACGATGGAGCGCGGGTTGGATCCGGCCGTCCGCTGCTCGATGGAGATGGCGGGGGAGAGGCCTTCGATATGCTCGACGTCCGGCTTCTGCATCTGTTCGAGAAACTGACGTGCATAAGCGGAGAGGCTCTCCACATACTTGCGCTGGCCCTCGGCATAAATCGTATCAAACGCGAGCGAAGATTTCCCCGAGCCGCTCAGCCCGGTGATCACACACAGGCTGTTGCGTGGGATCGAGACGTTGACGTTCTTGAGGTTGTGCTCCTTTGCACCGGTGACAATGATGGCATCGTGTTTCATGGGTGCGCGGAACCTACGGAAAGCCAACCGGATTTCCACATTAAACAGCACCGGGTTACACAGGACCGTGTGCTGGCACGAATTTTACGCTGAATTTCATCGGAGGAGCGAGTGAGACGAAGGTGGCTTCAGCGGCCGATCCCGCCAAAAACACCCGTGTCCGATACGGAAGATAAGGATGTTCGATCGGGCAGAAGTGCGCTAATCCTCCGGCATGCGCTTCCTGATTCTTCTGGCCCTGCTGCTGAGCCACGCCCTGGCGGACATCGAGATCTCAAGCGACTTCCCCGGAGGCTCGGCGCGGGTACTCGACATCGACCAGAAGCAGGCGACCATACGACTGGTGCCTCAACCCGCAGCCGACCGGGGCTGGCCCTGCTGGTGGTATTTTCGCGCCGACGGACTGGAAATTGGCAAACCCGTGCGCATCCAGGTCGGCGGCATGACCTTCGCGAAACCGCTGCGGGCGGCGTTCAGCACGGATCAAAAAGCCTGGCAACACAGCGAAGCCGCCACCCGGGATCGCAGCGACCATGTTTACACGCTGACGCCAAGCACGAAGACCATGTGGTTCGCATGGGGACCGCCTTTTCAACTCGCAGATGCCCATGCAACCATCGCCACGGCAGCAAAAATGGAGACGACGGCCAGGCCCTACACCCTTTGCACCTCCCGCGAAGGCCACGAAGTCCCCGCGATCGCGATCGGAACCGGCCCGCAACAGGTGTGGATCCATGCGCGCCAGCACGCCTGGGAATGCGGGTCCAGTTGGGTCGCCAAGGGCCTGCTGGAATGGCTGATCTCTGACCCCGCCGCGAGCTTGCGCAAGGCCGCCACGATTCACCTCGTCCCCGTGATGGATGTCGACAGCGTCGAACGCGGCGCTGGGGGGAAGGATCAGCAGCCCCAGGATCACAATCGCGACTGGAGCGAGACCCCGCATTGGCCGGAGGTCCGTGCCGCCCAGCAAAAAATCAAAGCCCTGATGGAGGATGACCGACTGGCCCTGTTTGTCGACCTGCACAATCCTGCACCGGGTGATATGGAACCGTTCTTCTACCTCCCGCCTGAAGAACTGTTGAGCGAAGCCCAGCAACCGGCCATGGCCGCGTTCATCGCCGCGGCCAAGGCCCATATGGGATCGGGCCCCATCGCATTCAACGGGCGTACCCGGGTATCGGGTAAAAATTATGATCGGCAAAACTGGATGCGCATTTCCAAGAACTGGGTAGCGGCACAAACGTCAGGCAGAACGGTCGCCGTCACCCTCGAAACCGCGTGGAACACGCCCCACAACCTTATCGCCGACTACGAGAATTTCGGGGCCGCCCTGGGCCAGGCCATCGATGCCTTTCTCCGTCCGACAGCGGAATAAAACCCCGTTTACAATCGCGATTTCCTCCCTATACTCCATCGATTCGCATCCAGCACGCACATCGCCAACAAAAGCACCCATCCTTATGAGTTTAGAAGAAGACCTCCGGGCCGAAAACGAGTCGCTGCGCAATCAGCTTAAGGAAATGCATCTGGTGCAATCGCAATACAACGCCTTGATGCACAAACAGACGCGCTTGCAGGAGGAGCTGAAGAAACTCGAAGCCCAGGCGCTCAACGGCCTCATACAAATCTGTGCCTCGTGCAAAAAAATCCACGAAGATCCAGACCAGTGGGTGCAGATCGAAGAATTCATCCACCAGCACGGTGACGTATCGTTTACCCACGGCTTTTGCCCGGATTGCCACAAGAAGATGTTGGACCAATAGGACGTGAAACCCTTTATCCTAGCCATCGCCCTCCTCCTGGCCGTCTATCCTGCCCGGGCAAAACCGGAGGTGGAGATCCTGTACGATGGTGATGACGGCCTCAACAATCCATTCGGCATCGCGTTTGACCAGCAGCAACGCATGATCATCTGCGAATACCTGGGCGGACGTCTATGGCGCACCACACCCGATCACCACCTCGAACGCATCGCCGGCACCGAGGCGGAAGGCTACGCTGGCGATGGCGGCCCGCTCGCGGAGGCAATATTCAACGGCATGCATAACGTGGCCTTCGATGCGAAGGGTCAGTTGTTCATTTCCGACACGCGCAACAATCGGATACGAAGCGTCGACCCGCAGAGCGGCCTCATCAACACCCTCGCCGGCACGGACAAAAAAGGTTTCAACGGGGATGGCATCCCTGCAAACGAAGCGCAGCTCGCCGATCCCATCTCAATCAGCATGCATCCGGAAGGCCACCAGCTGCTCATCGCCGATCTGCAGAACCGTCGGGTTCGAATGGTCGACCTGGCCAATGGATTGATTCAGACGCTCGCCGGCAATGGCCAGCGGGGTGTCCCCAAGGATGGGGCCCTCGCGCTTGAAAGCCCCCTGGTCGATCCCCGAGGCGTCGCCGCCGATCAAAACGGCAATCTGTATATACTCGAGCGCAATGGCCACGCTTTACGCGTGGTCCGCGAGGGGCGTATCACCACCATCGCCGGAACCGGGCAAGCCCATGCAGGTGACGGTCCCGCTCTGGAGGCCGGGCTCAATGGTCCGAAGCATCTCTGCATCGATATCGATGGCAGCGTCATCATCGCGGATGCGGAGAACCACTTGATCAAACGCTACGACCCGAAACGGAAAACGCTGGAAACCATCCTGGGGAAGGGAGACACCAAGTTAAAGCGTCCGCATGGGGTCTGGGTTGATGCAGAAGGCGTCCTGTACGTATGCGACAGCTGGAACGACCGGGTGTTGCGAGTTAACCGGACCGCATATAATAAATAATCGAAAAGATGATCACGCCCAAGGCGAGCAGTACGATCAGGGTGGCGAGGAAGATCAACATCGCGGTGCTGAAATACCGGACGGCGCGACGGGACGAATAACTCAGCTCCAGTGAGATAAAAAAGACCAGCGCCACCAGACTGGCACCGCCATAGGTCAGCACCCGGGTGATCAGCACATTCGCGAGATTGAACGCGGCCAGCTCAGCCATCATCCACATCACCATGAAATACACGATGACCGTGTACCCCAACAAGATGGGGATGGAGGGCTTTTTAGGTAAAATCGATAGTTCCATATTCCATTCATTTGCTACATACGACGAGTACCGCAGGAGTCAATTGAACAAGAATAAGGATACGCACATCAAAGCGATAGCGCAAAACAGAAAATATCCCATCCTGCCCCTGGTGATGCTGCTGACGGGATTTGTGAGCATAACCGCGCTGGATCAACCTCTGGTTTTTGATCTTTGGCACCTGCCTTTCCAACTGATCGGTGGTTTGTGCGGAATCGCCTTTATGCTCATGTGGCGCAGGATGGACACGAGCGACAAGCGCAGCTACCTCGCCCTGGGGCTGCCTTTGCTCATCCTGGGCCTTGCACCCATCAACACATCCCTGACGGTTTCTCACCTGCTGATCCTGGGCAGCCTGTTCATTGCCGTCCTGATTCTCCCCCCGCTCATCCTTCGGGATCGAAGCGTGATCACGTTTAAATTTTTTCCCGAGCGCGTGGATAAGCTGGACGTCTTTTACACCCTCATCTCCATCCCGCTCGCCTGGGCCGTATTCAAGCTCTACTTCGGCGTCCTCAGCCCCGAAGTCCCCTTCAACTGGCCTCAGCCCGCCGAACCCGAGGGGGCGGAGCTGGTCAAACTGTTCCTCGGCATTAACGGCGTCGGCATCTGGGACGAGCTGTTCTTCATCAACATCTGTTTCGCCATCCTGCGATCGAAATTCCCCATGCGCATCGCCAATCCCGCCCAGGCCGTCATCTATACCACCGTACTTTGCGACATGGCCTTCACGGGTTGGGGCCCGGTATTCGTCGGCTTCCTCGCCATCACCCAGGGATTCATGTACGAGCGCTCCCGCGTCTTAATCTGGGTCCTCCTGGTGCATCTGATCGTCGATTATTTCCTCTTCCAGAATATCGTCTCCGCCTATTATCCGACGCTCGACGTCTGGTGGCATCCTTAAAGAGGTGGGAGGAGAGAGGTGAGGAGTGGGGTCACGCCTGGCCGAATGCCCAACGCAAGGGTGGATCCAGGAGGCCTGCGGTGAATTCAAGGTGAATGACCCGGCGGTGCGAAGGGCGCGTTGAACGCCGGGATGCATGTAGCAATAACGGACGCATGAAGAAGACATCACCCGCTTGAGCGGGACAACATATCCCCTCGTCGCCATGGATCTCCGCTTCGGGTATCCGGCCACGCCGATGACTCCCTGGGACCACCCATAAGGCCCCGTTGTCTACGCCTGCATCGTCGAGGTGGATGCGTGCGGTCAAGAGGGAGGCCATAATGCGTGCAGGAGGTTGAACATGAGGTACGCCTTCCTTCTCCGTCCATGAATGATATTCCGGAAGCTCCTCTTTTGCTTGAACGGCAATCGTCAGATCCTGATGCCAGCGTACCGGCCAGTTTCGCCCGGGTGTTTTATCGAAAAACAATCCCCGAACCAGCCGGGCATCCTCCCCGACCACGGATTGAACCGCAGCATAGA
>JBLIND010000098.1:0-17714 GCA_047639095.1 Candidatus Omnitrophota bacterium | reverse complement strand
GGCCGGGGACGATCAAGGCCGGACAAGTCTCGGAGACGCCGGTGTCCGCGCTGGATTTTCTTCCGAGCTTTTGTCAGCTGGCGGGTGCCACGGTCCCCGCTGAATTACACTTGGATGGAACGAGCATGCTGCCTGCCTTGCACGATGCGATGATCGATCGCAAGCAGCCTTTATTCTGGGCATACTACAATGCGATTAATGAACGTCGCGTGGCGATGCGGGATGGTGAGTGGAAGGTGCTCGCCCGGTTGGAGGGTCTGCCCAAGCTGCAGAATGTGCATCAGGGAAATGTCGATCAGGTGCGTAAAGCAAAGCTTACTGACATCGAAATCTATCGCGTGAGTGAGGATATCGGGGAGGGGACGAACCTTGCGGCGCGTCATCCCGAGAAGGCGGCGGAGTTGGGTAAAAAGCTGGAGGGCCTCTATCGGGAGTTGGTGGGGTCGGCCCAGGTGTGGACGGCGGTAGCGCCGTAGCCCTGGGGGCTTCTTCGTGGGGTTGGTCCCCGTTCTCACAAGGCTGCTACTGACAGCTTGAGCAGCTACTTGCAGGCTGGACAGGTTCCGGAAAGCGTAATCTCATGCGAGACGACGGTGAATCCCTTGGGCAGTTTCAACTCATGCTTCAGCATGCAGCCTTCCAGGTCATACACTTTCTTGCATGCAGTGCAGATGAAGTGGTGATGATGCGCCAGGTCGGCGGGTTCATAGCGGGCCCTCTCGCCCGGAAGCTCCACCGCCCGAATGACGCCTTCTTCGACCAGGCTGTTTAAGCTGCGATAGACCGTGGCCTGGCCCAGTTGAGGGACCTCGACCTGGGCGAGCTCAAGGACTTCCTGGGGGCTCAGGGGGCGTCCGGCCACCTGAATCGTATTCCGGATGGCGCTGCGCTGACGGGTTTTTCGTTGGGTCGACATATAGCCTACTATCGATAATAAATTCTCATTTTCAACTTTGACGCACGGAAAAAGAAGGGTATTAATGATAACATGTTATCAAAAATGAGTCCATCTATGAAATTTTATATGAAAAAACGGACAAAATGGATAGTGTTCGCCCTGTTCATGGGCATCGCCTCCCTTCGTGCTGACATGGAGCTCAACCCGTTTATCCTGTTTGCCGACGCATTTAATCCGCACCTCAATATGGCCCTGGCCGTGGGCGGAGCCACAACCTCCGCCGACGCGCTGGCAATCGGCGGCCACGATCCGACCGATAATTTTACGATTCAAAGCATCGAAACCGGCTTTTCCCTCCTGATGGGCGAGACCATGGAAGGCGTCGTGAACTGGAACTTCCGCTACGACCGTGAGTCGGAGTGGGAACATGAACTGGAGGAAGGCTTCCTTAAATTTAAGGCCCTCTCGGGCGGCCTGGAATTCCGGGGCGGCCGCGTGTTGAATCGGTTTGGCGATCGCAATGCGAAACACCTCCATGGCTGGAACACGATTGACCAGCATCTCGTCAACGGACGCTTTCTGGGCGATGATGGCCTGGTCACCGATGGTGCCGACCTCACCTGGTATACCCCGGGCCGTCTGAACGCCGCGCTTTCGTTTTCCTTTGGACAGGCTCCGGCGCACGCGCATGAAGAGGAGGCGCATGACGAAGGACCGGATAGCGACGAGATCGCCTTCGATGACGGCTTCGCTACGGCCAACCTGCTGGTCCAGGCCAATCGCGATGATTTTAATCAGTTTCGTTTCAGTGCCTCCCTGGCCTCCGGCGACAACGGCCTCGGCGATGACACCACGATTGGCGGATGCGGGGTGGAATATGTCTGGCGCGAACATGGGCTCGAAGCCGGTGGCCGACAGGTGCGCTGGATGACCGAAGCGATGCTCCGTGATTTTGGCGCCGACGATCCCGCGGCGGAAGGGGATGAGTTCGGGTTCTACACGGACCTGAGTACCACCCTGGTAAACCATATGGATGTCGGTTTGCGCATCGGCTACGTCGAAGGCGTGGAGGCCTTTGGCCTCGAAGAACGAACCCGCGTTTCGCCTTACCTGACGATGCCGGTGCCATTACCAGGCGTTCAGTCATTACAAGGGCGGCTCCAGGCAAATTTTGATGAACTCGCACAGTCCGGATCCGAACAGGGGATCTGGTTGCAAGTGGCCTATGCACTCGGGAAAGGCGGACATTGATGAAGCGGATGATACCAATTTTATGCCTGGCCTTCGTAAGCGGCACGGCCCATGCAGAGTTGAGCATTGTCGCCCTGCATCCGATCATTGCCGATCTCGCGCGTCAGGTGGGCGGGCCCTTTGTCTCGGTGGACAGCCTCATCGATCTGGATCGCGACAGCCATGATTTCGACCCGACGCCCTCCCATCTCGCCCTGGCTGCCAAGGCCCGCCTGGTACTGGCTTCCGGCAAACACCTGGAAGAGAGCTGGATTGCCAAGGTGAAAGACAACCTGGCGGACGGCATCGAAGTTTTTGAAGTCGGACGGCGCATCCCTTCGCTCCTGATCGATACCAAGAACGACCTGTTTCTCTGTTGCCCGAAACACGCCGAGGGTTCCCTCGATCCGCATTGGTGGCACAGTGTTTCCGGCATGCAGCGGGCCGCGCGCATTCTCGGCGATCTATTCGGCACCCAGGATCCGGCGAACAAGGCCGCCTACAAGGCCCAGTCCCGGGCCTACAGTGAGCAGCTCGACACCTTGACCAGCTGGGCAAAAAAAGAGATCGCCCAGATCCCGCGCGCTGACCGCGAGCTCAGCACCTCGCATCTCGCCTTTGGTTATTTCTGCAAGGAGTTTGGCTTCAAGGCGGTGCCGGTGCTGGGGTTGAACAAGGAACAGGATCCTTCGCCGGCGCACCTGGCCGAGACGATTGAGATCCTCCGCAAGTACCAGGTCAAAGCGGTGTTTCCCGAAGTCCAGGCCAACCCAAAGGCGCTCACCACCATCGCGGCCGAGGCCGGCATCACGGTGGGGAAGCCCCTCATGGCCGATTCATTGACCCAGGCGCATCCCACCTACATCGACATGATGCGATACAACATCTCCACCATCGTCGAGGCCCTCAAGTAGGACCATGCGTGGCTCGATCATCAAAGAGGTCATCCTCGTCCTGCTCTTCTTCGGTGTCTTGCTCACGCCGATGATCCGCTTGACGCGTACCCCGGAAGTGCTCCAGCCCATAGAGGAACTTACGCCCCTCGAGGTCCTCCTGCTGCCGACCTGGTTGACCATCCGCTTTGCGCATCAGCCGGTGGCCTTCGAGATTCTCGCCGGTCAACATTCGCTTTGGTCGATGAATCCCGCGGATGCGATTAAAAGCGATCGCGAGATCGCACTGTACATTCCCGAATCCTTGATCGAATTGAACGTCCGTGTGGTCTGGCCCGCGGGCACCCCGCAAACGGTTTGCGAGCTCACCCTCGAGCCCGACGGGCTGGCCACGCAATCGCTGACGGTGTGGGGTGAAGGCACCCTCGACGAAATCATGACCTTTAGCTGGAAGACGAACTGATGTCCCATCGAGATCATATTCACTGGGGCGAGGACGAGGTGGAACACGGGTGCGAACACCTGCTTGAAGTGCGCGGCCTGCATGTGCACTACGGTCCGGTCTGCGCCCTGCACGACATTCGTTTCAAGGTGAGTTGCGGACATTCACTCGCCTTGCTCGGCAGCAACGGAGCCGGAAAAAGCACCTTGCTGAAATCCATCGCCGGACTTTTACCCGCGGGCCAAGGCGAGATCTACTGGCGCGGCCAGCCCGTGCGTAAGCACACCTACGAGATCGCCTACCTGCCTCAGCGCGAAGCGGTCGACTGGAACTTTCCGATTACCGTCCGCGGCATGGTGGAGATGGGATGTTATGCCCAGCTCGGTGCCTGGCGAAAATTTGGCGAGCATGAGGCGGCCGTCGTCGACAAAGCCATCGCCGCCATGCAGCTCGAGGATATCCAGTCCCGGCAGATCAGCGCGCTTTCCGGTGGTCAGCAGCAGCGGGCTTTCATTGCCCGGGCGCTCGCCCAGGAAGCTCATGTATTGTTGCTCGACGAACCCTTTACCGGGCTCGATCAACCCTCGCAGGAAATGTTGACCGAGTTGCTGAAGCAGCTGGTCCAGGAGGGACGCCTCGTTATCGCGTCTCATCACGATTTGAAAACCGTCGCCCGGAGTTTTGACCTGGCCCTGTTGATCAAACGGGAAATCGTCGCCTTTGGCGAACCGGCCGAGGCGATGTCGGAAGCGCATCTCGCGGAGGCCTTCTCGTC
This sequence comes from Candidatus Omnitrophota bacterium, assembly GCA_047639095.1. Taxonomy (GTDB): domain Bacteria; phylum Verrucomicrobiota; class Kiritimatiellia; order SS1-B-03-39; family UBA6053; genus JAPYUI01. The sequence goes on along the minus strand of JBLIND010000098.1, from coordinate 13,476 downwards.
ATGAACGATTTGATCGACTTGCTCTCCTATCAGTTTAATCAACGCGCGCTGCTCGCCGCGTTGCTGATCGGGGTGGTGAATGGCTATTTCAGTGGCTACGTGGTCCTGCGGAAGACGGCCCTGTTTACCGGGGCCTTGTCCCACAGCCTGCTCCCGGGCACCGCGGTGGGGTTTATCCTCTTCGGGGTTTCTGCGCTCAGCGCTTTTTCCGGGGCCTTGATCGTTTCCCTCATCGTCGGCTTGTGCGCGATTGCCATCTCGCGGGGGAGTCGCGTGGACAAAGATGCCGCGCTGCCGATTCTCTGCACCACCGCCTTCGCGATTGGCTTGCTCATCCTCGACCACATCAAGATCAACATCGAACTCGAAGGGTTTCTCTTCGGGAACATCCTCTTCCTGTCCGATTCCGATCTCTGGTACGCCTACGCGGTTGGCGTGTTCGTGATGGTCATGCTGGTGACGCTGCAACGACCGCTGTTGCTGTTCATCTTCGAGCCCAACGTCGCCCAGGCCCAGGGCGTTCCCGTGCGTCTGCTCACCTACAGCCTGATCACCCTCCTGATCATGACCCTGATCACCTCGCTGCAGGCGGTCGGGGTGATTCTCGCCTTGGGTCTGCTGGTGTCCCCCGGCGCGACCGTCTATCTCTTCGTCGATTCGCCCCGCGCCTTGTTCTGGGGTGGGGCGCTGTTGGGGGCGGTGTTGACCACCTCGGGCGTGCTCCTGTCCCTGTTACTGGATGAGCGAACCGGCGCGATCATCGTGTTGCTTTCGGGCGGCGTGTTCCTCCTCTGCTTTTTCTTCAGTCCGAAGTATGGCCTGTTGCGCCAATGGCTGCGCGCCCGCCACGCCCAGCATTAAGGGCGCTACTGCAAGGGCGAAAAATCGAGCGCCTTCAGATACAGGCGCTCCGGCGGCTTCGCGAGCAGCGGTCCATCGGTTTGAGACGCTTCGGCCACCGCTTTCCATTCCGGATCGGCAAGAAAGCCTTTCCAGTTTCCATCGGCTTGCGCCCGGCGGGCATGGTGGATCAAGTAGATCAAGGTGTTCGCGGATTCCGGCTCATCAAACGGCGTCCAATAGCCCACGTGCTTCATGCCATGCCGGGTGAACAGGCGGGTCGTGTGATCTTTGAAGCGCGCGTTCAGTTCGTCCAACTTGCCTGGGTGGGCGGTATAGGTTCGGAGTTCAAAAACCCCGCCGGGTGGTTGAATCGCCTCCGCGACCGCCGCTGAATAGGCCTGTTCCGTCATGAAGATGCTCGTCGGACTCTCAGAGAGCAGGCCTTTGAAAAGCGGCTGATCGATCACCGCTTCCCATTCGCCATCTCTCGAAAAGGCATTCCAATTCTTATACGCGTCATAGCGGGAAGCATGTTTGAGGATATAAACCACTTTTCGCTTTTGCTGATAGGTGCCATCGGTCGGAATCCAGTAGCCGATGGATTCCAGTCTGTGCTTTTTGAAAATCCGATCCGTGTGCTCCTTGAAGCGCTTGATCAGATCGCGGTGGCGTCCTTCGGCCGCGGCGTAGATGCGGAGTTCGTACACCGGACCCTGCAGCAGGCGTTCCGCGGGCGGGGGCGCGCGGGGGGGCGGGGAGGCATCCAGCGCGGGCGTTCTGCCGAGTACGACGGGGATGGGCGCGTTGAAAATCCACGCCATGTCATCCGAGATGTGACGACTCGCATCGTGGCCCCCGATGTACAGGTGGCCATCGCCGAAAGGCGAAAGGCAGAATGCTCGCGGCGTAATCAGCGGCGGTTTCCCCGGCGCGTACACGTTGTTGACCTCATGGACCTGGTAGGTCTGGTCCGAAAATCGAATGGCATACTGCGCGCCGGCGTACAAGGCGCTAGGGTTCCAGCGGAGCGGTTGCTGACCCTTGATATTCCCCTGGAAGCCGATGAGATGCACCGTCTCGCCGCTGGCGGGATCGACGACCGCATACATCATGTTGTGCGCGCCGAGCGTGTAGGGGATGTCCGCCCCGAGGCGCTGCTTCATCATCTCCGCGAGGTTGGCTTCATCGTGCACGGTGTAGCTCCCCTGGCCATCGGGATCGAGGCGCTTGATCTGGCTTTGCGAACCGTTGGGCGGCGCCCAGAGAAACAAAAGCGAATCCCCCGGACCATGCGGATGCGGAATCGTGGTCAGCCCCCGGATGCCGCCGATGTCCGTATCGGTGTCCTCCTCGAGATCCAGCACCTTCGTGTAGGAAGGGCGTGGGCCATCGACGCGCCGGTAAATGGCGTCGCCTTCGGAAAAGTACAGCGCTCCATTGGCCTGCACCATGCCGAGCGGTCGAGTGGTTAAACTGCCGAGCTCGGGGAAGGGGTATTCCAGCTGCGCGTTCCAGCGAATCTTCCCCGGTTCGGAATCATCGTACACCCCGGAGGCGATGCCGGGATTGCCCAGCGAGAGGATGACGTGCTCCACTCCGGTAACCGTATCGCGATAGAGCTCCAGGTCGCGTGGCACCCAGCGTATGCCGCCGGCGTTGGAGCCGTGACGCACCAGCGTATGGGTCCAGGTTTCCGACGCATCATCCCGCACCCAGGCAGATACCGCGCCCCCGCGCTCGATGTTGGCACCGGCGGCCATGACGAGCAGGTTCTGCGGTTCGGGTAAGGGCTTTCCAGATCCATCCCGGGTGAAGGTGACCGACTTCAGGATGTTGCCCTTCATATACAGGAGGTCCCGTTCATCGTCGGATCTTCCGAGCTCGAGATCGACCTGCCACGGGGTGTTCGGCGCATCCAGTCGCAGCACCTGCGCGGATTGTTTCTCGTGGTCGGGCGGGATCACCCAATGCGCATCCACCCAGTAGCCATTGGCGGCGTAGACCTTCCCCTTGTGCGCCACGAGGTGCATGATTTCCGAACCACCAGCGTAGGCGCCTTGAGCATCGACATAGCCCGCAGCATAGCTTTGTGTCCACTGCGCAGTCGAAGGCGTCTGTGCATGCGACACGCCAGTCGCGAGGAAACCCAGGAGGCCGAGAGCGGCGCAACGTTTCAAGATCCTACTGCAACGCCGTAAATGGAGGTGAGATAAATGCACGCCACCTATGTTGTTGGGGAGGCCGTGTCATTGCAAGGGTAAATCCGTTGACCACGCTTCCCGGCTCCGACACACTATGCGTATGAAAAAAATCCTCTCGCTGCTCTGTTTGTTCCCGCTCCTCCTGTCTGCCGCTGCGGACGAAGAGGGCTTTCGTCCGCTCTTCAACGGGAAGGACCTCTCTGGCTGGGTTGCGGTGAACACCGCGCCGTCCACCTGGTCGGTCGTGGATGGGATGATCCACTGTACGGGTCAACCGACCGGTGAAATGCGAACGGATCGCATGTATCAGAACTTCATCCTCGAAGTCGAATGGCGGCATCTCAAGCCCAGGGGCAACGCGGGCATCTTCATCTGGGCGGACGACATCACCGCCCGCGGTCAGCCCTTTCATCGGGGCATCGAAGTGCAGGTCTTGGAAAACGCCTATGGGCAGGGTCGAGGACATACCACGCATGGCGATATCTTTCCGATCCATGGCGCAAAAATGAAACCGGTGAACGGTCGCGGGGGCGGTCGGGCGTTCCCAAGCGAGGATCGCTCCAAGCCCAGTCCGGAATGGAATCATTATCGCATCACCTGTCAGGATGGCAGCATCACGCTAGCGGTGAATGGCAAGGTTGTCACCAGCGGCAATGAAGCCAGTCCGAGCAAGGGCTACATCTGCCTCGAATCCGAAGGGGGCGTCGTGGATTACCGGAATCTGAAAATCAAGGAATTGCCGGACACCCCGGTGGCCGCCGAAGACATCGCCATTGCCGACCGCGGGTATCGCAGTCTCTATACCGGGGTGGATGTGTCAGGGTGGACGAGCCAAAAGCCCGGAGCCTGGGCCGCGCAAAACTGGAACCTCGTGTACACCGAAGAAAAAACAGACGACGCGCTGACCAGCAAAGACACCTTCGGCGATATCGGATTTATCTTTGACCTGCGCCGGACGAATAAATCCAAACAGACCGCTGTCCTTTTGCGCGGCCATAAGCTGATCGCCATCGATGGGGATACGCCGTGGCTGGTCAAGAAGGGCTGGAATCGATTCGAAGGAACCGTGAAGGGCGGGCTGCTCAACCTCAGCGTGAACGGCCAGGTCCTGCTCACGGATAAATCGGTCGGCGATCTTACCGCAAAAGGTCCGCTGGTGCTCGCACCGGCCGGTCCGGTGAGTTTTGCGAATATCTACGTTCGCGATTTGTAGGTCCGGCGAGCGAAATCTCGTTTTCCAATCATAGGAACGGCACGCAAAAAGCGTTCCTAGGATAGGACCGAAGCTTGCTCCCCATTCCCCCCCTTTATGTTGTTGGAGGGGTCTGCCATGCGGCGTAGGTTTCGGTCTTTCGAACATTTTTCAAATGGTTTAACAGGAATTGAGTATGAAGAAGAGCGTGTGTTGTGTCGTGTGGATGTCTTTGCTGGCGTACGTGCCGGTCTTTGGCGCATTGATCCTGGACGTGGATACCGGGGCTCCCGGCGGCGTTGGTAAAAATGGCGGGACGGTCATTGCGAAAGGCAATTCCAAAGGGCAGACGCTTTCCTTTGCCAAAGAGGTTCGGTTGACCGGCATCGTGCTGGATGTGGCGAGTATTTCGGCCGCGAAGGATCTTTCCCTGAGTGTCTTTCGCACCGTGGGTGGACGTCCCGCCGGCGATGCGCTCTTTGCCGACCAGGGAACGCTTCCGGCCAAGTTGGCGGTCGGGGATGCCTTGCGCATCGGCTTTGCCTCCCCCGTGGTTCTGGCCCCCGGGGAATATGCGGTCATCCTTGAGACCGAAAAATCCGATCTGCGATTTCGTCTGGATGCCTCCGGATCCTATCCCGCGGGTCACCTGATTCGCAGGCAGGCTGGACCCGATTGGAGTCCCGGCGCAGGTAAAGGAAATGACCTGCTGTTCACCTTGTTGGGCGAAGGCTTTGAAGCGCGATCGGTCGCCTCCAACGCGGGAAAAACGAAGGGCGGCAAAGCTGCGGGGCCCGCCCGGACGATCGCCGTGGATCGCACAGTCTCCCATGATGTAAAGGCCTTGTGTGAGAAGCTTCCCGAGAATCCGAACATCGTGGTCTGCATGGTGGACGACTTGGGATGGAATCAAATCAGCGTGGCCCAAACGACCATGGGCACGGCGCGTAAGAAGTTTGCGACCCCGAACCTGGAAAAGCTCGCGAACCAGGGGCTGAGTTTTACCCACGCCTATGCCCAGCCCAACTGTGCGCCGACGCGCGCCGCCATGCTTTCGGGGCAGTACCCGGCGCGAGTGAACAACGATGTCTACGTGGTCGGCAACCTGAATCGAAACGGTGGCGCGGGCATCTCAAAAGCGAAAGCACAGTTCCGTGGGCCGGAGCAGACCGAAGACGTCGCGGCGGAAGCGATTACGATCGCGGAAGCGCTCAAGCAGAACGGGTATGCCACCGCGCACATTGGCAAGTATCACGTCGGGGGGCACGATGGCGAAAAAACGCTCCCGGAGAACGTCGGCTTCGATATCAATATCGGCGGGTATACCCAGGGGCATCAGCCGACCTGCTTCAGTTCGAAACGGGGCGACAAATGGGAGTTCAAAGGTTTAGGCCGCGGCGATTTCGATCGCTTTGGTGCGCCGTACACCGCGGCCTATGTGAAGGCCCACAACTTTCCGGCTTCGTTGATCGGTACGCCCAAGCACGTGAGTGATGCCCTGGGCGATGCGATGGAAGAAACGCTGAAAACCTTGAGCAGCAGCGGCAAGCCCTTTTACCTGCAGCTCCATCCCTACGCCGTGCATGGCCCGGTGAAAGCGCGTCCAGATTTGAAGGCCGTCGCAGACGGAGACCCGCTGGCCGGGTTTATCGCCAGCATCGATTTGAATATCGGACGCCTGCTCAAGGCGCTCGAGGATCCCAATGGCGATGGGGATACGGGTGACAGTATCGCGGCGAATACCTTAATCCTGTTCACGTCCGACAACGGAGGCACCCATGGGGACAACCTGCCGCTACGTGGTCATAAAGGGATGCTGACCGAAGGCGGCGTTCGGGTTCCGCTCATCGCGTATTGGCCCGGCGTGATTCCTGCAAATACGATCACCGACCACCTGGTGCACACGGTGGATTACTATCCGACCCTTCTCGCGTTGACCGCGAAAAAGTGGACCCCTCCCGAAAGCGAACATCCCCTCGACGGTGAATCGTTTGCCGAAGTCTTCCGCAAGCCGGATACGAATGCGTCGCGCGGGCCGATCTTCTACCTGTTTCCCGGCTACATGGATGTGCGCGCACAGCCCACGGTCGTGGTGATTCAGGAAGTGGCCGGCAAGCGTTACAAGCTGCTCTATTTCTATGAGGCCGACAGTTGGGAGTTGTACAATCTGAGCGACGATATCGGGGAAGCCACCAACCTGATGCAAACCAAGCCCGAGCTGGCAGCAGGAATGTCCAAGCAGATGCACGCCTGGTTGACCCAGGAGCATGCGACCTGGAAGCCGAAGTACCCGATCGTAAAGGCGAGCGGGATGCCTGCCGGACCACCCCCGCAATTGTAGGGCGACTAGAGCAGCACCAGGGACATCAACACCACAACCACGATGGTGACCAGGCCTTGGATGAGAGTGGCCATGGTCATCGTCTTGTAGGCGGTCTTCACATCCATCCCGGTAAACTCGGCGACGACCCAGAAGTAGGAATCGTTCGCATGTGAGACGGTCATCGCGCCGGCGCCGATGCTCATGACCGTGAGGACGGCGCCCATGGTGCCATCGAGTCCGAGGGGAGCCAGCAGGGGCGCCATGATTGCGGAAGTGGTCACGAGCGCGGTGGTCGATGAGCCCTGGGCGGTTTTTAACGCGGCGGCAAGGATGAAGGGGACGAGGATGCCCAGGCTCATGCTGCTGAGCACATCGCCGAGCACGGACGCGACGGGCGTCGCCTTGATCACCCCACCGAACGCGCCGCCAGCTGCGGTGATGAGAATAATCGGGCCCGCTTGTTTAATGCCTTCGCCAATCCAGCCGGTTAAGGTCTCCGAATCGAATTTCGGCAGCAGGCGCAGACTGATGAGAAAGCCTACCAGCAGGGCATTTACCGGTTTTCCGAGAAACATGAACACCGTGTAGAGCAGGCCGTCGCCCATGGGCTTGGTCGGAAATGCGGCGAGCGTACCGATCGCGATGAGGAGGATGGGCAGGGTGATCGGTGCAAAAGACATGAAGGTCGAGGGCAGCTTTCCGTAGGTTTGCTGGAGTTCTGCCTCGTCGAGCTCCAGGCCCTGGTCGAACGCAGCGCGGTTGTCATGGTCCTCCTGGATTTCGATGCGTGCCCCCACGCGTTTGGCCCAGAACAAACCGGCGAGCATGGTGAAGATCGAAACGAAGATCCCGCAGAGGATCACGTAGCCGAGCTTGTCTTCGATGCCGAGGTTGCCGGCGGCCGCGATGGGTCCCGGGGTGGGGGGGATGAGGGTGTGCGAGGCGTAGAGGCCGGTCGCGAGCGCCACACTCATGGTCACGGCCGAGAGGCGCAGCTTCCGAGTGACGGACTTTCGCAGGGCGGAGAGGATCACATAGCCGGAGTCGCAAAAGACCGGGATGGAAACCATCCAGCCGATTACGCTCATGGCAAGGGCCGGCCGGGAAGGACCGACGAGCTTCAGGACTGCGTCGGCCATGCGGATCGCCGCGCCCGACTTCTCGAGGATGACCCCGATCACGGTGCCGAGCACGATGACAATGCCGATGTACGCGAGGACCCCGCCGAAGCCGCTGCGAATGATCGACTCCATCTCCAGCCAGCCGATGATCTTGCCCTCAACCTGAAGCCAACCCAGGGATTGTGGAATCGCCACCCCGATCGCGACGAAATAGGATGCGAGCAGGAGAACGATGAAGGGGTGGATTTTGTATTTCGAGGTCGCAAAAACGATGAGGACGATAGCGACGACGAGCAGGCCGATGAGATAGAGTGCTTCCATGGGGGGGGATGACAGCATGATGTGGCACATCAGGCAAAACCAATTGCAGGGAATGCCATGCCGATGTTGTGTGGCCACGATCTAACCTTTGCAAAAGGGTTGGGTGGCGTTACACTCCCGTCATGAAAACGATCCTGTCCTGCCTGTTGTTCCTTCTGTTGTCGGCCGTGGTTGCGCAGGAGGCGGCAACGCCGATTGACTGGGATCGCGCGAAAGCTCTTTACCAGCGGGATCAGCGGGGCGAGACCCTGGCCCCGGATGATCAGGCTTACCTGAATCGTGCAAAGGAAGCGCGTCGCCAGCGGCAGCAAGCAGGTCCTGCACAGGCGGATCGTGCGCAGCGTAAGGCGCCCGCGCGTTTGATTCCCTTGTGTGACATGAGCGCCGAGGATCGTTATGAAGGTCAGGACGGCGGCCTGTATGGAGCCGGCAAGAACGTTCCGTCTGCCGGGCAACAGGCGCGCGCGGAAATAGCGCTCCAGAAGATTCAACCGCTGGATGCGAAGGGGCAGCCTTCCCCAAAAGGCACGATCGCGTTTATCTCCATCAGCATGTCCAACGCGACCATGGAATTTTCCCGGTTCAAGCAGGTAGCCGATCAATCGCCGGACAAATCCGCGCGCGTGACGATCATCGATTGCGCCCAAGGTGGACAGGCGATGGCCCAATGGGTGCAGCCCGATGCGGGTCCGTGGAAGAAGGCGACGGAGCGCATCGCCGCCGCAGGAGTTACGCCCGAACAGGTCCAGGTCGCCTGGGTGAAGCTTGCGAATAAGAGCCCCAGTGGCTCACTGTTGGATCATTGCACGAAGCTCGAAGCGGATACCATCGCGGTGCTGCACAACGCGCGTAAGCGATTTCCGAATCTGCAGGTGGTGTATCTGGGGAGCCGGATCTGGGCGGGGAATGCAAAAGGGAGTTTGAATCCGGAACCGTATGCGTACGAGAGCGCGTTTGCGGTGCGGAACTTGATTCAGCGACAGGCGAAGGGCGATGCGGAGTTGGCGGCGACGAGCACACCGGTGCTACTCTGGGGGCCGTACCTGTGGGCGGAAGGGGAGCGCGGCCGGAAGAGCGATGACTTGATATGGGCCGCAGGTGATTTCGCTGGCGATGGGGTGCATCCGAGTAACCGCGGCCGGGATAAGGTGGCGGGGATGTTACTGGATTTTTGTTTGGGTGATCCGCTGGCGAAGCGCTGGTTTGGAAAGCCGTAGGCTACTCGTCCCAGACGCCATGGTAGGCATCGATTGCATCGAAGTGTTCGAGCAGGCCGCTGTAGAAGGGGTGGTCGGCGATGGTGGCGCTGTCGCCGATGACGATCAGTTTTCGTCGCGCGCGGGTGAGGGCGACATTCATGCGGCGGGTGTCCCGCAGAAAGCCAATTTCCTTGTTCGAATTGGAGCGGACCAGGGAAATGATCACGACCTCTTTTTCGCGCCCTTGGAATCCGTCGATACTTCCGATCTCGACTGCGTCGTTGGTCATACACTCCCGCAGTGCGCGGACCTGGGCGGTATAAGGCGTGATGATGGCGATGTCTTCGGGGCTCACGCCGAGGGCGATCAGATCCATGGCCTTTTTAACGGCGAGGGCGGCTTCCTGCGGATTGGCGAGGCTGCTGCCGGCGGCCTCGCGTTCCTCCTCGAAGGAGGAGCCCGAGGTGTCGATGAAACGGACGGCGCAGTCGGTGAGTTCATCTTCGCGAACGTCCGGGAGCTCGCAGAGAAGATGGCGGGCGACCGAGTCGTCGGCCTGCAGGGTGTTTTCGTAAAACTGAGCGGAGGAGTAGCGCATGATTTCCTCATGCATGCGGTATTGGATGAGGAGCGGCTTGCAGACGCGCGCGCCGTAAACCTTCACCAGTCGTTCCTGCATGCTGATCGCGAAACCCTCTTCTGCGGCCGCTTGGGAAATGACGGTAGGGGGCAATTGGCAATGGTCTCCGGCCAGGATCATTCGCTCGGCCCGCGACAGGGGAATCCAGCAGGACGGTTCGCTGCATTGGCAGGCTTCGTCGATGACCACGAGGTCGAAGCGGCGGGCTTCGAGGAGATCGGATGTGATGCCGGTATTGGTGGCGCAGACGACCTCTGCCTGATCAATGATCTCCTGGGCGATGTCGACCTCCATTACGCGGGCGTCGGCCAGCAGTTCTCCCGCTTCCTGGCGCAGGGCCTGCCGGACGTTGCGATCCAGGCCTCGGGATGCCTTGTCGGCTTTACGAAACAGTTCGGCGGCTTCGAGGCGGAGTTTTTTGACGTTGCGCACATCGCGATGTTTGGGGACGAGTTCGCTCAGGCATTGGGCGCGGAGTCGGGGAAGCACCCGCGCGATATGGCCGATGCGGACGACCTTGGTTCCGCGGTCGAGCAGCCGTTCCAGGAGATTGTCGACCCCCAGGTTGCTGGGTGCGCAGACGAGCACCTTCTGCTTCAGGGTAACCGCTTGACGGATGATTTCCACCAGGGTCCGCGTCTTGCCGGTTCCCGGTGGGCCGTGGATAATCGCGATATCCTGAGCCGCGCAGGCGAAGGTGACGGCCGCGCGCTGAGAGTCGTTCAGGTTGGGATCCTGGAAGGTAAGTGTGGGGAATTCATCGAACAGCGGCTCCCGGAGTCCGAGGCAGACATCTCGGAGTTCGCTCAATCGATCCTCGTTCGCGTGGCGGGCCCGGGCCAGCGCCGCGCGCGACCGTAGCATAACGGTTTCGTCGTCCGCCGCGTCGATGCGGAAGGTTGGCGTATCCGTCTCGGCGGCTGGAGGCTTTCCGAGCGCGACTTCGATGCTGTTTTTCTCCAGCCGGGTGACCAGACCTCGCTGCGGCGGACCGGCCTGGTGACCCTGTTCCGCGAGCCGGACCGGGGCGCCAACGGTCAGTCGGGTGGCTGGCAAGGGTTGCATGAGGCTGTTGCGACCGAGGGTGATCATCGCATATCCGCCCAGGCCGGTGTCTTCGGACCGGATCACGAGGTTCAGGAGCGAGGTGCTGGAGTCGTGATCGCCGCCGGCTTTTTGCCACGCGGCGGCTTGATCGGCTTCGGCCGTCCGCTCCATGTCGAGCCAGCGTGTGAGTTGGTCGAAATGGCCGGTGGGGTCGTTGTCTTCGTCGGGCGCCTCGAACCAGACCTGCGTCGTGCGCCCGTTCAGCTGCTGCCCATCGAGTCGTTTGGCCAATCGCGGGCCGACCGAGTCCGGGATTTCAATGGACGCGTGTCGGCCGTAGATTTCAATCGACCCCACCTGCTGTTTGCGGACGACTTCGGTGTCGAGCATCCATCGGAGCAGGGCACCTTTGGTGATGCGGGAGGGGAGTGAGTCGATATGGAGGGGCATGGTCGGGTAGATGGATCAAACCAAAGCCGCCGACGAATCTCAACTAATCGTTTTTACTTAGCGTGCTGTTGACGAGTAGGTTGGGACTCCGTCCCGACACCGCGAACCTTTTTTGATGTCGGGTCAGATACCCACCCTACTTCAGACATAGGCACCGATGATGCATAAATCTAAACCACGCCTTTTGCCGGTTGGCATTGCCCTTGTAGTCGGAGCCCTCCTCGCCTCTGCCACGCAGGGCCAATCTACGCTGGTCGAACGACTCAAGGCGGGCCGGTCACAGACCGTGGTCGTCTATGGGACCAGTCTCACTGCAGCGGGTGGATGGGTGAGCCAGGTCGGCGCTGGGCTGGATGCGGCGTTTCCCGGCCAGGTCAAGCTGGTCAACAGCGGCGGATCGGGTCAGTACTCCGCCTGGGGCATTCAGCATCTGGAAACGCATGTGATTCAGAAAAATCCGGATACGTTGTTTATCGAGTTTTCCATCAACGACAGCGTGGCGCGCTTCGATTGTTCGGTGGCGCAGGCGAAAGCGAATCTGGAAGAGATGATTACGCGCACCCGGAAGGCCCGGCCGGCGTGTGAAATCATTCTCATGACCATGACGCCGGGAAATAAGTATCCGGAAGGCCATCGCTCGCATCGAAAAAATATTGCGGCGTATTATGAGATGGTGCGCGAGGTGGCCGATGCTCGTGGTTTGTTGTTGATCGATCTTGATCCGCACTGGCGTGCCTTGCAGGCCGACGATCCTGCGATGTTTCAGGCCTTCGTGCCGGATACGATTCATCCGACCGCGGCGGGCAATGCGGAGGTGGTGACCCCGGCGATCCTGGCGGCCTTGGGAATGAAGGCGATGCGTGTACCGACCATCCTCGCGTTGGGTGATTCGATTACCCAGGGCGGGGCGTCCTTTACGTGCTACCGCGAGGTGCTGGTGCCCGAGCTGGCGCGTCGCGGCATTCCGGTGACGTTTATTGGTCCGCAAAAAGATAAGACCTCCGCGCACGCGGGGTATGGCGGCAACAGCACCAAAACCCTGCGCGGAAAGGTCGCCGGGATCTCCGGGGAATACCCGGCGGATATCGTGCTCCTGCATTCCGGGCATAACAGCTTTAGTAAAGATAATCCGGTCGCGGGGATCGTCCGCGATACCGAAGCGATCCTGCAAACGATTCACGACATGAATCCCGATTGTATCGTGTTACTGGCCCAGGTGATCCCGGCGGGAAAGTTGCCGAAGTATGGTTACATTCCGGCCTTGAACCAGGCATTGGCCGAACGCGTTGCGCGTTGGAATGCCGGTGCCGGACGCGTGATTCTCGTCGATCAGGCGAGCGGCTTTGATTGGCAGACGGATACCGTCGCGGACAAAGTACATCCCAACGCTGCGGGTGCGAAGAAGATGGCTGATCAGTGGCTGAAGGCCTTGCTGCCTCTGTTGCAGGCTAAGTAAGCATTACAGCGACTGCGGGTGAAACTCCATGAAGTACAGGTTGCACAGCAGCATGTAATCGAGTCCCGCGAAGGCCCATCCTTTGGTGTCCGCGGGTGGGGAGTAATAACGGTTCCAGGAATCCCATCCGCCAGGTCCTTCAGAATGCGGCCCTTCATCCGGCGCGACGGCCAGCGTTCTCAAATAATAGTCGCGGCTGTAGGCCAATTCGATTTTCGGCTCTGGACCGTGATAGACGCTGTGTAACAAGGGATACAGGGTACGTTCGTATCGTTTGAGCGCTTTTTGTGTTCCGTCGCCCCAGCAGTTGCTCATCGCCCCGACGATCAACACCATCGACTGGTTGTAGGATTTGGGGATCCAGCTGCTGCGCGCCCAGCTCATGATGGTGTGGGAGTAAAATGGAGCGGGCTTCCCCGGCAGCTTTTCGCCTTTAAGGACCTCGTCCGCCATATCTTCGAGGCCGGCCGCGAGACCTTTGGCGATTTCGCCGCGCGGTACGGGCTTCTTCTTTTCCCCTTTCACGCGGGGCATGTAGAGGCTCCAATCGTTCTCTGAAACATTGGCGTAGGCGCGTCGGAACGTATCGCGCGCCTGGGCCTGAATGTCCGGTTCCAGGCAGAAGCGATTGATCATGGCCAGGCCGAAGAGGATGCTGATCAGCTGGTCCTGGCTCATGGCGG
>JBLIND010000097.1:0-17807 GCA_047639095.1 Candidatus Omnitrophota bacterium | reverse complement strand
GCTCCATAGTCCTGGGGAATTTATTGGGCGGTAAACCCACCATCTATCGTGATGGACTGACCAGTGATGAAGCTGGCGCCTTCGCCCGCGAGGAAGATCACGGTATCGGAAACTTCGCGGGGCTCGCCCGCACGACCGATGGGGTGCATCGATGCGAACTGCGCCTGGGTGGCTGCATCGCCACCGGTGAAGCGGTCATACATATCGGTTACGATGACGCCGGGCGATACGGCATTCACGCGGATATTCGCCGGGGCGTATTCAAGGGCCGCAGCCTTGGTCAGGCCGAGGACCGCGTGTTTGCTCGCGGCGTAGGCATTCATGCCTGGCAGGGCGATTAAGCCCGCGATGGAAGCGGTGTTGATGATGGATCCGCCGCTGCCCTGTTTCAGGATTTGGGCGATCTGGTGCTTCATGGAGAGAAAAACGCCTTTGACGTTGATGTCGAACACATGGTCGAAGTTGGCCACGGTCTGTTCGTGGGTCGGGCCCATGACACCTTCGACCCCGGCGTTGTTAAAGGCGATGTCGACGCGGCCGAAGTGTTCGACGGTTTTCGCGACCAGATTTTCAACCTGGGCTTCATCGCTGACATCGGTCTGGACGAAGAGGGCTTCGCCGCCGGTCTGGGTGATTTCTTTGACGACCGCTTCGCCTTCGGCCTGACGGCGACCGGCGATAACGACTTTACTGCCGGCTTTTGTGAGGGCGATGGCGGTGGTGCGGCCAATGCCCGAGGTTCCGCCGGTGACGATCGATACTTTGTCTTTAAGGGTGCTCATGTGGGTGTTGCTCCAATGCCGTTTGTTGTCTTCGAAAATATTGGCCCGGCTCCCGAGGGAGCCGGGCGGTCGTTGTCGTTGTTGTTGTTGTTGTTGTTGTTTAAATCGTCTGGCGCTGCGCTTCAGGTGGCGACCGTGATCAGCATGCTGAAGAAGTAGATGCAGGCCGCGAGTCCGAGGCCGAGCGTGAACCAGTCCAGGGGGGTCATGAGTGAGGTACGTTTTTCCATGGGTCGTTTCTTTCGTTTCACAAAGCGAATGGGGGTAGGCAAGTGTTCCAAGTGTTAATAGTTGACTGTATAGTCAAATAAGTGAGCTGATTCTTACAGGATGGTTGAATATTTTTCATGGGGTCAGGCCTGGACGAGTGAATTGGCGGTGGGCTGATACCCGAGAAGGGACTCCGCGCCGACGCGGAAATCCTGGATTAACTCAGGGTTATTCTCGATTCGGGCTCGGGTCAGGGTGCCTTCAAAGAGGTGAAACAGGCAACGGCCAATGGTTTCAGCGTCACGGGTGTCATCGGGGTGCTCCGCGAGTGCATCGCGAGCGGTGGAGCTGAAATAACAGAGGTAGCCCTTGAGTGCGCGCTGCACTTGCTCGGCCACCAGGGGCTCGATATTGCAGATTTCGGTGCCGATATTGAAGTAGGGGCAGCCAAACACGCGCCCATGGGTCGCGAACGCCTCTTTTGAGCCCTCATAGACCCGATCGGAGAAGTCGATGATGCGTTGCATAGGGGCTTTGCTGGAGGAAAAGTCGTCATCGAGCTTGGCTTTCCCACACTGGAAGCACTCGGCGAGGCCATCGACCGCCAGCTCCGCTTTTCCGGGGTAAAAGTAGTAAAAGCTGCCCTTTTTCACGCCGGCCTTGTCACAAATGGCGTCAATGGTCAGCGAACCGTAGGACTGCTCCCACATCAATTGCAGGATCGCCTGTTTCAATCGGTCTTTAGCATCACTGGTTCGGCCCATGCAGGTATAGTACTTGACTGTTTAGTAAAGTAAAACGGAATTCTCCTTAAAGATTGAGTATTTTGACCTGATCGGCGGTGCATATACGCGGCCTGCAGTGTTTTTGCTGTTGTTTTACTCGTCTGCAGATTAAACCGAACGCATGAATGTACCCTTTATCGATTTGAAGGCTCAAGCGAACGCGATTCGGAGCGATCTGGATCCGATGCTCGACGCGGTGATGCAGTCCTGTGGTTTTATTCTCGGCCAGCCGGTCACGGATTTTGAGCAGGCCTTCTCGGCTTACTCGGAGTGCGCGCACGGCATCGGCTGCGCATCGGGGCTGGATGCCTTGAAGCTGGCCTTGCGGGCCTTCGGCGTCGGCCCGGGCGATGAAGTGATCACGGCCGCCAATACCTTTATCGCAACCACGCTGGCGGTTTCCTCCATTGGCGCGATCCCGGTGCTCGTGGACATGGACGGGTATTTCAACCTGGACGTGAACCAGCTCGAAGCGGCCATCACGCCGAAGACCAAAGTAATTATTCCCGTCCACCTGTATGGGCAGACCGCGGACATGGATCCGATCAATGCGATCGCGGCCAAACATGGAATCCACGTGATTGAAGACGCTTCGCAGGCACACGGCGCGCGCTACAAGGGCAAGCGGGCAGGGGCCATGAGCGGCATTGCCGCCTTCAGTATGTATCCCGGAAAAAATCTCGGGGCCTTCGGCGATGCGGGGGTGATGACCACGCGCGACGATACCCTGGCCGAACAGTTGCGCGTGCTGCGCAATTACGGTTCGGATCGAAAGTATTACCATCAGATTCTGGGTGAAAACTCGCGATTGGATTCCATGCAGGCTGCGGTGGTGCTGTGCAAGCTGAAGCATCTGGACGATTGGAATACCCTGCGTCGCGCGGCGGCGGCAAAGTACAGCGAACGCCTGGCGGGCGTCGGTGATCTGGTCACGCCGAAGACGGCAGACTTTGCCGAGCATGTTTTTCATCTCTACGTGGTTCGGACCGGCCTTCGCGATGCGCTGATGACCCACTTGCAGTCCAACGATATCGGCTGCATCATCCACTATCCGGTTCCGATTCATAAACAGGAAGCCTATGCGGACATGGGCTGGAAGATCGGCGACTTCCCCGAGACGGAAAAGGGCGCCGACGAGATCTGCAGCCTGCCGATCTTCCCCCACATCAGCGACGATCAGATTGACTATGTCTGCGAAACGATTCGCGGATTTTTCGCCTGACCCAGAAGCGGCTGAGGTAGCCGGGCATGCTGTTTAATTCACTCGACTACCTGATTTTCTTTGTCGTCGTTTACCTGCTGTACTGGCTGGTCGCCGCGCGCGACGTGCGGGTGCGTAACGGATTCCTGATTGTTGCCAGCTACGTGTTTTACGGTTGGTGGAATCCGATTTTTCTCCTCCTGATCGTGTTCAGCTCGGCGGTCGACTACCAGGTGGGATTTGAACTGGGGAAGGGGGGCGACCCCAGGCATCGCCGGCGTTTGCTGATGGTCAGTCTGGCGGTGAACCTCGGGCTGCTGGGCGTGTTCAAGTACTACAACTTCTTCGCGGAGAGCCTGCAGAGCCAACTGGCGAGTGTCGGCTTCAACTGGTTCAACCTCCAGACCCTGTCTTTCGTGCTGCCGGTCGGAATCAGCTTCTACACCTTCCAGACGATGAGTTACTCCATCGATGTGTACCGCCGCCGCATGGAGCCGACCCGGGACCCGTTTGCCTTTTTCGCGTACGTGTGTTTTTTCCCCCAGCTGGTGGCGGGTCCGATCGAGCGCGCGCAAAGCCTCCTGCCGCAATTTTTTCAGCAGCGCAAATGGGATGCGGCGACCACCCGGGACGGCCTGCGACAGATCCTCTGGGGCTTCTTTAAAAAAATTGCGATTGCGGATGTCTGCGCCCCGGTGGTGAATCGGGCCTTTGATGCCCCGGGCGCGTTCGACGCGCCGTTCCTGGTGTTCGCGGTGGTGCTGTTTGCGTTTCAAATCTATGCCGATTTTTCCGGCTACTCCGACATCGCGATTGGCACCGCCCGCCTCTTCGGTTTTGACCTGCGGCAGAACTTTTCCTTTCCGTACTTCTCGCGCGACATCGCGGAGTTCTGGCGTCGCTGGCATATTTCCCTCTCCACCTGGTTTCGGGATTACGTCTACATTCCCCTCGGAGGGAGCCGCGTTTCCCGGGGGCGCCAGGTGCGCAACGTGATGATCGTGTTCATGGTCAGCGGCCTGTGGCACGGGGCGAACTGGACCTTTGTCATCTGGGGTTTCGTGCACGCCCTGTTGTTTCTCCCGCTCATTCTGATGAAACGCAACCGCACCTTCCTCGACACGCCGGGCGGTGACGGATTCCTTCCCCGGCCGAGCGAACTGCTGCGCATGCTCTTGACCTTTGGCCTCGTGTGTTATGCTTGGATCTATTTTCGTGCGGCTTCGTTTACCGATGCGCTGGCGTACCAGCAGGCCATCCTCGAAGGCCTGCCAGGCTCCTTGAATCAGCTCAAGGTCTGGTCGAACGTGAAGGCTCTGTTGCTGGTGATGTTTATGTTAGCGGTCGAGTGGACGCAGCGGCGTGAGCTGTACGGCCTGGCGATCCCGCGGGTGTCGCGGCCTTTGCGCTGGGCGATCTACCTGCTGGTGTTGATGGTGATCGTGTTCTACGGTGAATTTGGATCGAATGAATTTATCTACTTCCAGTTCTAAACCGCTGCGACGCCTCTTGCGCGACGGTCTGGTGTTCGCCTTGCTGGCGGGGCTGGTCTATACCGGGCTGTGCTACTTCTTTTATGCGCAACCCCAGGTTGTGATCGGGGAGCGGGGATGGGTGACGCTGCGTCAGCGGGTGGTGCGGGCGCAACAGCCGCTTCCGTATCAGAACGTCTATCTCGGCGACAGCGTGGGGGCACAGTTTTTCTCCTTTGACCATATGCCCAATGCGGTGACCGCGAATGGCGCGATCCTGATGTCGGGTCAGCTCGTGCTGGCGGGTTGGGCGATGGAGAATCCCGAAGTGGAGCGGGTCGTCATCGCGATTACGCCGGAGAGCCTGATGCGTCCGTTCGAGCACGAAATGACCTTTGCCAATTTCGTGAAACCCTTTTACGGCGCGTCCAATGCCCCGCACATTCTCCCGCTCACCCATGAGAGGGTGGCCCGCCACAGATGGGGTGCCTTAAGCTGGCATGTGCCCATGAAATTCCTGCCCTTCTCGGACGTGGATTACAGCGCGGAAGATTTTCGACTGCCCCGTTGGCAGGCGTACCGAGAGGGGGGCAATATCAACGACCAGTTTCGTTATGCAATCCTTCATATTCAGGCCTTGCTTAAGCGAGCGGAGTCCAAGGGGAAGCAGGTGGTGTTCGTTTGCCCGCCCGTTTCCTCTGGACGTGCAAGGATTGCGGGTGACTATCACGTGTATCGGGCTGCCCTTGAAGCGGCTGGGCTGGAAGCTGCATTTACAGACTACTTTGATCGGATGATCGTGTTGGAAGATGCGGCCTTTGTCGACGGGATGCATCTTCATCCGCATCGCCTGGCGGAGTTGAAAAGCCAGGTGGACGCCTTGCTCGATCCGTAAGCGGTTAGGCCCGTGCGCCGCGTGGCCCGAGGCCCATGCCGCCGACTTGAATCAGGCGTCGGCCTTCCGGCTTGGCTTGTTCCGGTTTCGGCTCTTCGACGGTTACGGGTGCAAGCGCCCGGTCGCTGAGGCGGAGGCCTTCCAGGATGGACATGTAGAGGAAGAAGCCGGGGAAGGAGAGGTAGACGTCACCGTAGATCAAGTAGAATGCCACAACCATGGTGAAGAACTTCACCGACAGCACCATGTGCATGCGTTGGAGGGTGCTGTTATTCCATTTGCTCCGCAGGATCTTCCAGTGTTGGTCCACAGCAAAGACGAGAATGAGGGAGCCAACCAAGAGTCCGGTGATGCCCATGCCGATGAGCAGGCTGAGCGGGCCGCTGTGATAGGCCACCGACATGGAGGCCCACAGGCGGGTGTAATCAGCGCCGCTGCTGCGGCGCAAGGCATCCAGGGCATGGAAATCGAAGGTGTATCCTTTGCCGATCCAGAAGTAGTGCGGTACTTCGTAGAGGGCATCCTTCCAGACCTGGATCCGCCAGGCGGTCGTGCCCTGGGCGTCCAATTCGGCTGCGCGATCAAATTCGGCGAAGGGTACCCAGGAGAGGGCGCGCTGGAAAGCGAAGGGCAGGTGGTCGCCGATGACAATGACCGTGACCAGGCCGACGAATCCGGTTACCCCGAGGACGAAGATGTATTTCGCCAGCGACTTGCGGAAGACCACGAAGGTGTAGACGAGGAGGAACAACAGATTCATCACGAATCCGGCCCGGTGACCGGAAAGCCCGACGAGGATCGAGCTGACCGCAAAGAGGATGATGTAAAAGATCCGGTTCACGCCTTTGAATTTCATCAGGAGAAATGGGATCAGGAAGAGGGTCGAGCCTGCCGCACCCGCAGACTGGAGGCGCCCTTGATCCTCGTTTCCCATAAAGTTGCCGAACTGGGCACCCGTGGATCCGGCGAACTGAAAGAAGTAGTAGTGCTGATTGATGTGACCCTTGGAAAGCAGGAAGAGCATTTCAGCCAGCATGGGCAGGCAGGCCGCGAGCATCATGCCGATCACGGCGATCCGCCACTGCTTCACGTTCAGTTTAACCGTGGTTGAGAAGTAGATGAACAGCATGGTGATGAACAGGCTGAGGTAGCGGGTCCCGCCCCACTTGTAATCCCCGAGCATTTTGAAGCCCGCGCCGCGAACCATCATGGTGAAAATGAGAATGAGCCCAAAGGCGATGATACACACGCGGATGCGTCCGCTGAGATCGTTTGGCCGTTTGTTGATGATCCGCGCGAGCAGGAGCAGCATCCCCAGCACCAGGGCCAGGATCTGAAACATTGTCAACTGCCCCGGCAAAAACGGGATGCGCAAGCCGCTCATGAAGGAGATAAAGACGAAGATGAGCAGGAGTCGTGCTTTCCCGACGAGCAGGATCGCAAACGGGAGCAGGGCAAAAGCCATGATGTAACCGGGATTGCCGGATTTGAACGTAATGTACGTTCCGATGACCACTCCGATGAGGGCGGTCAGTATTAAGACGAGGCGTTCGTAAACCATGGATTAAACCGGAAAACAGGCGTATACCTTACATCTATGCAGCCTACTGCCAATCATAGAGTTAACGCAAGTTGGGGCTCTCTTAGATGAGTCTGACCCACCGGATAAAGGAAAAAGCTCAGGAAATCGGTTTTGACCTCGTGGGGATCGCGCCCGCGGCCCGGGCCCTGCATGCGGATGCCTTTGCCGAATACCTCGAACAGGGCTACCAGGGCACGATGGAATGGCTCAAAAAGGCGCCGGAGCGTCGGGAGGATCCGCGGCGCTTGTTGACGGATGCCAAATCCCTCGTGGTGGTCGGCTTGAGTTACTACGTGCAGGATCCCACGCCGGAGATCTGGAACGATCCGATGCGCGGTCGGATCGCGCGCTACGCCTGGGGCCGGGATTACCACAAGGTGATCCAGCCCATGCTCAAGGAGCTGGCCGCGTTCATCGTCGCCGAGTCGCCGGAGGCGGACACGCGTTCCTATGTCGATTTCGGCCCGATCCTCGAACACGATTTTGCTTCGCAGGCCGGCTTGGGCTTTGTGGGCAAGCATACCCTGCTCATTCATCCGGCCCGGGGTTCGTATTTCTTCCTTGGGGAGGTGCTGACGACGGTGGAGCTGGAGCCGGACGAGCCCGCGATCGAGAACGGCGCGGCGATGAACTATCCGTCGCCGGAGGGAAAGGTGGTGCAGGGGAGCTGTGGGAGTTGCGAGCGCTGCCTGCACGCCTGTCCAACTCACGCCTTCCCGGCCGCCTACATTCTGGACAGTCGCTTATGCATTTCCTATCTCACGATCGAGCTCAGGGAGGCCATTCCGGAGGCCTTGCGATCGAAGATGAAGAACTGGATCTTCGGCTGCGACGATTGCCAGACCGTGTGCCCCTGGGTGCAGCATTTTTCAACGGCCGACAACGATCGCTGGCTGAAGTATGATCCCGAATGGGCGGCCCCGCGACTGGATGCCTTGATGTACCTCGATGATGCCGCCTTCCTGAAGCGCTATGCCGGAACCCCGGTCATGCGTACGAAGCGGCGGGGTCTGTTGCGGAACGCGGCCGTGGCCCTGGGGAATTCCGGCCTGCCGGAAGCGATCCCGCCTTTGGAGCATGCGTTAAAGGATTCCGAACCATTGATTCGCGAGCACGCGCAGTGGGCACTGGATCAACTTCGGCCGTAAGCTACCGCTTGAGCGTTGCGATGAGGTAGGCGGTTGAGGTCGCGTGCTTCACCTTCTCGGCACCAGGGTACACCAGTTCACACGCCACCCCCTGGTCGGTGCAGTGCTCCTGCAGCTTGACCCCGAAGTTGGAAGTATGGGTCGGGTCTTTTTGGGCTTGTCCGATGGCTGGTTTGGCGGAGTAGATCAGGTACACCGGCGGATCGTCTTTGCTCACCAGCGCATAGGGTGAGTACTCCGCAATCCAGGGGAGGATGTTTTCGCGTTCGGCGAGGAACCGGGCAAACCCGCTGAGGCCGAAGGCGTGGCCACCGTATCGGCTGTTCGGGGTCCACTGTTTCATCTGTTGGGGATCGAGCGAGGTTTGAGCGCCCGTAACCGCCGCGCACATCAGGCGGGTCGACTCACGCGCGATCGGATCCTCGCTTTTCGGATCGGCGAGGTCATCGTGAAAGGCCAGCCAGAGCGAAGAGCAGGCCCCGGCGGAGCCCCCCGCTGCGCCGATGCGTTTTTTATCGATGTTCCACTCGGCGGCCTTGCTGCGGATGAGCTGTAAGGCCCGCGCGGCATCGTGCAGCGGTGCTTTTACGGGCGGTTCGACCCCGTCTTCAACCGCTTGTTTGATATAGCGATAGTTGAGGGCTGCCACGGAGATTTTTGCTTCCAGCAAGGCGGCCACATCCGCAAAGCGATTGACGCGTTCCTTCTCGCCCCCTTGCCAGCCGCCTCCGTGAATCACGAAAACCAGGGGCGTGGGCGTCGTGGATTCCGCCTGCCAGAAATCCAGGACATGCCGTGCGTGATCGCCGTAGCGAATGTCGGTATGCGTGGGTTGGGGAACGGCCGCGTCATAGGTTGGATCGATCGTTTTTTTCGCCTGCTGGGCAAAGGCAGATGGGAGGGCCGTGAAGAGGCACAGCGTAATAAACAAGCATGCTTTTTTCATAGAAACGAAGCTAGCAGGTGGCGGGAGCAACCACAAGCGTCGCGTCCAGGATCAACGACTCGACTGGACGCTTAGATTGATCTGGTTGCGGCTGGGTGGTTAGACCCGGGCTCGCTTTTCTTGTTTCAGTCGACGCCCGAATGACAGAATAAGGACGCCCAATCCGATGTAGATGGAAGAGCTGGGCTCAGGCACATATTGCGAACTGCTAAAGGAGAACGCGTTGAATTGGGGGTCTCCGATGCCGGAAATACCTTGCCGGAATTGTTGCGTGGAGAACAATAGCTCCGTGCGCCCGTCGTTGTCAAAGTCTTCGGCGATGACCGCTCTCGAATCTCGGGGATCGGCGATGCCCTCCAGGTAGGCAATGCTGTCGAATTGACCGGTCCTGGTTTGATGGAACAGGGTGTTTTTTCATAGCGATTCCAGGAAGACTGAAAGGTGAAAACATCTCGAAGTGCGCCTTGTTTGTAAACGGCATCGAATACCGGATGGTCGGTGCTTAGCCCGAGATTGAGGTCGTGTCGCCAGAAGGTGCTGCAATAATCGCGCGAGGATTCCCCGCTTACATGACCGTTTACGATGTAGATATCCAGCAGGCCCCGGTTGCCGCTCGTCAGCCCAGCAGCTGCGGCACAATTCCGGTGCTGTGGCTGAATGCGTCGACTTCCATCCCGGCCTGCTGCATCAGGGTCAACCAATAGTTCGCCAGCGGAGTGTCTTCCTCGGGCAGGATGATGTGTTCGCCCTGTTTGATACCTTTCGCGCCGCCACCGGAAAGAATTGCGGGTACGTTTTTCAGTTCGTGACCGGAGCGCAGGTTGGTGCCGTAACTCACGATGCAGTTGTCGAAAAGCCGGCTGCCGTCGATATCCTTCGCCTCCTTGAGTCGATCGAGAAAGTGGGCGAAGAGTGCGCTGCATTTCTGGTCCCGCTGGCGCGACGCCTCGATCCGCGGTTGGGAAAATCCATAGTGACTCAGGGAATGGGCTTTGATCGCGATGCCCATCCCGGCCAGCAAGGTGCAGACGGGCTGACGATAGGTGACCACCCGCGTCGCGTCGGTCTGCAGGGCAATGATGATCATGTCATACATCAAATGGATGGCTTCCTCGCCGGCGAGCCCGTCACCCGGCAGGTCAAAGGGCGCTTCCGGCTTGGGCACGTCGGCCCATTTCGCCTGGCGTTCAAGCCCTTGTTCGACCTGCCGAACCCCGGTGAAATACTCATCCAGTTTTTCCTGGTCACCCTTGCTCAGCGTACGTTTCATCGATCCGGCATCGAGACGGACGAGGTCGAGCAGGCTCTGCTTTTTCTTTAAGCGGGCATCGAGTGCTTCTCGCGAATCATTACGATTGGCGAAGAGGGTGTAGTACAGGTCGAGGGGGCGGTTGATCCCCGGTATCGGGTTGCCTGAGTCATCCCAGGCCAGCGACAATCCGGCGCCGTGTCCGGAATTCTGTCCGCCATCCGGTTCTTTCGCCGAAAGCGTCAGCGAGGAAAGTCGGGTTTCCTTTCCGAGCTGATTCGCCAGGACCTGGTCGCAGGAGATCGAGTTGTGAAACCGTTTTCCGGGTGTGCCGGCCACGTTCGCGCCGGTGAGATAGGAAACACTGCCGCCGTGCGGATCGCTGGCTCCGTGGTTGCTCAGGTTGGCAACCATGGTGATGTCGTCCTGATGACGTTTCAAGGGGGCCAGCCCTTCCGTCAGGCCGATATCAGCGAAACGTCCGGCCTCCTTTGGATAAAAGGTGTCCTTGGTGAAGCCAAAGCCGCCGCCGAGGAACACCACCCGTTTCGGCGGCGGCGCGGAAGCCGCTTTTAAGGTAGCGAAGGTTTCGAGAAAGGGCAGGGCGAGCACGGTGCTTCCTGAACGGAGAAAGGAGCGGCGGGTCGCGGAGTGGGTGATAAATGAGCTCATAGTAGATTGGCTGGTGTTACTTTTTTCGAAACAGGGGGCTTAAGGCGATTTCCCGGATCATGGAACGAACGCGAAAGTCGTTTCCTTCCAGTCGGCTGAGTAACTGTTCGACATCATCCGCGTCGGAAAATTCGATCGTGCGACCCAGCGCATAGGTGAGCAGGGATTCCGCCAGCTCCTGCGCAAGATCGGCTTCATGCTCGAGCAAGACCGCTTTGAGCTCCTGAACGTTAGAAAATACCGATCCGTCGGGGAGGGTGCCACCGGGCTCGATAGGCACCTGTTTGCGGCCGACTTTCTCGGTGTCGCGCCAGCGGCCGATCGGATCAAAGTTCTCCAGGCCGAAGCCGATCACGTCCATTTTCTTGTGACATGAGGCGCAGACCGCTTGCTGCTGGTGCAGCTCGACCATCTCACGATTGGATTTGGGGATGTCCGACGCCGCGCTCAACTCGGGAACGTTCGGCGGGGGCGGGGGCGGCTTGTCGTGCAACAGCTTTTCCAGGATCAGGGCCCCGCGAATCACCGGCGAGGAGCGTTCGCCGTTTGAGCCCGTGACCAGAAAGGCTGTTTGGGTCATGAGCCCTCCGAGGGGCGAGTCGGAGGGAAGGCGAACCTTCTGGAATGCGGCATTTTTCTGATTTGGGAGGTCGAGACCGTAGTGCACGGCGAGCGCGTGATTAATGGAGATAACGTTGGCGTCGATCAACTGGCGGGCGGGGAGATTCTCATCGATCAGCATGCCAAAAAATTCGCGGACTTCCTGTTTGGCATCCTGCTGAACCCCTTCGTTGAAGCGGATGTGCTCGCGGGTGTCGACGGTGATCGCGTCGTACCGATCAAACTCTGCCCACTGGCTGATAAACCCATCGCGGAGGGCAACAGCTTTTGGATCGGCGAGCATTCGGTCGACCTGCCGGGCATAGGTGTCCGGGTCCGAGAGGTCTGCGGCGTAGAGTTCATCGTCCGGCGGGCAGCTCCAGAGAAAATAGGATAGCCGGATCGCCCATTCGCGCTGGTCGAGTGTGCGGGGGGGCGAGTTCTCACCCGGCTCGTGTTCCTGGATAAAGAGGAAGCCCGGGGAGGCGAGGATGAGGGCCATGACCTCGGTCAAGGCTTCGCGCTGGCTTATGCCGGCGGCGCGATTCTGCGTAAATAGCTGATGCAGGCCTGCGAGGTAGTCCGGGTCGGGCGCACGGTGGCGAAACGCTTCGAACACAAACTGCTCGATCAGTTCCGGAATCTTCGCGTCGTCCCAGATGTAGGGGCTGCGTCCTCCGGACAGCATCCCCGGATAGAACAGGTCTTCGATCTTTGGACGTTGGTCCGGATAATACGGACCCTCAATCTCGAGCCAGTCAATCCACACCGCCGCGCGCGGGTCGGTGTGCTCCCCGGGACCGTCCAGCTTCTGGATATAACCGCGCATCGAGTTGATCGTATGGTCAGGAACATTTTCCCGGACCATTACGGCGAGGTGCGACCGGCCCATCGGTTGCGAGACGCGCATCTCCACCGACTGCGGGTTTTCCGGGGTGCCGGCCATTTTCAATGTTCCATGAATGCGGTACTGCTCCCAGAGCCGGACGATCTTACGCAGCTCATCAGGTTCTCCGACCACCCCGCCGTGAATACGAAGGATGTATTCACCCCGGATGTCGGTATGTCGTGCGGTTGAAGCCCACTTGGCAACGTCGGAAATGTAGACGCCCGTATCGATGAGGGGGTATTGCAGGTAGCGTCGCGGCAATTCGGCGCGCGAATCCCATTGCTGGAAGGTGACCTGCATTTCGCCCTCGTCGTCGAATCCCATTTCCTGCCACGTCGCGCCAGCTTTCTTCATCGTCCTCTTGCGGTCGAGGTCGGCCAGCTTGTCGCGCATATTCTGGGTGACCCGCGCTTCCGGTTCGGTACGCTCCGTGGTTGTCTTTCGCCGTGGGCTGAGGTTCGCGCGAAAGGATGCCTCAACAACTTTTTTGCCCAGCTTCAGGTATTTTTCGAAATGCGCCGAGGTGAAAAACTGTTCGGCCCCCACCGTATCGAAACTTGCCACCTCGCCGTCTTCGGGAATGTCATCGGGCAGGACACCAAATCCGAACAAGTGTCGAATGGTGGCGGAGTACTCACGCTGGTTGAGCCGCCGCATTTTGATCTCGCCGCCGTGATCCGTGAGGCGGCGACGGGCTTCGACCACTGCCCCGGTCAACGCACGGAGGGCCCCCGCCAATTCTTCGCCGGGCGGCTGTTTTTCGTCTTCCGGCGGCATGTCGCCCCCGTTCAGCTGATCGAGCACGTCCTGCCAGCGTTGCGCATTGTCGTTGTGGGTGATTTCCCAGGTCGCGGTATCGAACCGTATCTGGCCTTTCTGTCGCTTGGGGCCATGACAATGGATACAATAGGTTTCGAGGAAGGGTTCCAGCTGCGTGCGGACCTGGGGGAGTGCTTTTACTTCCGAGGCCCGGTCCGGTTTGGGCTCAGGAGGCGCTTTCTTCGGCAAGGTCCAGTTGAAATTGGCGAAGACCACCTGGGTGATGTCGGCGCCCGGCGCGGGTTTGATGGCGATCTTTGCGGTCTGCGACCAGTCCTTCAACGGCTGCTGGTTGTGGCGGTTGATGAAATGTTTCGCCTGAAGCGTCATCTCCTGCCAGTCATTCGACGCGGTAATTTCGATCGTAGCCCGGTAGTGATCGTTCACGTCCACCTGGAGCTGCTGAGGCTGGGTGCAGTAGAACTTAAAATGGAGTTGCGCGTCTTCCGGCGCCTGCCACTTGGGATCGCTGAACTGCTGATTAAACGTGCCGCGTGCGGTGAGTACGCGAAACCCGGCGATGCCGCCTTTACCCTCCACCGGTCCCGTATTAAACCATGTGGCCGTACTCTCGCCCAGATCGGTGGAGGGCTCATCTGTCGCCACGGCGTTGCCCAGCTTAGAGGGAATCGCTGCGGTAAACGGGGATGAACGGACCACGGTGTTGTCATAACGAATGTTGGAAAAACCAAAGACGTAGTCCTCCACATTCAGCACCGGCATGGTGCCCACCCAGGTGTCCCCCTGTCGCGTCGTCTCCGCATCGCGCCACGCCCGGCCGAAGCTCACCGGATTCTTCAGCGCATAGTACATTTTCAGGTCCGTGACCTTGTCCGGATCGGCCGGGGCGATGCGCAGTTCCGGAACGCCATGGGCATCGAGCGCGATGTTCGACGCGGCCTGGTCGGGCCAGTGGATGTCTTTTCCGAGGACGTGTTTTTCCAGCCAGCGCTTCGTGTTCTGCTCAATGTCGTGGGTGTCGTGATGTCCTCTCGGCTGATGGGCGAACGACCACGGCACACCCGCCTTGAAGTGTTTGAACGTCTCCTCGCCCCGCTCGTGGCCGCCATGGTGATCGTTGGTCCCGTTTAGCCAGAGGCTGGCCGCGGTCATGTGGGGGGCGTGCGCCTGCGGGGCGACGGCGGAAAGATACAGTTGCTCGCCCGGGGTCAGGTCTGGCATCCCCGGCGGCTGGTCGTACATCCAAACGCTGCGGGATCGGTAGTACTCCAGCCAGCCCACGCCGAAGTAGGCGACGATCGCCTTGACCCGCGGATCCATGCCCAGGTTCCACATGATCGTACCGCCGTAGGAATAGCCTTTGGCGCCAATGCGTTCAGAATCGACGGCCTTCTGAGCCAGGAGGTAACTCAGCACCCGCCGCTGGATTGCGTACCAGAGGTAATCGTCCGTCTGTTTTGGATCCGTGATGAAAGTATCGTCGGGAAGCCTGGATTTGATGCGCACGCCTTCCTTGCCATCCATGTTGCCATGACGAAGCGATTGCGGATACCGGGTGGTATGAGGGCGATTCCCGGTTTTGCCACAGTAATCATGCGCCATCACCGCCCAGCCATCGTTGACAAAACTCCGATCGATACTGGGCGCCCCCATCCAGCCGTGGACATTCATCAGTCCGGGAGCGTTCGTGGCTCCGGCTTTGACCGCGTACTTGCAATACACCCGCACTTCCTCGCCCAGCACATACGCGCTGATATAACTGTCGCGAGAATAGATACCGTCTTTTGTCTCTTCTCGGATGACCTCCTCGTTCCACGGTCCTTTGTCAGGGTTGAATCCCGCCCAGAGTTCGGGCGGCGTGGGGAGCGCGCCGGAGACCAGCGTAGATGAAACGAAGGCCAGCAGAAAGGGGGTGACGTGTTTTCTCATTGTTTGGTCAGAGGTTTCGCCAAGGATGACAATCATGGGCCAGGGTGGCCGGCGGGCGCGGGAAGTCTATCGGTTTGTTTTTATGATCGGGTATGCTCACCATATTCATACTGGTGGAAGAAGGGGGATTCCCCGATTTATTGACATTTTTTTGATGTCGATTCAAATTTGGAGGTGCACCACGGCAGGGTTTATCTGTGGGAGGTCTATCCGGTTATCCATTGCTATCCTTCAGTAGGAAAGATACATTGCCGTTCCCGATCCGTCCGTAGACCTAAACAACCTGAAGGAGCATCATGATACCTGAAAAAATCCGTATCCTCTTTTTGTCCACCGTCCTGTTCGCATTCCCGTCCATGGGGACCGTGATCACCGATTTTACCGAAGCGACCCTGGATTCCAACATCCAATTGGATGTGCCCAATCCTGTGGGCAACGTAACGTTTGATGCGGGGGCCGATGAATTGCGACTGACGACCACCGCCAACACAGACATGTGGACGGCTCGCAATAATGCACCCATCGCCTGGACCAGCCGTCCCGTGGTCGGGGCCGGCGAGTCCTGGTACGCGGAGACGTTTATCCGGTACAATGGCGCCGCCAACGGCGGTCAACGCGTCGCGGGCATTACGCTCTATCCCGGGCCCGATGGAACCGGCGGATCGACCCAAGGCATGGATTTCAGTCTCGGGTTAAATGACTGGAATGATCGCGGCGTTGAGCTCCAGGGCTGGGGCAGCACCGATATCGGTGACTCCACGCTAACGTTTATCTCGGCGACTGCAAATAACGAATCGTCCGCTCACCTCAGGCTGCAAGTCACGGAAAATGGTGCGACCGATGCGTTCGTAGCGTATTGGAAAGCGAACGATGTCGATCCTTGGATTCAATTTGCCAGTTTTAACTCCGGTGTAGACAGTTCCCGCGTCGGGCTGTTCCTCAAAACGGGCCCGATCTTGACTTATCCAACAGACGCGTCGGTATCGTTTGACTACTTCAACGTTGCCGCGATTCCTGAACCCTCGGCCTTCGGGTTGTTCGGGCTGGGTGGGCTGGCCTTGATCGGAGCGGCACGCCGCCATCGCCGCTCGAAATAAGCTTGGGAAGCTATCCCCCGATCGCCAGCGAGGGTAGACTTTGGTCATGAGGATCCTTCGCTACGCCTTGCTCCAGGGGCTTGTTTTTCTGACGCTTTCGACGCGTGCGGCAGTGCTGACTGATTTTTCCGGAGCAGCTCTGGATCCGGCGGTTTTCCTCGATGTTCCCAATGCCGGCTTGGCCTCGGTCACCCTGGACACCGTGAATGAAGAACTGCTCTTTACCAGCAGCGGCAATACGGATATGTGGGTGGTTCGAAACAATGCGCCGATCGCCTGGACCAGCCGACCCGTGGTTACCTCCGGGCAGACCTGGTACGTGGAGACCTTCGTCCGCTACAATGGATCCGCCAACGGCGCACAACGCGTGGCGGGGATCACGCTGTATGCCGGTCCCGACAATACCGGCGGTTCAAATGGCGGCATGGATTTCAGCATCGGGCTGAATGACTGGAATGATCGCGGGGTCGAATTCCAAGGTTGGGGGAACACTTTCATTGGTGATTCCGGCCTGAGAAACATCACCGCCACCGGGAGCAATGAGTCTGCGGCTTATCTGCGCCTGGAGGTGACCGAGAACGGTGCCTCCGACGCCTGCGTGGGGTATTGGAAGGCTGCCGAAGAGGATGAATGGATCCAGTTCGCCAGCTTCAATTCCGGTGTGGACAGTTCCCGGGTCGGGCTGTTTTTGAAAACCGGGAGTGGGACGAGCTATCCTGCCGATGCTTCCGTTTCGTTCGGTTACTTCGATGTCACCGAAGCGCTGGATATCACGGACCCCTTCGACAGCGAACCGGACGGCATGGGCGACAACTGGGAGACCTTTTACTTCAACGACCTCAGTCGCGACGGCACCCTGGATTTCGACAACGACGGGCGAACCGATCTGGAGGAGTGGGGCGATGGTACAAATCCCATCAAGCCGGACACCGACAACGATGGCCTGACCGATGGCGAGGAGCATACCTTGGGAACCAATCCGCTCGCGGCCGACTCGGATGATGACGACTGGGATGATGCCACGGAAGTCGCCGCCGGTTCCGATCCGAACGATCCCGCCAGCTTTCCGATGTTTGCGCCCGCTCCGGCTCTCTATGGCAGCGTGCCGATGCCCAAACGCGATGCGGTTGTGGTGTTTAACGAGATCCACTATCACCCGGCCGGTGATACGAGCGGCTTGGAGTTTGTCGAGCTGCATAACCAGTTGGTCGCAGATGTGGATATGTCCAACTGGCGCCTGCGCGGGGACGCGGATTACGATTTCCCCGAAGGTACCATCCTGCCGGGCCGCGGCTACCTGGTGGTTGCAAAGGATCCGGCTCTGCTCGCGTTGGAAACCGGGCACAGCGCCCTCGGACCTTTCTCCGGAACGCTTTCCAATTCGGGCGGCCGGCTTCGGCTGTATAATAACAATCGCTCCTTCCGCTCCCAACTCGGTGGCGTCGGCTCACCCGGAGAGATTCGTAACGAGCAGGAAGGCCGCCGGATCATGGATGAGATCACCTACGCTGACAGTACCCCCTGGCCGGTGGGCGCAGACGGATCGGGTGCGACCCTGGCCAAACGTCGA
>JBLIND010000096.1:0-17859 GCA_047639095.1 Candidatus Omnitrophota bacterium | reverse complement strand
CAAGTCGAGACGAAGGAAATGATCGATCATGATCATTTGTGGCATGTCATCGTCTGGGATGATCCGATCAATTTGATGACCTATGTCGCCTACGTTTTTCAGAAAGTTTTTGGCTACTCGACCCAGCTGGCGACCAAGCTGATGAAGGAAGTGCATGAAGGCGGCAAGTCCTTGGTGGCCAGTGAGGCGCGCGAGAAGGCGGAGATGCACGTCGCCCAGCTGCATCAATACGGCCTTCAGGCCACGATGGAGCGTGAGGAAGATTAAGGTGCTGCGATCACAGGGCCCGGGTGAACACGCGCATGCTTAGTCTGCGGAAAAAAGGGGACAAGATCGAGATCGCCTTTGTAAAGGAGGAGATCGAGATCCTGCAAAATCTGCCGGACCAGCTGCGGGAGATCATCGAGAATCCCGACTTTACCCGCGATGCGGCCCGGCGATTGTTTCCGCCCGGTTCCGAGGACCCGGAGGTCCAGCTGGATTACATGGAGGTCGCCGCAGACAGCATTCGCGAACACAAACTCGCCAATCTGGACGGCTTTCTGGAGACCCTGCAGGCGCCGCGCAAACACTTCGGACTGCGCTTTGTCACCCTGACTCCCGAACAGGTGGACTTCTGGATCGGCTTTCTGAATGACATGCGCCTGATGATTGGCACGGATATCGGCGTGGATTCCGGGACCTGGGGCGACGATATCGATTGGGGCGAAGTCGAGGACCTGCGGATTCGCATCTACGGATACCTCTCCTATCTGCAGAGCGCCCTCCTCGAGGCACTCTGAGCGACGATCACTCCCGGCCGTGGAAGGATTCTTCCATCGGGATAGTAATAAACGGCCAACTGGCGGGAAAGAATCGCACGATCCGAGTTGGGCGGTACCCTTCCAGCATCATGCCGCATTCCACCTGGATCTGTACCCCACTGCAGCCGGGCACGACCGGCACGGCTTTGGTTTGCAGGATGTTGCCCCCCTTGCGATCGTTCGTCGGGTCATACGTCATGAGCGAATCGCGTGCGACGGCGATCGTACCCTTCGGGGCCAGGTCGTTCTTTGCGCCACCCGAGGTGGGCCAGCCGATGGGATCGGGATGGATGATGCTGAGTTCATCGAAGAGGGCCGGATCGACCCCGTCGAAAAAGGTCAGGGTCACCAACTGTTTTTTATCGTCTACGGCATCGATCCAGGCCGGCAAGCCGCGCTCACGGATGTGAAGGTGGTGACGTGCCATCTGGTGTTCGCTTGCCAGCGTGCGGCTGGTTTCATCGAGATAGATTTCGGAGACGCGTCCCGGCCCAAAGAGCCCGACCCAGGTGAGATTGAGCTGCACCAACTGACCCTTTGCCAGGGACTCGAGGGTGCCAAATCCTTGTTCGATCAGGACCCGCGTGCCCGGGAGCAGATCAAACAGGCGCGGTGCACCGATGGGTTTACCCTCCTTTAACAGCGAAGTCGTCAGCTTGCGCTTTTCGAGGTCGATTTCGTCGATTCGCCAGATCTCTTCTCGACGCGTGTGATAACTGAAGTCGTCTTCCACGCGAATACAGCGTCGGAACGCCACTTCAGGTGACACGCGATCATGAAAGACCGCGATCGGCGGACGATCGTCTTTTTCATCTTTCAGATAACACCCGGTGTGCAGGTGCGTGCCCAAGGGGATGTCACGGAGGGTCGCGGGGGCGCCGTGGTAGGAGATGGAGCCGTAGGGCAGGAGGTCCAGCGGCAAGGGCAGGTCCCACACCCCGCGTTGTTGCGAATCGTTGCGATCGACCCGGATCACGAACTGCCGTTCGGGATGATCCACCTTCAAGAGCTCGCCCGTAATGTAGTGGGCGGAGCCTTCGGGTGGGAACTGCCCTTTCACGGGCTGGAACCAGGGAAGCTTCGGGTCCGTACCGTCATCGGTTCGAAAAGCGGAGGGCTCCGCTTCGCCCGCGAAGAGACTCACGTGAAGCAGGATAATCAGGCAGAAGAGGCTTCGCATTGGACTCAGGCCACCACCTCGGAGACCACCCCCAGGCTGTCCTGGAACTGTTGGGTTTCCACGCCGGAGCGCTGCAGGATGGTAAGCAGCAGATTGCTCAGGCGCGCCTTGTCATCGACGGGGCGTCCGCAAATTTTGTAGTGCTCGTTGGCCTGGTCAATCTTGTATTCCCCGATGGTCGGCAGGTTGTAGTCGAGATGCTGGCCGTGGCGGACCCCGAGTTTTTTCCCGCCCGCGTACAGGATCGGCAGGTTTGCATTCCCGTGGCTGTGACCATAGGCCATGCCGCTGCCCCAGAGCACCTGGGTGGTGTCCAGGAGGCTGTTGTCTTCTTCACCAACCGCTTTCAGCTGATCGAGAAAGTAGCTGAACTGTTCGACCAGAAAGGTGTCGGTCTGGGTTAGGCGCCGCAGTTGTTCCGGGTCGCCGTTGTGATGCGAAAGTCCGTGTCGGGTCTGCGAGATGCCGATGTCGGGGATCGCCCCACCATTGGCTTCGCTGCCGATCATGCAGGTGATCACCCGGGTCGTATCGGTGCGGAGCGCGAGGACCATCAAGTCGTAGAACAGGCGGTGATATTCCCGCACCTGGCTCTGGTCCAGCTTGCGGGTGAAGCGGCCCGCGACATCCGGCGCGAGCTGGGGCCGCGGAACGTTGAGCCATTCCTCCGCTTTTTCGGTGCGCTGCTCGACCTGGCGCACTGCGGTCAGGTACTCGTCGAGTTTGCTGCGATCTTCGGTGCCGACCTGGCGCTCGATCCGCTTTGCATCGTTGTGCACGGCATCGAGAATGCTCGCGTGGCGATCGAGGCGACGCCGAGCGGCTTCTTTCCCGCCCTTCTCCTCAC
Organism: Candidatus Omnitrophota bacterium; assembly: GCA_047639095.1. Lineage (GTDB taxonomy): Bacteria > Verrucomicrobiota > Kiritimatiellia > SS1-B-03-39 > UBA6053 > JAPYUI01. Next base: position 15,029 of record JBLIND010000096.1, on the reverse strand, counting down.
CAAACATGCGCTCGAAAATCGATTTCACATTTCGCTCGGCGGGCAGCTGAATGCCATCGCGGGACCAGGCCAGCGAAAAGCCGTCGATGGCCATTTCGAGCGAGGGGAAGCGGGTGAATTCACCCTGGACTTCGGCCATAAGCTGGTCGGCCGAGACGGAGTTGCGAAAGGCGCCGCCATTGCTGGGCACGTTTGCGCCGGTGAGCCAGACCTGGTCACAGTTGTGCGCTTTGCCGAGGACGAGGGGATGGTGCAGACCGCTGATCGGCGTGAAGTCGTTTCGATGATGGGCCAGCGATTGCATCGGAGCGGTTAAGGCGTACTCCGCGCCCGCCTGCTGGATCTGCCAGGTGAGGGTGTTGACCCCGTTGGGAATGTAGAGAAAGACGCCGCGCTTCGGGGAGCTCGCTGCCGGACCGCTTGCGCCGAAGCTTGAGGGCTGCATGCAGTCGAGCAGCGGCAGGGCCATACTCGCGCCGAGCCCCCGGAGCATGTGGCGGCGGTTCAAGAGCCATTTGTTGCTTTGAATGTTCATAGGGTTCGTTCCTTCATCGCTTCTGGAATAGATCGGACAAGACCAGGGCTTCCAAGAGGTCCTGCACACGATAATCCTTCTCCCGGCTGATTCGGGCAATATCTTTCAGCGCTTCGTGGTCTTCAAAGGTCATCGTGCGCCGCATGCCATAGATGGCCAGCTTCTCGATAAAGGCGGCGTTAAAGGCGTCGAGGTCCGTCAACAGCAGGTGCTTTAATGCGCGGGCATCGGCGAAGGTCCGCCCGTCGGGCAGTACGCCGCTGGCATTGACCTGTGGATCCGCGCCGGTGCCCTCGACCTGCTCGTGCGTGCGCCATTCCCCGATTGCATTGTAGTTGTCGAAGGCCATGCCGAGGGGATCGATTTTCCTGTGACAGGAAGCGCAGCTCGGATCATGAACATGCGCCTCCAGCTTCATGCGAATCGTTGCTTTGGGCGCATCCACCGGATTCGGTTCGATGGGATCCACGTTGGCCGGCGGCGGGGGTGGGGATTTGCCGAGGATGGATTCGGAGACCCACACGCCTCGATGGACGGGACGGTGGCGGGTGCCATCCGAGGTGAGCGAGAGAATGGCCGCCTGGGTCAGGAGGCCTCCGCGCTGATGTTCCGGCTGGAGGGCCACGCGTTGGAACACGTCCTCTGCGATTTCGGGCAGGCCATAAAACCGGGCGAGGCGCGGGTTCACCATGGTCCAGTCGGAGTCAATAAACGCCCGCAGAGTCAGCCCCTTGCGCAGGACCTCGCCGAAGAAGGCGAGGGACTCTCCGATCATGCTTTTTTCGAGGTGGCTGTCGTACTGCGGATAAATTTTGCGATCCGGAGCGAACATACCCACCTTCTGGAGATGCAGCCATTGGGTCGGGAAGGACTGTATGAAGCGCTCCGCCCGCGGATCGGCGAGCAGACGCGTCAGCTGCCGGTGGAGTTCGGCTTTGTCGTGAAGCGAGCCCTGCTCCGCGGCCTGGAGAAGCTCGTCATCCGGCAGGGTGCTCCAGATGAAATACGACAAGCGCGATGCCAGCTCCCAGTCGTTTAAGGTGTGTCGGTCGGCCTGCGCGTCCCCCTCCGCGAGAAAGAGGAAACTCTTCGAGCACAGAATGGCGGTCATGGCAGATTTGATCGCGTCCTTGAACAGGGCTCCGGCCGCCCGTTCGCGTTCCACGGTCTGGAGGTAGGGCTCGAGTTCATTGTCCAAAAGCGGGCGTCGAAAAGCGCGGGTGGCCATGGTCGCAAGTCCGGCGCGCAGCTGCTCCATGTTCCCCTCCTCCTTCGCCATGTAGGCATCACGCCGACGCTGTTCCTCGTCGGTCACGATCGGTCCCCGCATGGAAATCGCATCGATGATCAGCACCGGGACGCGCGGGAGTCCTGCTTCGTCGGTAATTTTCATCTGCCAGGGTGCGCGCGGGTAGGCGGTGGTGATGAAGGGAATGCGGCTGGAGGCGTTGGATCGGGGGTGGCGATACCCGCCGGCGATATTGATCACATGGATTTCAGGGCGTCGCACAAAATGCGATTGAAAGCGTACCGTGATCGGTTGGTCTTCGGGTGCGATGATGTCCTGTTCGAAGAGGACACGATCCAGTTTGTGTTCGTAGACCTGCATGCGCGGCGCCTTGCCGCCTTCCGGTTTTAATCCGCAGAGGGTATAGCTGATTTCATACACTCCGGGACCCGGGAAGTCGCGGCCTGGTCCGTGAAAGGGGCTCGATCCGCGAAAGAGTTCGCCTGAGGTGGTGATTGGAAAGCGCACCTGGTCGAGCAGCCCCGCCTTTTCAAGTTCCTCGTAATGGGGCCGGCCCGGTTCCACGACCATGGCGCGTTTGCTGAAATCCGCATAGGGAATCGTTTTGCCCGGGTAGGCTTCATCGAGCACGATTTCTGCGGCCTTTATATATTTCTCGATGTGCGTGGCCGAGAGGGTGAGCACCGAACCGAGTCGCTCAAAGCCGTTCCACTCGGGATCCTCCAGCAACCCGCCGGGATCCGCTGCGTCATAGGCGACGCCCAGCAGATCGCGTACGGAATGGACATACTCCTCGCGGGTCAAGCGGTGATAGGAAACCCGATCGCGCCGCGCCATCCGGGTGGATTCGCCCTCTTTGATCCGGGCCGCGAGCCATTCGACGATGCGCGCGCTTTCGTCGGCAGTGGGCAGGACGTCCTCATCGTCCGGCGGCATTTCGCCCGAGCTGATACGTTCCATGATTTCCGCCCAATGCGGGGTGTCGGTCAGGCCGACCTCTTTTGATAATTGATCGATCCGAAAGTCGCCCTTCTGTTTTTTTTCACCATGGCAATGCAGGCAATGCTTTTGCAGATAGGGCTGGAGGTTCTGGTCGAACGAAGGCGCGGCGGCCAGGCTGCCTGCGGTGAGCAGGGCCAAGCGTATGCAAAAGGAGTGAGTGCGACGAATCATAGGGTCAGGTACGCGTGAATCGGTTGTGCCTTGTCAGATAAATGTAGGAACGGTCCGGATTAAGACAAGCGCATATCGGGGGAGGTCTCGCTACTCAAAAGCCAGACGCCCCCGCGTCACCGGTTCGATCTGGCCCTCCAGCTGGAGGGTCAAGTCGGGATGAATCGCCGTCACCACCCCGCGCAGCAGGGTTTCGCCCGACCCGTCTTCATCCTCGGGAGCGATGCGAACGTGCCGGCCCATGATCAGATTGTGCTCCACGTAGGCGCGCGCGATCCGATCCGGACCCTGCTCGAGCAGCTCATCGAACAGCGTCGCCAGGTGATCCAGCAGGCAGAACAAGACGGTCGAAAAGTCGATTGATCCGTGTTTGCCCAGGCAGGTCGTCGCAGGCACGAAGGGGGTCTGGTGGATATCCGGGGCAACGCCGACATTCATGCCGATGCCGAAGAGCACGGTCTCGACCTGGGTGCCCTTGGAGATCGTGGACGTCAGCACGCCGCTGACCTTGCGACCCTGGATGAGGATATCGTTGACCCATTTGATGCCGGCGTTCGCCTCGGGAAGCAGCTGCTGAATGGTTCGAAGGGCGGCGACCGCGGGCAGCATGGTCAAGGCGGGTGCGATCGGGGCGAGGTCGCATTTGGGTGAGAAGTAGGCACTGAGGTGAATGTTACCTTCGAGCGCCTGCCAGGGACGGCCGCGCTGGCCGTGAAACTTTCGCCCGCTCAAGGCGATTGCGGCCGCGGAGGGAGGGAGCCCGCTTCGATCGCGAAAGCCGCGCAGCAAGGCGTCGAACTGGGAATCCTCGGCGGTGTCCACGATCGCAAGGACCGGGAAGCCCGTGGCCTCCAGCATGCCTTGATCACAAAGGGGGCCCATGCGCAGGACCTCAGCGATCGGGCTGTCTGCACGCGGGGTGAAGTGCGTGTTCGAACACACGGGCCATGTACGGACCTTGTCGAGGCAGTTCGTGATCAGTTGCATGACGTGGGTTTAACAAGTTCTCCTGAGCTGCCCAACTCATTAATGCGTCGCGAAGAACGTACGAGCAAAGTACGGTGAGCAACGAAATGAAAAACCAGCCCGCGGGGAATAAACCCGCCGTTCGGGATACCAATGGTTCCTTACGATCCAAATGGTAATTCCATTACCGAACAATAATACCTTGACCCTATAGATAGATGGGGCCTAAAATAAATTGAACCTTTACGGGGAGCTTGCGCTTATGAATTGGACTGTCTTATCGGGAATCCTGTCGGGATTTCTTCTCACCATCGGCTCGACATACGGAGCCCCGGACCCACACGACGCGCTCTTTAACGCGGAGCAATATCCCAGCGCGAAACAATGTGCGCAATGCCACGGCCAGATTTTTGAGGAGTGGCGGAGTTCTGCGCATGCCTACGCTTCGATCTCGCCGATGTTCCACAAGTTCGAGCAGACGATCAATGATTTGTCTCAGGGAACGATTGGTTCGTTCTGTATGCGTTGTCACGCGACGGTGGGCACGACCATGGGCGAAGAGCGTCACATCCCGCTCTGGGAGCGCAGTCAGGTCTCACGGGAAGGCATCACCTGCATCACCTGCCACCGCATCAACGAAGCCTACAGCAAGGTCAACGGCGAACGCCGGGTTGTTCCGGGTGATATTCACGCGGCGGTCTACGGCGGCATCGGCGGCGACGGAATCAAAAAAATCATCGAGCAGAAAGATGAATTCCGGGTCGCGCCCACCAAGGAAGAGGCCGCCCGGGGCATGGCGATTCACAGCGAAGGGAAATATTTTTCTCAGCTCAATAAATCCGAATTTTGCGTCAGCTGTCACCAGGTGGCGGTGAATGCTGGAATCAAGTTGGAGGTGGTGTGGGATCAGTACCGCGCTTCGCCGGCCTTTAAGGAAGGGACCAGCTGCCAGGATTGCCACATGAGCACCTCACCCGGCAAGCCGACCGGTTTTTCCAAGGGGCCGGTCGCGGTGGTGAACGGCAAGTCCATCAACAGCGAGCGCACCCATTACGACCACAGCTTCGTCGGTCCTGGGTATCCGATCACGCATCCGGGGATTTTCCCGCACAACCTCCAGGCTGATAAGTTGGACAAAACCATGCAGGAATGGCTGGAGTTCGACTGGCGCGCCGGTTGGGGCACGGACGATTTTGAAGAGCGGGTGGAAGACGGCAAAGAGAAGGTCACCTTCCCGGCCTCTTGGGAAGATGTGGATGATCGCTTCGATGCCCGTGAAGTGATCGACAACAACCTGGCCAAGCTCGAAGAAAAACGAACCCTCCGCAAAGCCTTGATGGAAAATGGTTCGCACATCGATGGCCCCTTCTTCGCATCCCCTCCCAAGGCGGGCGAGACGCTGAAATTCCACGTGAAGATCACCAACAAGAACAACGGACACAACCTGCCCTCGGGCTCCCTCGGTGCGCAGCCGGAGTTGTGGTTAAATGTCGCCGTGATTGATCCCGACGGCAAAAATATCTGGGAGAGCGGGTATCTCGACCGGAATGGTGACTTCTGCGACCTGCATTCGCTCTCGGTGCGCGAAGGCCTGATGCCCCGGGATAAGCAACTGTTTAACCTGCAGACCAAGTTCCTCACTACGAACGTCAAAGGCACGGAGCGGGAGATGTACCTTCCGGTAAACATGGATGTGGATCAACTGCCCTTCCTGCGTCCGGCCGCAGTGCCGACAACGGTACTCAATCACCAGCCGTTTGTACGCATGGAAGCACGTAGCCTCCCCCCGCTTGCTTCGCGTAATGCAAACTACAGCGTACCTGCCAAGGTGATGGAGAAAGCCGGAACCTATAAAATCGCGGTGCGCATGCGCAGCCGTGCAGAACCCATCTATTTCATGCGTTTTGTCGGCGCGACGGAAGAGATGGAGCGCGGCATGAATGAGTGGATGCTCGATGCGCATCCCTACACGGTTGAATTTGAAGTTAAAAAATAAGGAGGGCACCCGATGAAACGCATACTCATTGCAAGCTTGATGTTGGCGTTGCCCTTTGGCTACGCGGTTGAAGATCCGGAGTTGCCGGAAGGGGTGAAGTTGGTCGAGCACGATGCAAGTCTGTTCCTGCCCGATCCCAAGTACAAAAAACGCGTGTACGACCCCAAGGCCCAGCAGGCGATCTACGGCGGTAAACGCGCGGTAAAAACCCAGCGACCCCTGCTGGAGCTCGGCCGGGAAATGTACAGCGAAGGGGGCTATGACCCGGCCTTCAAGTTCTTTGGCGAGCTGAACCCGTCGAATCCACAGTTGCTGGTCTACGGTGACTGGCGCACCGCCATTGCCGTCAATGACAACGGTGCCGGTGATGAATCGCTCATTGCCACCCGCCTGAATCTCGATATCGATTTTAAACTCACGGCAACCGAACGACTGCACGCCTTTATCACGCCGATGGAGAAGGATGGTCGCTTCACCCGCTACGTTCTCGACAGCGAAGGGAGTAAGGAGGAGTTCGAAGGCGAAGCCGATGGCGAGCTCGACACCCTCTATTTCGAAGGTGATTTCGGACGCATCGCGGAAGGCCTGCTCGGTTCATACAACAAGATCGACTTGCCGATCGCGGTGGGGCTCATGCCCTTTATCATGCAGAATGGGATCTGGGCCGAAGATGCATTTACCGGAGCTGCGGTAACGCTTCCCGCGCGCAACAGCCGCGTGTTGAATATCAGTAACTACGACGTCACCCTGTTCACGGGCTGGGATCGTATCTCGTCCCCCGCGTTTGCCGGTGAAGACGAAAACGATGTCCAACTCTACGGGGCCAGCTTCTGGGCCGATGCCAATAATGGGTACTGGGAGATGGGCTATGCCTACCTCGAGGCGGAGAACGATGCCTTGAGTTATCACAACTTTGCCGCGGCCTTTACACGCCGCTATTTTGACCGCATCGGGAACAGCATTCGGGTTATCGGCAATACCGGACAGGATGGCATCGACGGCAAAAAGACGGCCGACGGCTATTTGTTTGTGATCGAAAACTCCCTGGTCACCCGCCTGCCTTCCACCCTCGTACCCTACTTCAACCTGTTTTACGGCGTGGATACCCCGCAGTCGCTGATGCGTGCGGGCGGTGCTGGTGGAATCCTGAAAAATACCGGGATCAACTTCGAAACGGATGGCCTGACCGGCTTTCCCAAGTTGACCGATACCGGAGCCGACTCGTACGGCGGTGCCATCGGCGTGAATTATCTGTTTAACCTGGATCGTCAGCTCGTGGTCGAAGCGGCGGCGGTGATGAAGGATAACGACGATGCTCCGGATGGCGACGAATACGGCCTGGGTATCCGCTATCAGAAGCCGCTGAACAACGCGATGATCATGCGCCTGGATGGCATGGTGGGATTTATCGACGGTGGGGAACGGCAAGATCTCGCGGGTGCCCGTGCTGAGTTTCGCTGGAAGTTTTAATGGGGCTGGGTGAGTGCCGGTGCTCCGGTTCCGCAGGGTTTCTTTGGTCGTGCGGCTGATGAGAAGATGTGACTATATGAACGCGAGATTCCTTTTCCTGCTATTGACGCTGGCCGTATGCGCTAACGCTCAAGTGGTGCGTGATACGACCAAGATCGTTGGACCGGAGGAATGTGCCAAGTGCCATAAACCCGAGACCGCCACCTGGGAAGCCACCCACCACTTTGCGACCTACAAGGATCTGCAAAAGAGCGAGCAGGGTAAAATCATCAAGGGGAACCTCGGCATCTCCGGCAGTTTTAAGCGCAACGATACCTGCACCCAGTGTCATTACACCTTGCAGGGACCGGCGGATGACTGGGATGCGATTTCCGGGATCTCCTGTGAATCCTGTCATGGCCCGGCCAAGGACTGGTTGAACATTCACAACCGCAAAGTCACGGATGATGCAGACAAGGCCAAGCGCCTGGCCGAAGCGGTTGCCGCGGGCATGTTGAACCCCAAGGACATCTATAACGTCGCGCAGAACTGCTACAACTGTCATACCGTCCCCAACGAAAACCTCGTGAACAACGGTGGACATGCGGCGGGCAGTCCCTTTGAGCTGGTGAGCTGGTCTCAGGGTGAAGTGCGCCACAACTTCGGCGGCAAGGAGAAGAACCTGCTGTCCCCGCCGGAGCGGCTGCAGCTCATGTATGTGATGGGTCGCGCGCTCGACCTGGAATACGGCCTGCGCGGCGTGGCGAAAGCCACCGATGGTGATAAATATGGTCAGGCGATGGCCACCCGCGTGATCACCGCGCACAATCACCTCGTCGAGATTTTGAAAGCCGGCGCCCAATTGCCTGAGATCAAGGACATGCTCGCGGCCGTACCCAAACCGCTGACCTTTGAAAGTGAAGCACGCTTTCTGAAGGCGGCTGAGCAGGTGCAGGCCGCCGCCCGTGCCTTGCAGGCCAAAAAAGACACCTACCAGGCGGAGCTGGCCAAGGTGGCCGCGCTCATCCCGGATAAATCCACCTACCGCGGTAATCCTCACGCCGAATAGAAGACCTGCATGAATTATTATTCACACCTGAAATCCGCTGCCTTGACCGATATCGGCCAGCGGCGTGCGGCCAATGAAGATGCCGTACTCGCCCTGCCTGATGAAGGGGTGTTTGTGGTCGCCGATGGCATTGGAGGTTCCGCCGGGGGCGCGGGCTCGAGCTCGGCCCTGGTCGACGCCGTAGGCAAGTTGTTTGTGGATTTACCCGAGGCCGGTCTGGTGCGTACAGCCACAGGGAAGAGCCGCCTCATCCGCCACAACGTCAACCTGGTGAGTAAATACATTCGTGCGAAGTCGGATGAGCTCGGCTTCCGCCATGCGGGCACCACCGCGATCATGCTGATGTTTGATGCCGAGCATCCGGAATTTGCGGTGACCTTGCATGCGGGGGACAGTCCGGCTTATCGCTATCGCGATAACGTCATGCAGCAGATTACGCGGGATCACACCTACGCTGCCGAATTGCCTCCCGAAGACGTCGAAAAGTTGCCCATCCGCATGCGGGGCATCATCACCCGTGCGGTCGGGGTGAAAAAGGATGTCGACCTGGAAGAGACGCTCGTCGACGTGCGTCCAGACGATTTGTTTCTCCTGTTTTCCGACGGAGTGACTCGTATGATCTCTGATGATATCATCGCCGGGTTGATCGAACAGCATCGGTCAAGCGGTATGGAGATACTGGCTCGGGCCATTGTCGACGCTTCGAATGCGGCGGGTGGCCGGGACAACATCTCGGCGGTGGTCATCGATGTCGGGGTTGCCATTCCCCTGCCAGAGGACGATGAGCTCAACCGCCAGGAAGCTACCTACCTGGATGATCCGTGTGCGGATACACAGCGGATCGATTAATCACGAGGATCTGCCGATGTTCCGGGCAATATCCGGCACAATGCCTGGACCGCGATAAATCAGGCCGCTGTAGACCTGTACCAGTTTGGCACCCGCGTCGAGCTTGGCCTTCGCTGCCGCCCCATCCATAATACCGCCTACGCCGATGATCGGAATCCGGTCCTGCAGGATGGCGTACAGCTGTCGGATAACATGGGTGGATAGATCCTGCAGGGGGAAGCCGCTCAAGCCACCGGACTCTTTCGCGACCGCGTACTGCTCCAGGCCGTCGCGCTTGATCGTGGTGTTGGTAGCGATGACGCCGTCGATGTTGTGGTCGAGCATGCATTGCGCCATGAAGTGCAGCTCGTCCGCGTTCAGGTCGGGCGCAATCTTGATCAGCATGGGGACGCGCTGCGTTTTGGACTTATTCAGTCGGTCCTGCTGCGCTTTCAGGCGGGACAACAGGTCGTTAAAGGTCTGACCCTCCTGCAGGTCGCGCAGGCCCTTGGTGTTAGGAGAGGAAATGTTCACCGTGATGTAATCCGCCAAGTGAAAGACCTCGTCCATGCATTTCAGGTAATCGTCTGCAGCGTTCTCATTCGGCGTATCGAAGTTCTTTCCGATGTTGATGCCGAGGATGCCTTTATAGCGCGTGCGTTTGACCTGGTTGCACAGGTGCTCAACCCCCTTGTTGTTGAAGCCCATGCGATTGATGATGGCCTCCTGCTCGGGGATACGAAAAAGCCGGGGCTTGGGATTGCCGGGCTGCGGGCGTGGGGTGATGGTGCCAATTTCGATAAACCCGAAACCCAGGCCGCCAAGGGCGTCGATGTAGTCGCCGTTCTTATCCATGCCTGCGGCCAGGCCGATCGCATTGGGGAAAGTGAGGCCCATCAGCTCGACGGGTTTCTCCTCGAAGGCGCCCGAAAGAAAATGCCGCTTGTCTCGACGATGCGTCAACTTCAGGCCTTTTAGCGTGAGTGTGTGAACCAGCTCCGGGTTCATCTTGAACGCGGCTTTCTTGTAGAGGCTGTAGATCATGCCGATTGTGTAATGGGAATTACCCGGGCTTACAAGTATAGCTGCGTGGATGTCCGGCCAGCGCGCGGCGAGGGCTCCTGCTTTGGTCGTCCGGTCGACTGCTTTTCGAGGCAGCTACCTGTAAAAGCGTGATTTAGAAGGATGTGGAGGCGGAAAAAGCGCAACACCACAAGATATGGTGGCAATTTTACTTGCCTATGACTACATGTTGTATAATCCATTGCTCATCAGACCGAAACCTCCGGCTCATCTTTTCAGCCGGTTTACAGGAATAACAGTTTATATAAGTGCTTACAAACAGGCGGGTTAGAGTGGGTTTATGTGTCCGGGCGACTCATTCTCATTTGATCCCTTTGAGATGTAGGCCGGGATGCCGATGACACAACTTCAATTTGAGATCGTTAACCGTTATGCCAGAGAAAAAAGCTGCAACGAACTCCTTTACGCCCCCCTTGATTCAGCCCTCCGAGCTCGTGAGACCCGAGGATATCGATTCAAGTTTTCCGGCGAGGTATCAGCACTCCACGCGTTCACACATGATGTCCTCTCGGATTCGGTCAGCGAGACGGTGTCAGAGGGTGAACAACCCGCGCTGAGCGGATACTGCTTCTACATTGACGTCTCTCTTAAGCCCGGTTGTCTCGACCTGGAAAAAGAGTACATCCTCCGCTTCTACCGGGAACTGGAGAACCCGGGCTTTACGCTCGAAGATCTCACCATTTTTCATCGCTACTATCTCATTGGCGATGATGCCGTTCCGTCGGAACGCTTCGTCAAAGATCTGTGTAACGAAGCCATTCAAACCAGCACGGTGGTAAACGCATGAGTGTCGATGTCCCCACAAAAACCTATCGTTCTATTCCCATCCGCGCCTTGTCTGCGGACGAGCTGCTGGCCCTGAGCGAGCTGATGAAGCTCTCCCTGTCTGGTGAGGACATGCTGGCCGTACAGGCACATTTTCATGAACTCGATCGCGAGCCGACCGATGTGGAGTTGGAGGTCATCGCCCAGACCTGGAGCGAGCACTGCAAGCACCGAATTTTCAGTGCGGAAATTACCCATGAACTGGACGGCAAAACCGAGACGGTGCAGGGGATTTTTAAAACCTACATCAAGGCGATCACCGATCAAATCATGGAGCAGAAGCCCGGCTTTGTGCTCAGCTGTTTTCATGACAATGCGGGCTTCATCAAGCTCGATGAAGAGACCGCCGTTTGCCTGAAAGCGGAGACGCACAACCACCCATCGGCCATCGAACCCTATGCGGGTGCGAACACCGGTCTCGGCGGGGTGATCCGGGATATTCTCGGCGCGGCCAAAGGAGCCAAACCCATCGGCTCGCTCGATGTCTTCTGCTTCGGCCAGCCCGACATGGATCCGACGGCGGTGAAGGGCGATACCATTCATCCCCTCGGCATTTTGCGCGGCGTCGTTCGCGGTGTGCGCGATTACGGTAACCGCATGGGCATCCCGACCATTACCGGCGCCCTCAATTTTCACGATGCCTACACCTATAATCCACTGGTCTTTTGCGGCACCGCCGGGGTGATTCCTTCCAAGGATATCGACAAGGAAACCCGCAATGGTGACCTCGTTGTCGCCGTGGGCGGACGCACCGGGCGCGACGGCCTGCATGGCGCCGTGTTCTCTTCTGCCGGCATGGGGGAAGACAGCCATGAAGAAGATAAAGGCGCGGTTCAGATCGGTAACCCGATCGAAGAAAAGAAGGTCAGCGACTTTGTCATCCAGGCGCGCGACGAAGGGCTGATCGAATTCATCACCGATTGTGGCGCGGGTGGGTTTTCCTCGGCTGCAGGCGAAATGATCAGTGAATCCGGGGGTGAAATCTACCTCGAGACCTGCCCGCTCAAGGAGCCGGGCTTGACCAGTTGGGAGGTGTTCCTCTCCGAAAGCCAGGAGCGCATGGTCCTCGCGGTCGATCCGAAAAACTGGGATCGCATCCAGGAACTGGCCCGCATCTACGAAACCGAAGCCACGGAAATTGGCCGGGTATCGGATTCGAAAGTGCTCCGGGTTTTCCATCACGGCGAAACGGTCTGCGAGCTGCACAGCGAATTTTTACACGTGGCCCCGCTTAAGCATTTTTCCGCCCGCCATCAGACCCGCGCCGTCCCGGCCGGAGAGATTGGCGATGTGGCTACGCTGGGCGCCGATCTGAAAACCGTCCTCGGCAGTTTCAACGTCTGCTCACGCGAGCCAATCATTCGTGAATACGATCACGAAGTCCAGGGCAACACCGTCATCAAGCCGCTGTCCGGCCCCGGCGGCGACTGCCCGCAGGATGCCTCGGCGCTCTCCATCGATGGCACCGGGAAATGTATCGCCATGGGCGTGGCCCTGCTGCCCCAATACGGCGAGCTGGATCCCTACAACATGGGTTTGAGTTCGGTCGACGAATGCATTCGCCAGATGGTCGTCGCCGGCGCCGATCCAGATCGCCTCGCGATTCTGGATAACTTCTGCATGGGGAATCCAAACGAGCCGGAAGAGCTGGGCAAGCTGGTCGAAACCGTGAAAGGGATTGCCGATGCCGCCCTCGCTTACCAGGCCCCTTTCATTTCCGGCAAAGACTCGTTCTACAACTACTTTGAAACCGAAGACGGCCCGATTTCGATTCCGGTTACGATCCTCATCAGCGGGATCGGGATCATCGATGACCCCGCTCAGCTTACCGGCGCATCGCTGCGGCGTGCGGGCAGCGTGATTGGCCTCATTGGGGACACCCACAACGAAACCGGTGGTAGCGCCTACGCTCTCGCGCGCGGCGAGGAAGGTACGGCCGTTCCCGGTGTCAAGCTCGAGCAGGCCCTGGCGTGCTACCGCAAGCTGCACGAAGCCATCAAGCAGGGGTGGATTCTTTCTGCACATGATTTGTCCGAAGGCGGCCTCGCGGTTGCCCTGGCCGAAATGGGCTTCTCGCTCAAGGCCGGGATGGAGGTCGACCTGAGCGCCCTCGGTGATCTGGCTCCGCAAACCCTGCTTTTCTCCGAGTCCAACAGCCGGATCGCGGTCGAGATCGACCCTGCACACGCCGACGCCGTCGCCGCGCTGTTTGCCGAATTGCCTTATACCCCGATCGGATCGAGTACGGATGCGCACGGCTGCTTGCAGGTCCGTCATGGCGGATCGGACGTCCTGAATGAGGAACTCTCAACCTTGAAAGACCTATGGAAAAACGGCCTGACGCCCTACTACTAAAATTTGCCGGAACCAATTCCGATGAAGAGACTGCCCGGGCCCTGCGCACGGTCGGTTTTGATGCGGAAATCATGCCGTTTCCCCTGGTGACCCAGGAACGCATCGACCGGGCCGACCTGGTGGTGCTCCCCGGCGGGTTCAGCTACGGTGATTACATCATGGCGGGCAAGCTGGCCCAGCTGGAGCTCGGCTTGAAGCTAGGATCGCCCTTGAAGACCTTCCATGAGAATGGCGGATACCTCCTCGGGATCTGCAATGGCTTTCAGATCCTCATGCGCCTCGGGCTTCTGCCCGAAGGCAGCCTGATTCATAACACGGACGGCCGCTTCATCTGCCGCTGGGTCGGACTGGATCAGGCCACCGGCGAAAGCCCTTATCTCTCGCTGCTTCCAGAGCACTTTGAACTCCCGATCGCCCACGCCGAAGGCCGCTTTGTCGCGCCGGAAGGCCGGGCCGCGGCGTACCGGGAACAGGGCCTGGTCGCCCTCACCTATGACGAGGATGTCAATGGGTCCGAAGAGCAGATTGCTGGCCTTCAGGATGCCAGCCGCCGGGTCTTCGGCCTGATGCCGCACCCCGAGCGTTTTCTATACAAAGCGCACCATTGCGATGCCGATTGGGATGGGGATGCTGATTGGGGCTGGGGTTATTACTTTTTTAAGTCGATCCACGATGCTATTGTGCGTAAAGCTGAAGCGACCAAGCTAGAAGCGGGTGTGTGAGCGGGATTTTCCCTGTGGATCATCTTCGTTAAACCCTTAATTGTCTGAAATACCATGTGCGGAATCGTCGGTGTTGTTACTTCCGGAAAAATTAAGGCCTCCGTCCAGGTGTATGATGCACTTGGCGTGATCCAGCATCGCGGACAGGATGCCGCCGGCATCGCCACCTGTGATGATCGAGCGCGATTACACGCCCACAAGGCCAACGGACTCGTCCGGGATGTCTTTCAAGAGCAGAACATTCAGGAGCTGCTCGGCAATATTGGAATCGGCCATTGCCGCTACCCCACTGCGGGCACCAGCTCCTGCGCCGAAGCCCAACCCTTTTACGTCAATTCACCTTACGGCATTGTGCTCGCCCATAATGGCAATCTGACCAATGCGCCCGAGCTCACCCAGCGCCTGTTTCAGGAGGACCTGCGCCATCTGAATACGGAGTCGGATTCCGAGGTGTTGCTGAACATTTTCGCCCACGAGCTGGCCAAGCAGCGAAAGCTGCATCTGGACGTGCAGGATGTCTTTGATGCGGTGAAGCAGGTGCACCTGCACTGCGATGGCGCCTACGCGGTCATCGGTATGGTGCTCGGCTACGGCATTTTTGCCTTCCGGGATCCTTATGGGATTCGGCCGTTGATTTATGGTCGACGCGACGGCCCTGACGGACCCGAATGGATGGTTTCCTCGGAGAGCGTAGCCCTGACCGCCCTCGGGTATGAAATCATTGCGGATGTCGAGCCCGGCGAAGCGATCTTCATCGATTACGATGGCAACTTTTATAA
>JBLIND010000095.1:0-17959 GCA_047639095.1 Candidatus Omnitrophota bacterium | reverse complement strand
ATCCAGGCCAACCGTACTCGCAACCCCTGCGCCCTTCCGGACCTTGGCCGGGCTCCAATTATTCGAAGTATATCCCAGGGTTTTCCAGGGCGTAGAGGGTTTGTTCGAGCGACAGGTAAACGAGTCATTGCTCGAAACCGCCAGTACCTGATCGTCAGGCATCAGGATTTCGAGCACCAGGCCCAAGCCTGGCCGACCATCTTTGTTGGTGCACTCAATGGCAATTACGTTGCCGCCTTTACGAAGGGTGCTGACGGGAAACACAAACAGCTTGTTCGGATTGTCCCCGACACCCAACAGCTGGTCATTCACATGGATCTTCATCGAATCGACCGCCGCTCCGCGCAGAAACCCGCGTTTAGGCTGCTCGGGCAAACTGAACAAGCGGCGAAAATAGGTGGTCTGGTTCTTCGCCGGTTTATCACTCCAGATCCATTGCGGCTCCGCAGCAAAAACCAGTCCGTGAAAAACAATCGTATAGATCAGCCAACGCATGAACAGACAGCGTGCCTGATCAGAAGCGGCTGCGCAAGGTTGTAGCGGCACGGTAAGTGGGTGAAAATTATCGCGATCACTTACTTTATCACGTGCGGGGTCAACTCCCGGTTGCCCGCGGTGTCGACCGCCCAGGCAGCGAGTACGTGCACATCTTTCCCCAGGACGACCTCCCACTGATGAAAGTTGAAATCGAGGTCCCGGGCCTCGACGCTGTTCACCCAAACACCCTGGGTCTGCACATTATCGGTAGTGGTTCCGCGGACAATGGTTTGAGTACTGCGATGTTCGACCGAGGTAATCACCGTGGCAGGGGGTTCGTCATCCACCGGGTCGAGCAGCCGCGGAAAGGCGATGCCCGTGACTTCTGCGATCCGGGAGGTGTCTCCAGTGAGCGGTGGCGCTTCCGTGTAGACCTCCCCCGCCTGCATGAGCGAGGGCTGGGCCGTGCTGACCACCTTTGCGTGGCGCCCGGGCCCGAAGTGATCGTGGATGTAATACGGCACGCCATCTTCCAGGAAGGGATCCTTCCGCGTGGAACCGCCGCGGTTGAAGATCACCCGCCGGGGATCGTTGTTCATGAGGGTGATGTTTCGAAAGTGACATTCGGCGCCCCCGTTGAGATCGACATCGGTCATATGAATCACCGGATGCGCCTGGCTGCTGTTCTGCATATTCTCCAGGGTCAAACCATCGACGGTGATGCTCCCGGTCTGGGCGCTGGCATCGTCCATGCCCCGGTTAAAGGGTTCGGAACCGAGGTTTGATAGATGCAGATTGATGTACTCATGGTTGTCGAAGGCCGGGCGGTAAATGCCGTAAGTCGCACCCCAGATGAAGGTATCCTCCATGCGCATATTCGGGCTGTGCGGGCGTATCGCATAGTGGGCCCCCCAGATACTCAAGCCCTTGATGATGTGCGGGTGGCGCTTATCCGGGCCGGTCCAGTCGATGCGCTTGATCTGATCCAGGAAACGCTGAGTCGTGATCGGTGCATCCGGCTGATCGTTTCCGTTAGCCGCGAGCACCATGCCGTAAAACCCTTCCGTGTGCGCCTCGTTATTTTCGAAGCGATACAACGGGATGGTCCGGACATCGACGCGCTGCTCCTTGCCATCAGGCTGGCGAATGGGCAGGACCGGATCGAAGTTGCTCCGCTTCTGCATATCAAAGCGATAGCCGTACTCCTCGTTTTCGCAGGAGACGTTTCGGATAAACGTGTTTTTGCAATTCGCCCACCAGAAACCCGCCGCGTCATTGGGATCGAAAGGCAAGGCCTGGTCTTTCATTTTCGGACCGTTAAAAGCCTGGATGGCGAGGTTGCGATCGAAGACGTTGTACACCTCGGTGGCGTCTTCAAGATAATAGCCATGCCCGATGGACTGGTAGCCGACACAATCGCGGACCACCAGGTACTGCGTACCATGTACCGTCACCCAGCGATTGTGGGAGTCGACAATGGCAACGCCAACCACACTGCTCCCGCGCATGCTGTCTTCGACGCGGTGAAAGTGAATCGGGTAGCGACCGAGCACCCCCTTTTTACCCAGGTGGGCAAAGCGCGCATAGCTGATCGACCCCTTGCTGTATTTATGAAACATGGTGTGGCCACGCACGCCATCCGGATCGGCGCTTTCGATGATGACGTTGCGGGAGAGATTGGCGACTTCGCTGTGGAAGCGGCCTTCACCCGCATGCGGATTTTCCAGGGGTCGATCCAGTGTGAGACGAATTCCATCAATCGAAACAATGTTCCGGACCTCAGAGGATTCGTAATCGGCACGCGACTTTCGCAAGCCGCCCGTGACGACCACTTCGTCACCCGCCGACCACCCTTCCGGTGCGTCGCGAAGGTGGAGTACACGTGTGCCGGGTTCACTGTTCGCGTCCAGCTTGATCCAGGTGCGGGGCATCGACGCGCCATGCAACTCCAGGCGCCCACCCGGTCGGGCAATAATCGACGGACTCGCAGCGGGATCATTCCCTTCGATAAAGTGCAGACGAATGCGGGCGGTGACACCTGCAGGGATGGGCCCAACGCGCAAGGCAGCCTCCATTCCGTCGTGCGGCTTTGAATGCGCATGCACATCCTCCACGCCGTTGCCTTCGACCTGTGCGCCGGGCTGAATGCGAATATCGCCAACGTTGAGCAAGGTGTTTTTCGCAGATGAAAATCCCAGGTGGCCCGCGATCCGGATCGAATGGATGATCGCATCCGATGCAAGGTCATAGATTACATGGGTCCGTTGTTTGATAAGCACCTTGTCCCCAGCATCGGGCAGGCGCTTCAACGACCAGGTTTGCGGATCAGACCAGGCACCATCCTGGATGGATTCAATCGTCGCCGCCGAAGTGGAGAAGACCCAAGAAAGAGACAAAAGAAGGAGTAGGCGTTTCATAATGCTCCCATTGTAACCGATCCGCGCGAATTTACCGGAATCGTCCTCGCAATAAAATGCGGCGGTGGCCGCATCAGGTCATGATGTCGCGAATCAGGTGGCCATGGACATCGGTGAGCCGATAATGACGGCCCTGAAATTTGTAAGTGAGGCGTTTGTGGTCGATGCCCACCCGATTGAGCATGGTCGCATGGAGATCGTGCACGTGCACCGGGTTCTCGGTGATGTTGTACGAGAAATCGTCGGTCGCGCCGTAACTCATGCCGGGCTTGATCCCGCCCCCGGCCATCCACATGGAGAAGCAGCGCGGATGATGATCCCGGCCGTAATCCGTGCGGGTGAGCTTGCCCTGGCAGTAGACCGTACGACCAAATTCGCCGCCCCAGATGACCAGGGTGTCCTCGAGTAAGCCACGTTGCTTGAGATCCTGCAGGAGCGCCGCAGAGGGCTGATCGGTATCGCGGCACTGCCCCGGAAGCTGAGCTGGTAACGCGCTGTGCTGATCCCAGCCCATGTGGAACATCTGGATAAACCGCACCCCGCGTTCGGCCATGCGCCGGGCGAGCAGGCAGTTGTACGCGTAGCTGCCGCGCTTGCGAACACTCGGTCCGTACATATCCAGAATATGTTGCGGCTCATTGCTGAAGTCGATCAGATCGGGCACCGAGGTCTGCATGCGATAGGCGAGTTCGTACTGTGCGATCCGAGTGTCGATCTCCGGATCGCCGTACTCTTCCTTGCGCATTTCGTTGATCGCAACGATGTCATCCAGCATCCGCCTACGTAAAGATCGGTCGACCCCCTTGGGATCGGACAGGAACAACACCGGATCCCCCTGCCCGCGGAATTTTACGCCTTGATGCACCGTAGGCAAAAAGCCGCTGCCCCAGAGACGATCGTACAGCGGCTGACAACTCGGGCGACCGCTTCCGCGGGAGCTCATGGCGACGAAGGCCGGGAGATCTTCGTTTTCTGAACCCAGTCCGTATGACATCCAGGAGCCGATACTCGGACGACCGGCGAGCTGGGCGCCGGTCTGGAAAAATGTCATCGCAGGGTCGTGGTTGATCGCCTCCGTATGCATGGATTTGATGAAACAGATATCATCCGCAGAGGCGGCGATGTGCGGAAGCAACTCGCTGACCCAGGCCCCGGATTTCCCGTGTTGCTTAAAGGCAAACTTCGACGGTGCAATGGGGAAGCGACGCTGACCGGAAGACATGGTGGTGAGGCGTTGGCCCTGGCGAACACTCTCGGGAAGATCCTTGTCGAACCATTCATCCATCGTGGGTTTGTAATCAAAGAGGTCCATCTGGGAAGGCGCCCCGGATTGGAACATGTAGATGATGCGCTTGGCTTTGGGTTGGACGTGCGGGAGACCTTCGATGCCACCGATGCCGTTGCGGTCGGGCTCATTAGTGGCGGCGTCGGCGTTGAGCAGGCTCGAGAGCGCAGCCGCGCCGAGGCCGGTGGCGCTGCGGGAGAAGAAGTGGCGCCGGGTCTGAAGGAGTTGGTTTTCGTGTAGTGGATTCATGTTTTCGTTCTCGCCGTAGCATGGGCTTCAGCCCGTTTTCACACCAAGCTCTAGAGGTACGGGCTAAAGCCCATGCTACGGTTTATTCCTTCGTCACCACCTGGTCGAGATTAAGCATGACCGATGCCAGGGCGGTATAGGTGGCAAGCTCGGGAAAATCCACCCCGGTGGGCACGGCCGATTCGCCGTTGCGGACAAACGCTTCCGCGGCCTCGGGATTGGCGGCAAATATTTTTCGGTAATCCTCCCGACTCTTCGACAGGAGCGCGATCAGCTCCGGCGTCGCTTCGATGCTGGCCAGCTTCAAGCCATAATGCACCGGGGCGCGCGGTTTCGTCAGCATGCGCGTGGCAAAGGCGCGGGCCGCTTCCACAAAGGTCACGTCGTTCATCAGGGTCAAGGCCTGCAAGGGCGTGCTCGTACGCACGAGACCAACCGAACAGGCTTCGCGGCCGGCCGCGTCGAAGGTCGCCATCTGCGGCGGGGCCACGGAGCGTTTCCAGAAGGTATAGAGGCTGCGTCGATACAGCTTTTCGCCGTGGTCCTGGACAAAGAAATCGGTGCTCCGCTTTTTATCCTGGAAGGACACCTCGGCCCACAAACCCGGGGGCTGATACGGCTTTACCGAAGGTCCGCCGATCCGATCCACGAGCAGCCCGCTGAGGGCCAGGGCCTGGTCACGCAGCTGGTAGGCCGAGAGCCGGAAGCGTGGGCCGCGGGCGAGCAGGATGTTTTCCGGATCGCGCTCGAGCAGTTCCGGCGTCACTTTCGAGCTTTGCTGGTAGGTCCGACTGGTCACCAGGTATTTCAGCATCGCCTGGGTGTCCCAACCGGACGCGATGAAACGCTGGGCCAGGTGATCGAGCAGACGGGGATGGCTGGGCAAGGCCCCCTGGGCACCAAAGTCCTCGGCCGTCTTCACGAGGCCGCGGCCGAACAACATCTGCCAATAACGATTCACTTCAACCCGCGCGGTGAGCGGATGATCGGGTTGCACGAGCCATTTCGCCAGGCCGAGGCGGTTGGTCGAGAGGCCTTCCGGCAAGGCTCCAAAGACCGCCGGAATGGCCGCGGAAACCGGACGTTCTTTATCGGGTTGATCGTACTGGCCACGCTGGAGCACAAAGGTCTCACGCGGCGTTTCCATCTCCTGCATGACCATGACTTTTACGAAAGCCTTCTTACGCGCCGCTTCCACCTCTTTGGCCAGGCTTGCCCGGGCCTTCAGGCCGGCATGCTGCTCACGCACGTACGCTTCTAACCGCTTCTTTTGCTTGGGAGTGGCTTTCTCCGCACCTAGCGCAGCGACAATATCTTTCGGAAGTTTGGCATCGGACGGCGTTTCGGAATCCAGCTGCGCACGCAACTGATCAATCGTTTCCTTAAGCACGGCATCGGCATCGCCCAACGCTTTATTCCGTTCGGCCAGCTCGGTTTCCAACGCGCGCAAGCGGGGCAGCATGTCGGCTTGTGGCACGTCGATCGTAGGCGTGGCGTAACCGGCACGGCCATCCTTCCCCTTCTCCGGCACGTTGTTGAAAAAAGAAAAGAAGGCATAGAAATCCTGCTGGCTGATCGGGTCGTACTTATGATCATGGCAGCGTGCACAGCCCATGGTAAGCCCCAACCAGATAGCACTCGTGGTCTCCACTCGATCAACCACATATTCCACCGCGTATTCGGCGGCGATGACGCCACCCTCGTCGTTG
This sequence comes from Candidatus Omnitrophota bacterium, assembly GCA_047639095.1. Lineage (GTDB taxonomy): Bacteria > Verrucomicrobiota > Kiritimatiellia > SS1-B-03-39 > UBA6053 > JAPYUI01. The sequence continues at coordinate 11,822 of JBLIND010000095.1, read as the reverse complement.
ATGCGGTGGTTGCGATTAAAGCCGGTGGCAATCCGCTGATCCAGCGTGGGATTCGGCAGGAGATCGCCGGCGAGCTGCTCAATGGTAAACTGATCGTAGGGCATATTGTGGTTGTACGCCTGGATGACCCAGTCGCGCCAGGGCCACATGAACCGCTCCCAATCCGCCTGATACCCGCTGGTGTCTGCATAGCGGGCGGCATCGATCCAGCGAATGGCCATATGCTCCCCGTAGGCGGGCGAGGCGAGCAGGCGATCCACCAGCCGGGCATAGGCATCGGGGGCTTCATCTGCAAGGAAGCGCTCGATCTCTTCAGAGCTCGGGGGCAGGCCGGTGAGATCGAAACTTACGCGCTTGAGCAGGGTGCGCTTATCGGCCGGCGGGGCGAACGAAAGCCCATCATGCCTGGCCGCCAAATAGTCATCTATCTGCTGGTCGGGCTTGCCGGAATTCAGCGGCATGAAGGCCCAGTGTGCTTCGTAGGTCGCACCTTCCGCCACCCAGCGCTTGATCAACGCGATTTCTGCGGCGGACAGCGTGAGCTCCGACTTGTCGGGCGGCATGATGTCATCGGGATCATGCGCGGTGATGCGTCGGATGACTTCACTGCGGGAGAGATCCCCTGGGACGATGGCAAAGCGTTGCGGATCCCCTTCCAGCGCGGCGGTTGCGCCTTCGGCCGTGTCGAGACGCAGGCCCGCCTCCTGGGTGCCCGCATCGGGGCCGTGACACTTAAAGCATCGGTCAGAGAAGATGGGGCGAATATGCTGGTTGTAGCTGAGGGGGTCAGCGGAGCAGATCGTGAGGAGCCAGCCAAACAACAGGAGGCGTATGAGGACTTGATTCATATTACTTGATATAGCCGGTATTAAAGCGGGAACAAGTTCCCGCACGCCAAAATAATTATTGCCGCACCCAGACCAGGCGATAGTAGCGGCGGGGTGCATCGGGAATCGTCAGGGTTTCCATGGGTTCATCGGCGATGAGGGTCTCCAGGACGAGCCAGTCGCCCGCGTGCAGGCTATCGCGCACTTCCATACGGTAGGTTTCACCCGGAACGGCGTCGAAGCGCGCGGTGTTCCGGTCCGGAAAGGTGATGGGCGGACAGAATTCGCGGCCAGTACCCGGGGTCGGATACGGAGAACAGCTCTTGCGCCAACTGCTCGCGGTGGAGGACGGCCCACCGATGTATTCCAGGGATGCCCCTACCCCGTTCGCTTCCATGGGCCAGGGCGCGACGGGGAGGTAGGATATGTCATGAAGGATGGAGCCCGTATGGAAAACCACCAACCGGTCGCCGGCATTATCCAGCCGACCGGACCACTGACCCGCGACACGTGCCTGAACGCCGGGGAAGGCATTCGTGAACGCCGATGTATTCTCGACCACAAGGATGCGTTCGCCGGGGTCCAGTAGCTCGTCGCCAAACACAAACGCAACCGCATTGCTGAACTGGAGGCCATCGAGCGTCACGGAGCGCATGCCGACATTCAGCAGCTCCACAAATTCAGCTTCATCATTGCCGGGCGGATTGTAATACATCTCGCTGACGACCAGGTTGCTCGCGGTTGGCAGATCCGCGAGCGAGAAGCTTGCGCGGGCAAGGGCAGACCATTCGTTGCCATCCCACACACGCGCGCTGAACACGGTCGGGTTGCTGGTCAGGGTAACTGGACCGCTGTACACAAGAGCATTCGTGGATATGGGATCGCTTCCGTCCAGGGTGTAGAACGCCGTCCCCACCGCGTTGGACAGGGTCACGGTAAAGCCCGCACCCACGGGCCCGCCGTGCTGATTGAACCCGGGCGGATCCATCGCGGGGTATAGATTCTCGGCACGCAATTCCGCGAGCAGGTGATTGGGATTGGATGCATCAAAAATCGAAGGGATGTAATTCGTTATCACATTATCGCGCTCAACGACCCAGGCCTCTTCACGCGTGAAATAAAAATCCGGACCATGGGGCACAGATGGGTATTGCAGGTCGTCCGGGTTGTTGGGGTTTGCCGGTTGGTCGAGGGTGTTTCCATACGGGGTACGCATTTGCGTATCGCCCCAGCGGGCGGACTCGGCAACGATGGCTTTGTCGATGCGCGCCGCGATGGCGGCATACCGTTGCTGACTCGCCGGCATGCTCAGCGCCCCTTGGTTAAAACAGTGGTGATACACCCGATCGGAAAATAATCGCCGAAACTCCGGGTTGGTGCGGAGCTGCTGAAACAGGAATCCGGGCGACTTGGCATTGTTGTTGTCGTAACGCCGGACGGCATAATTATCGAGGATGATTTCCTGATCCCAGACCAGCCAGCGGAAGGGCTCGTTGGCGGTGCGGTTTCGAAAGGCATACCCGTTGTGACTGGGCCAATCCTCGGCGTCCCCATAGAAGTGCAGCAACATATAATCCGCAAAATTTTCGAGATCGAGATAGGGCTGGATGGCGGCATAGCTTTGGGTACTGGTAAGTCCGCCGGCGGCGAGGGCGAACATCGCATCCCAATCACGGTCGCTCCCCGATACGGTGGTGTCGAAATCGCCCATCACATCATAATCGCTTTCCACCCCCCCCAAATGGTCCGCGCAAAACGTCTCATCGATGCGTTCGGCGGGATTGAACAAGCCGAAGTAGATGCCATTCACGTAGACATGAGCAAACGTTCCGGAGGTGCTGGGGTGCCCCATGTCGGCCATGGTTTTTTTCATCCACACATCGCGAATGTACTGGGAATCGTTCGGCCGGTAACGTCCGGAACCCCAGGTGACCAGGGCCCACGAATCCGTAAAGCAGGCGCGGAGGACGAGCTTGTTGAAGGTCTCCACCGGGTAGTCGGGAATCACCGGGTAGTTCAATTTCCCCGCCCCCAATGCCGCTTTAAAGGTGAGACGCAGGGAATGTTTATTCATGCGCACCGGGCGGCGGGATGAATTGCCATGCACCTCAATTTCCGCATTTTGCTGAAAGCCGCGGCTGCCGTCAGGATTCAGCCATTCGACCGAACACACTTTTTCAATGCGACTCCGGGGATGACTCCAGATCCCGCTCGATGCGCCAACGAAATCATCGAGGTCCATCACGATGGAAATGCTGGGCAGGTCAAGCAGGGCTTCCGCAACCGAGTATCCGGGTAAAGCGTTGGTCACCACACGTGGATCCATTTCATAATCGGCAAAAACGGTTCCGTTTCCCGCGCCGTCGATGCCGTCTATTTCACTGTCCACTCCCCAGTTGTCCGGCCAACCCGGGGGATCGATGCGTTGCTGCGTCACCTGGTCGATGAACAGATAGGTATGGGTATCCACATTGGTCGGAAGCCAGTCGTCCTGCACCGCGACGGCGCGCAGGATGGTATTGGAAGCTACCGGAATCGGTCCACTGTAGATGAATCCCGTGGTGGGGTTCGGTAAGCCGCCATCGAGGGTGTAACGAATGGTGGCAGTGGTGGTGGCACTGGTAATCGCGACCTGGATGGCGTTGGTGTAAAAGCCGCGATCAAAACTGAAACGGGTATCGGCGACCACGCCGGAAAAGCCGATGCCGTTTACCCCACCCGGAGTGGGCAGATCGAAATACCGCAGGGCCGCACCTGGCGCGCTTCGACCATAGGAGATGTCCGGGACCTGCGGCGGCAGGGTGGGCGTGAAGGCATCTTCAATGGTGGTACCGTCGGGTCGAACCAGGGCCAGGTATTCGCCGTCGCCGGCGAGTTTGAACGAGGTATGCAGGGTGCCGTTGAGGTCGTTGGTATTCCGTCCGGAAGCAAAGACGAGCAGCACATCCATGGCGGGTATGCTGATGGCAGGAAATGTCCACTTGACCAGGTTGGCCGGGTTGTCGGTGAGGTGAAACCCTTCGAGGGGCACCGCGTTGGTATTCGGATTATACAGCTCGATCCAATCCTCGGTATTGCCAAAGCCGTCCACCAGACCCGTCGCATTAATGGCCATGACCTCGTTAATGACCAGGGGCAGCTGATCCGGGTGATCCAATTGGTCGGTCGGATCATGGCCGAGGGCGATTTCCAAGGCATCCCAATAGCCATCGTCATCGCTATCCGCGAGATTGGGATTCGTCACGAACCCATTCGCAAGCGAAATTTCATCACCATCCGAGATGGAGTCGTCGTCGGTATCGGCCAGCACGGGGTCTGATCCCGGATCGCCCGGACCGTTGTACACGCGACTCCCGTTCTCCTGGTCATCGCGCAAGCCATCGCGATCGGTATCGGCCCGGCGCGGATCGGTTCCGCGGGTCTGCTCCGCGAGATTGTCGAGCAAGTCGGCATCGTAGTGATTGGTACCCACGGCGAAGGTGATGTTCGTGAAGTAGCGTTCTTCCCAGCGGTCATCCAGCCCATCGAGATCGGCATCCAGAAAGGCCAGCACCGGGTCGCCAAGCTCCAGCCCGTTAATGAAGACGTTATGTGTCGGCCCCGGGTTCAGATCGGTACGTGCCTCGATCAGCAGCGTACCCGTGGCATCGGTTGTGTTCGTAAATCCAAGGGCGTGATCAGCCAGGCTGGTGGCGGCGGGATCGCTGCCATCAAACGCATACGGATGCCCATTCCAGGTAGAGCGGCGATTCGCCGGGCTGCCGGTATCAAATCCCCAGATGCGAATCGGATAATCGGTATGGGGCATCAACCCGCTGAGCCGGATATCAACCCCTTCATTCGTCGTGCGACTCCCGCTGGCGAAGAGAAAATCCCGCCACATGTCGGATTCCGGCCCCCCGTTGATTGTGCCGCGATCGCGGGTATCCAGAACAACCGAGCCAACCGCCAGGACATCGACGACCACACCGCCGGAAAATTCCCTGGACCAACTGTCGCTCTGGGCCATGTCTGCAGCGGTGATGGATTCCCAACCCGCCTGCGTCGTGTTGACATCAAAATCGATCCGGAGCGGTCCCGCCAGGGCGATGGCGTCACACAGCAAAAAAAGGGAAAAAGCACGGATCATGGTTCATATACCTACTCCAATTCGGTGAATGATGTCCACAGACATTCCCGCAACGGTTCCAGCAGAACTCTTGTCGTCTTGGGAAATCTGATTACAATCGCGCGCACATGGCTGGATCAGACTTCAGAGACGAGTTTTCACGGCTCAAGGGGAAGACGGGTGAGAGAGTAGTTGAAGACCTGCTGCGCTACAGCCGCAATGTGGAACGACTGAACGCTGTGCTGTGTGCACCGTACGCGGATCTGGACGAGCTCCTCCACGCCTATATCGAAACGGGTTGCGATATTTTGGTCTTGAAACGGCATTGTCAGCCACATCGTCGACCGTACCTATCACGTCCTGCAAGTCCACTCTCCGCTCGATGTCCTGACACCCGGAATACCCTTCCCATTGGAAGCCACCTATTGCCGGGAAGTCTCTGAACACCGAGCGACGATAGCCTGTGAACACATCGCACAGGATGAACGGATGCGCCTGCACCCGGTCTATGCCAACCTGAAACTGGAGGCCAATCTCGCCACACCGATCTTCGTCGCAGGCCAACTCTATAGCACGTTGAACTTCACGTCGTTGAAGCCGCGGGAGAAAGAGTTCTCGGCCATGGAAAAAAACATGATCGAAATGATAGGTCAAAACATTGGTAATTTCATCCAATTTAGACACACGGCCGACGAGCTGAAAAACAAAGTAATGGAGCTCGAAGGGGTCAACAAGGACCTCGACGAATTTGCTTATGTGGTCTCCCATGATCTGAAAGCGCCGATCCGGGGAATCGGGAGCCTGGTCAGCTTCATCATATCCGATACGAAAGATGTCCTCGATCCTGAGCAATCCCGGTACATGGAGTTAATCGTAGCCCAGGTCGGTCGTTTGGACCGATTGATTGACGGGGTCCTCCGATACACCCTTGCAGGAAAAGAAGAACGGTCCGCCAGCACATTCTCCCTCCGGGAAGTGATTACAGCGTTGGGCGAATCATTAAACACCGAACACGCCCTCACCTTTCATCCGCCGGAAGAGGACCTTCTCTTACGTGCCAAACGGGTGAAGTTGGAACAGGTGATCATCAACCTGATCAGCAACGCCATAAATCATCATGATCGCGCGGACGGCAATATCTGGATCTCCCTCCGATGTGAAGACGGACACACATGCATTGAGGTCGTCGATGATGGGCCGGGGATGGCACCCCAATATCAGCTGCGCGTCTTTAAGATATTCGAACGTCTGACGAATGAGGATGACCCCGGCAGCACCGGCATCGGCCGGGCCATTGTGAGTAAGCTGGTTAGCGGTGTCGGCGGACGGATTACCCTGCAATCAAAAGAAGGTGAAGGGTGCACCTTTACCGTGTATTGGCCAGTGGGCTGAGCGGCCAGGACGGGTCCGCAAGCACTCCAATCTCTGACATTTTACTCGGAACTTCTCCAACTCGGATGGTACGGAGTAACACGTCGAACCAACAACCCTATCCTGAGGAACCTGCATGAAACGCTTTTTAATCCTGACTGTAAGCCTATTGATGACCAGCAACCTGTTCGCCAAAGAAGCCGCAAAAGCAAAAACGAAACCCGCGCGAAAACCCAACCCGGTCTTTGCACCGGTCACGGATGATCCTGCTCTGCCCCGCGTACTCCTGATTGGCGATTCCATTTCGATCGGCTACACGCTGGGTGTGCGGGAGCTGCTCAAAGGGAAGGCGAATATTCACCGGCCACCGACGAATTGCGGACCCACGATCCTCGGAGTCGCACAAATCGACGCCTGGCTGGGCGACGGAAAATGGGATGTCATCCATTTCAACTGGGGGCTGCACGATCTGAAATTCATGGGCCCGAACGGCGAAAACCTGGCGGATCCGAACGTGGGACATCAACAGGTACCACCCGAAGCCTATGAAAAGAATCTCGATCAGCTCGTGCAACGCCTGAAGAAGACCGGAGCAACATTGATCTGGCGGAATACCACGCCGGTTCCAAGCGGCTCCAAGGGACGCGTGGTTGGCGATTCGGCTAAATATAATGAGATCGCAGCGAAGGTGATGAAAAAGCACGGTGTGCCGACGCATGACATGTACAGCTACGTGATGGCGCACCCGGAGATTCAGCTCAAAGCCAACGTGCACTTCAGCAAAGAAGGCTCACAGCAGTTGGCCGAAACGGTGGTGAAAGAAATTGAAGCGACGCTCAAGCCTTAGCAGGTTGTTGAAAAGATTGAGCTGGGTGAGTCGGGCCAGAGACCCAATCTACGCTTACTCTTCCGCGATTCGAATCACGATATAGTCCGGCCCAACCTGGGACCAGGGCGTGCCCAGGAAATCGAGGAGCTCGATGCTGGTCTGGGTTCCGCCCGACGGAACATTAATCACCAGGTCGAACCAGTTGGCGGGATTAAAGTCGGCCCCCGGTGAAGCATCGGTGGCGTACACCAGTTTGTAGCTCGTACTCGAGGAGGAATCCCCGCCCCATTCACATCGAAGGCCAGCAGCGCCCGCGTCACCAAGGCATTGCCATTTTCACCCGTATGCAGATACTGGCCTTTTCCGTTCGAAACCGTGCCCCCACCTTCATAGATCGTGTTGTCACGAACAGGGGAAAGCACCACTTGATCAGCAGGGAGGTTCGCCAAAACGAAGAATGAGAAAACGAGAAACAAGCGCATATGGATTTTCATAGGAGACCTTTCCTGATTGATGTATAAAATGGCTATTATATACGTACCGTGCTGACCGGAACCCCGTCAAGGATGGCCTCACGCGTGATACGTTCGCCTCGGGGCTTCCGCCACTACGCCTTTATGACTGAACACCTTTTTTGCAGATTATTATTGGAGTGCGGGAACTTGAGCCCGCTTTCAGCTAGACCTAAATGACCACGGAGCCACCTACCATGAACGCTTTACGTACACTCATCCTGATCGCACTCACGCTCACCCTGACCAGCTGCTCAACCGCCTACAATCGCGCCTGGAAAAACTTTGAGGATCCGACGCCGGCAGATGCCTTCACCGGTAAATGGAAAGGCACCTGGACGAGCACCTACAATGGTCACACCGGCGGCCTGCGAGCGATGATCACTCGACAGGAAGGCGATGGATACCTGGCTCGGTTCCATGCGACCTATGCAAAGGTCCTTCAGTTCTCCCATCACAACACCTTCACGGCCACCCGGAAGGGCGAGCAGATTCTATTTGAGGGGGAGAACGACCTCGGCAAGCTCGCAGGCGGCATCTACAAATACAAAGGAACGGTTGAAGGCGATCACTTCGACTCGACTTACGTAGCCGAAACGGATCACGGCAACTTTATCATGGATCGGGTGGCGAAATAACCCGCTCTTTCCTCCACGACATCTGTTAACATGTGTCACACCATGACCCGCTTTCTGCTACCCTTCCTCACCCTCTCCGGCAGCCTCATCGCCCAGGAAATGAAGATTGTCATCGATCGCGACATGCTCGCCGGCGTCGCGCAGAAAAATCGCTTCGAGAACATCGACGACAAACTCTTTCGCAACCTCGACGGCACCGAGCTCCACATCGGGCCGGGCCCTCATCGGGAATTTTTCGTCTTCACCGGCATGGATCAGATGAAAACATTGAAGGCCCCTTCCACCGGCAAAGCCTATCTCAACTCGAACAACGTTTTCACCGTCTGGTACAACCGCCTCGACCAGGGCATTCAGTTCAAGCAAGGCCGCACCCTTCAGCTGGACGATCCAATCCGCAGCCACTTCGGCGTCGCCTACGGCGCCGACTATTTTTTTGTATACGAAAACCTGAACAGCCGGGTCTGCGCGGTGACTGACCCGGAAAAAACGATCCTCCAATTTGATGACTTCTACCTCTACAAACTCATTCCAGTAGCCGACGGATTTTTCATCTGCGGCTTCGAACAGGGCGGTTTGAGTCGACGACGAGAGAACATCTGCCTGAAAATGACCCGAACGGGGGACACCTACACCGAAACGCTTCACGTCGTGCTCCCCCCGTCCGACACCCTGCTGGATCTGGATCCTTTCGGCAAAAAAGTCCTGATGCTCAACCAGAGCCAGATCGCCGCGCAGATTGCGGAATACGATCTCGTCGCCCAGTCACGCAAATCCCTGGGCGCGGTGGACGCCTTTGCAATCTACCTAAACAAGGATTTTAAAACCCAACGCGATCTGTTAAAGCTTCGCTGAATTCCGAAATCGGAGAACCAACATCATGATGCGAAGTGCTACCCTCCCCTACCTGATCCTCGGCCTGTTGTGCAGCCTGACCCTCCACAGTCGGGCGCAAACCTTCCCCTGCGTGGGCGATCTCGCATGGGGCGCAACGGTGGATGAAGTCGTGGCCAAGGGCAACCTGGGGAACACCAATCTCGTCATGCTGAAGGTGGCCGATCTGGTCCCCGGGGAATGGAACGGCCAGCACGTCGCCCTCGCAACCGAGTTCATGCTTGCGCCCCCAGCCAAGGCGGTCATTTTCACCGGACCCGGCAATGAACGCATCGACTACTACCTCTGCGACAACCGACTGGGCCTTGTGGTCCACATGGCTAAGAACAGCCGGGCCTTCTCTCCGGATAGATTACTGGCCGGCATTGATGCAACGTTTGGCAATGCCACGGATCGACGCGAACGGGTGGATGTCGAGCTTCCACATAACTGGGGCCAGTTCGACCGGACGACCGAGTACTGCCTGACCATCGACTGGGAAAGCACCACGGGCCTCGCCCGCGCATTCTGCCGCACCTGGCCGATCAATGACAAACGCCAGATCTACCGTGCGTATTACCTGTCCAAAACCCAGCTTGAAAAAAACAAGCAACGGATGAAGCAGGTGAAAATCGAGGAAGCCCAGCGTAAGGCCGAGCTGGCCAAAAAAGCGGAAGAAGAAGCCGCGCGGAAAAAAGCCGCCGCGGAGGCCGCCAAGGCAGAAAAAGCCGCGAAGGCCGCAGCAGCAAAACAACTTTGACCGCAACATGGCTGTCCTCGGCCGTGGGTTGCCTACCTGCGACGAACGGAGCACGGCTAGAGACAGCCCTGCTCCGGGACATTGACCACAGACAACCCTTGAACCGAGAACCCTTATGAAACTGAACCTGCTCATCCTTGCCTGCATCGCGATCTGCCTGAACACGCGGGCGAAGCAACCCAACATCGTCTTCATCTTCAGCGATGATCACGCACCCCATGCCATCGGCGCCTACGACGGTTGGCTGAAATCGGTGAACCCCACCCCCAACATCGACAAACTGGCGAAACAGGGCATGCTGTTCGAACGCAGCTTCTGCTCGAACTCGATTTGCGGGCCCAGCCGGGCGGTGATTCAGACCGGCAAGCACAGCCACAAGAACGGCTTCATGAACAACGGAAACAGCTTCGACTGGGACCAGCAGACCTTCCCGAAACTACTGCAGAAAGCCGGGTATCACACCGCCATTTACGGGAAGTCCCACCTGAAAGGGAAGCCACAGGGCTACGATTCATGGGCGGTACTCCCCGGTCAGGGGCTGTATTACAATCCCGACTTTCTCACCCGGAAGGGCAAGGTCACCATTGAGGGGTATTGCACGGATGTCGTAACCGACATGGCCGTCGACTTTCTCAAGACCGGTCGCGACAAAGAAAAGCCGTTTCTCCTGATGGTCCAGCACAAGGCCCCTCATCGCAACTGGATGCCTGCCCCCCGTCACCTGCACCTGTACGACGACGTCGAGATGCCGGAACCGGCGACCCTGTTCGACACGTGGGAGGACAACGCCAGTCCCGCCCGTTGGCAGGAGTTGGAAATCGATCGCCATATGCATTTGAACTTCGACCTCTTTGTCGACTTGACCGCCGACTTTGACGGCAATGCCCACAAGGGACAATTCGACCGATCCGCCTGGCGCAACCTGCAACGCATGACGCTGGAACAGACGAAGATCTGGCGTGATGCCTATGCGCCAAAGGACAAGGCGTTTCACGAGGCCAAGCTAAGCGGAAAAGAGCTCGTTCGCTGGAAGTATCAGCGCTACGTGAAAAACTACCTGCGCTGCGTGAAAGGCGTCGACGAAAGCGTAGGCACCCTGATGCAAACCATCGACGAGCTCGGCCTCAGCGAAGACACCGTCGTGATCTACTCCTCCGATCAGGGGTTCTACATCGGCGACCACGGCTGGTACGACAAACGCTGGATGTACGAAGAATCCTTGATGATGCCCTTTGTGATCAAGTGGCCGAGCACGATTAAGCCCGGCACGCGCACCGACAAGATGATCCAGAACATCGACTACGCACCAACCTTTCTCGCCATGGCCGGGGCTTCGATTCCCGCGGACATTCAGGGGGCTTCCCTGCTACCGATTCTCCAGGGAAAAAATCCGAAGGACTGGCGTACGAGCATTTATTACCACTACTATGAATACCCCAGTGTGCACATGGTCCCCCGGCAGAACGGCATTCGCACCGAACGCTACAAGCTGATTCACTTTTACCAGTTCGACGAATGGGAAATGTACGACCTCGAAACCGATCCGGACGAACGGACGAACCTCTACATGAATCCCGAACACGCCCCCCAGGTCACCGCCCTCAAGCAAGAGCTGAAAGCCCTGGTAGCCACCTACGAAGACGACAGCGACATGACGGTCAAACCGAAGGAATGGCAACAGCAATACCGCAAGTAGAGTAGCTGCGTTCGTCAGAACGTGGATCCGTAGCCGCCTTCGTCAGAACGTGGATCCGTAGCTGCGTTCGTCAGAACGTGGATCCGTAGCCGCCTTCGTCAGAACGTGGATCCGTAGCCGCCTTCGTCAGAACGTGGATCCGTAGCCGCCTTCGTCAGAACGTGGATCCGTAGCTGCGTTCGTCAGAACGTGGATCCGTAGCTGCCTTCGT
>JBLIND010000094.1:0-18031 GCA_047639095.1 Candidatus Omnitrophota bacterium | reverse complement strand
GTTCAAACGGGTGTTCCGTGCGGCCACATACGTCATCTGTCCATCTACATAAGGAGAATCGGCGTCATCACGTGCAGAATCAAGACTGCGAGTCTCAAAACCGGCGCGGGCCGAACCCATCAAACGAGGACTCATCTGGTGCCCCACTTTTGCACCGAGCTGGACCGAATCGTAATCACGTAAATTGTCATCGTATGATCCACTGGTATACCGTGCCTGACCTTCCACAGAAGTGGTGGGCCTTAGCTGGTGACTCAGATCTGCGCCGATCGTGAAGGTGTCGTAATCGTTGGCCTTCGCAACGGCTGAATCATCATAGGACAAGAGGGAGTGACGAAGGTCCAAGGCACCGGTCAGATCCGTAGCCATCTGGGCGGTCAGACCACCACTGAGTGAATTGTAAATATAGTCGTTACTTTCACGTACAGGGGCGCCGTTTCCGTTTTCAATCAACTCAGGGAGTTCGGAAAGGCGGAAGATATCCTTCACACTCACCGCAGCACGCGGTGAGAGCTCATGATCATATACCAAATCGAACTGATGATGGAGATCCGTGTCGTCTTCGTCTCGATCCGTCCAGTATACAAACGCAGGATTGTAGCGAAGAGAAATCAGGGAAATGTCGTTATCAAAATTTACGATGAACTCTGCTTCCTCGATAATCTTTAACGAGGAGTCTTCGTTTTGATTACTCTGACGAATATTGTCATCATATTCGACACGAACACGGTTAAAAATTTCAAAGGGATTTTCTTTTTCCTGGGCAAACCCTGAGAAAGGGGCGCTCACGAGTGCTGCGAGTATAAACTTCTGGATTGCTTTCAATGTCATGCTCCTAATACCTATAAGGTAGATTCTTTGATTGACTTTAAGGAAGACGCTTAATTCGAGTGAATACAAGGACTAGCTAGGTGTATTTCCCGTGGTGGGCAGCTTAACGACGACTGGAACCTTCTTGAGAGTTGAGGCTACGGTCGTAGAACTAACTGGGGCACTTGACGAAGAAGCGCTAGGTGTCTGAGTCGCCGGGGTGGAAACCGTATTAACCCGGGCCAACGGTCCATCACTACTTACTGCAATCTCAAAGGAGGCCAAGGTGCCGTTCGAGTCCTCTGAAGGCGAACCGAAGATCTGACGCGAATACGAAGGATCCGTGGTGTTCGCTTCGCCGTCGATGGCTTGGTTGCTGCCATCGCCAAGCGATCCAACCGTTGCAATCGTGTCCGCGACAGAGTCGAGCGAGTAGCCCTCGGCCTTAAGGAAATCAATAAAGGCCTGATCGTCTTCACGATTTTCAACCATGAGGGTTTTGGCTTTGGATTCAAGAATCTGCGTGATGACCCGAGCGAAGTCGCCAACGGTCAAGGCTTTTCCACATTCCCAGCCATCCTTTGGGTATAGACCCTCTTGGACGAGAAAAGAAAACATGTCGGTTGGGGTGACCGTTACAGGAAGATCAATTCCGAGGCGAATGCAGAGTTCCTTAGCAAACTGACAGTGATTAACGCCTTCTTCTTGCGCTTGAACACTAAAGGTCAAGCCGCTGATCACAATCGTGAGTGCCACAATCTTACTTATCATTTTTTGCATGGTCATTCCTCTTTCAACAGAATTCTCTAAACCCTGAAACACGAATACTAAACTTATACTACCCGGAAAACGAACAAATCATCAATTATTGATGTAACTTCCAAGTTCTTGGATACTAAGGCAGTTTAAGAATACTTGTCAAACTCAACCTAGAATATTTTCGGTGCTTTTTTTTGTAGTGCAAACCGCTTATTTCCAGCTATCTGTGCAAAATAGAGCAGATTCAATGCCACAAAATTCATATACTTTTAAACTGACCAAATCTCAGCAGATAAAAGCCCTGGAGGAGCTGTCTAAGGACCGATACGTGGTTAAATATGTCCCGTACACACAAATTGCCGTCAAATCGGGCACCTGCAGCATCAATCTCTATACCAGTGGAAAACTGCTGATTCAGGGGAAAACCGCACAAGATTGGATCAGCTTTACCCTGGAACCCGAAATTGTGGGCGAGGTGGTGACCGGATATGACGAAGTACTTAACCCGGACTGGCATACACCCCACCTGGGGGTCGATGAAAGTGGCAAGGGCGATTATTTGGGGCCCCTCATTGTAGCCGCCGTCTTTGTTGACACCCACCATATTGACGCCCTTCAGGAGCTGGGCGTGCGAGACAGCAAGCGTATCACGAGTGATGCGAAGGCGATCCGTATCGCTGACGGCATTCGGAAAATCGTCGGAGACCGCAACATCGCCCTCCTGACCCTCAAACCGCAAACCTACAACCCGCTGTATCTGAAGATCAAAAATCTCAACCGACTCCTGGCCTGGGGGCACGCCCGCGTCATCGAGGAGCTCCTTACAAAAGTACCTGAGTGTACCCGCGGCGTGATCGACCAATTTGGACCCGAGTATCTCGTTAAAAAAGCACTGATGACTCGCGGCAAAAAAATCGACCTGGAACAACGCACCAAGGCCGAAGATGATCCGGCAGTCGCGGCGGCCTCGATTATTGCACGCGCTGAATTTGTGCGCGCCATGCAGAAGGCGAGCAGCTACTTCGCGTTCGACATTCCGAAAGGCGTCTCCGCCCAGGTGAAGGACGCGGCCGTTCGGATTGTGAAAGAACACGGGCCCGACATGCTGCCAAAGTCGGCCAAGCTCCACTTCAAAACAACCACCGAAATCCTGTCGCGGAGCGGCTACACCTATGCCGACATAAACTGGCCGGAGCCGAAAGTGGAAGAGTAGATGAGTCGCAGCGCAAGCTACGCCGCAGCTTGATCAAGCGTTGCATCCGGACAATTGTGTCACTCACTGCGAGTCGTGCTTACCACCATTGCTTCTGCGAGAGCGTCCGCCTTCTCAACACCTTCAACCAGCTCAATTAATTTCAGCGCAAAGGCAAAGCTCGTGCCGGGGCCCTGACTGGTCACGAGTCGTCCATCGACCACCACCGCCGAATCGATGTACCGGCCAGAGGTAAGGGAGGGGCGTGCACCGGGATGGCAGGTGACCAGGCACTCACGAAGGATGCCTGCGGCCTGCAACACCAGGGGGCCGGCACAAATTGCGGCAACAACCTTTGCAGGATCATTATTAAAATCCCGCAAGACCTGCAAGATGCGCTCATCCGTTGACAGCCGTTCCGTCCCACCATTCCCGCCGGGCAGCACGATCATCTGATAAGCAGAGGCATCGACTTCATCCAGCAATGCATCCGGCAGCAGGCGTACTCCACGCGAAGCACGTACGGCACCTTCGCTCAGCCCGACCACGGCCACCTCCCAACCGGCACGGCGCAAGGTGTCAATGATGATCACCGCCTCCATCTCCTCCACCCCATCTGCGATAGGCACAAGGACCTTCACTCACCGAGTCCTTTTGCAACCTGGGTCTGCAGGCTCGACAACACACGGGTCAACACACCGTCCAACCCGCGGCCGAAATCGCCCTGCTTAACGAGCACCTGATGCAACGCGTTCCCGCCACAAACCACGACACCATCGACGCGTTGAAAACCTTCCGGCAAACGATTCGAAGCAAAACAAAGGACGGGCTGAATCTCTGGCGCCACTTTTTCTCGCTCGCGAAGCCACGCCAGTAGATCGGCCGCTTCGTCTTTTACCTGCTCAAGGGGCGACCGTTCGGGCGCCTCTCCGTTCACCAGAATCACCCCATCCTTCACCTTGATCTCACCACTCCAGTTCTTGGTCTCGATGACAAACAACCCGGAAGGACCCACGACGATATGATCGAAGTCGCTCACGCCGGCATGATCCAATTGCAAACTGTGAAAGACATGATATCCGGAAGGCAGCACGCTCAACAGACGCGCGGTCTCCTCTTCGCCCCGCGCTCCTTTTACAAACCGCTTGAAGCGCTCCCGACTCCAGCGCACCGCATACGCGAGCGCCGCAGCCAGCATGAGGAGCAGGATGCCGGCAACCGGCTTGGTATTGGCGATGGGAAGGGGCAGCGCTACGCCCAACACATATCCGGTGAGCAGGAGGAGAATCAGGACCGGCCACATCACGCGGAACATCCCGGCAACCCGGGCGCCTTCCCCAGGTGATCCATATACCCTCGCGTAGTCCTTCAGTTGTTCCGGTTGATCGCTCACGCAGCACGGATAGCACATCCGGAAAAGTGCCAGCAACCATATTAAAGCACCCGGCGCAGTTGACCCTACCCACCCCCTGACCTATCATCCGCCCGTGCAGAACCGGCAGGATACTTTCGCCATCGTAAGCACCCTGATTGCCATGCTCAGCGATGGTCTGGCAATATTCGGGGGGCTGCTGGCGGCTGTCTGGATTCGCTTTCAGAGCGGGTGGATTCCTATTGACCCGACCAAGGGCGTGCCCTCTTTCCAGTCCATGCTTGAAGCGTCCTTGATTGCCACAGCCGTTTTCCTCCTGACCTTTCGATCGCTGGAGCTGTTCAAACGTCCCCACCGGGGCCGCTTTGAGGACTCCATCCCCCGGATTATTCGCGCCATAGGGCTCGGCTTCATCCTCTACATAGCCCTCGAAGCAGCGCTTCGGCTGGACCCCCCTTTTTCACGTAAGGCCCTGGCCCTGGGGGCCTGCACCATCAGCTTTCTGGTGCTGCTGGAGCGATATATTCTGTATCGCATCGAATGGAATCTCGCCCGTCACATGCCACGCATCAATCGAGTGATCCTCCTCGGGACCGATCACATGGCCTTGAAACTCAGTGAAGCGATTCGCAAAGAACCCTTCTTCCGCGCGGACGTGCTGGGTTTTCTGCGGACGCAGGCGACCGCAGAACGGGACCCGAATCTGGAACCGGAGCGCATTCTCGGCGAGCTGAGCGATTTCGAGCAGATCACCCTGGCGCAAAAAGCCAATGAAGTCATTCTCTGCGATCTGGATATTGGGCATGAGAAGATGGCTCGCCTGATCGGGTTTTGCGAAAACAACCTGATCTCATTCCGTCTGGTGCCCGACTTGTTCCGCATCCTGACAAGCGGCGTGGATATCCAGGACATCAACGGGGTTCCCGTGATGGGAACCGCTCGTTACCCGCTCGACTTCACCAGCAAGCGCATCCTCAAGCGCCTCTTCGACATCTGCGGCGCCTTGCTCGCGCTGATCTTTTGCTCCCCTATCCTGCTGATCGTTGCCTGCATTGTAAAACGGAGTTCTCCCGGACCCATTCTGTATCGCCAGATTCGCTGCGGTGAAAACGGGCGCGCTTTTTCCATGTTGAAATTCCGAACCATGCGCGCGGATGCCGAAAAGGAGGATGACACTCCCGGTTGGACAACGCCGGACGACCCCCGGCGCACCGGCGCTGGCGCCTTCCTCCGAAAATGGAATCTGGATGAGCTCCCCCAATTCTGGAACGTGTTGAAGGGGGACATGAGCATTGTAGGGCCGCGCCCGGAGCGGCCCTACTTCGTGGAGCAATTCAAAGATGATATCGAACGCTACATGAAGCGGCATACCTTCAAGCCTGGGATCACCGGCTGGGCTCAAGTTCACGGCTTGCGTGGAGATACCAGTATCCAGGACCGCCTGCGGTTCGATTTATTCTACCTGGAGAACTGGTCCCTTGCCCTGGACTTCAAGATCATCCTCAAGACCGTGTTCAGCACCGAAAACGCCTACTGAGTCGAGGTCGAGAAGGAGCCGCCTCCGTTTTCGGGCAGTGCTGTGACGTCACTCAATTACTCAAACTGTTGGACAGGGCGATGATCTGCTCAATCGTCCGCTCCGCTTCCGGAGGTGAGAAGAAGCTGTAGGAACAGGTCTTGCTCACCGCAACATCACCATTGGACATGAGCTCATGCGTGACGATCTGAACTTCGTACGTGCGCTCAAAGCGCGTAAGGCTTGCGGGCAAGACCGAGGCCTTACTGATAAACACCACCTGGTGGACTCCCGGTTTGGCATCTTCGATTCTTATAAAGTTATCACGATCATCGACCTTAACCCCAACGGCTGCATCTGCAGCAAACGTATAGGAGGCGAGAATGAGCATGAAAATCAATGTTTTCATAGCGTCAGCCTGCAGGGAAAAGGTGCGACACACAAGGCCGGCATCCCATGGCCCTGGATAACTAGATCTTCCGAAAACACAGACAGGCGTTGTGCCCACCAAAGCCAAGCGAATTATTCAAGCAGGCCTCAACCGTCATTTCACGCTTCTGGTTCGGTACGATATCCAGATCGCAATCCGGATCGGGGTGCTCATAATTGATCGTGGGAGGAACGATCTGATCTCGCAGCGTTAAAGCACAAGCGACACTCTCAAAGGCCGCCGCCGCACCGAGCGCATGACCGGTCATGGATTTCGTGGAACTGATCGCCAACTTGTACGCCTGCTCTTCGCCGAAGGCGGTTTTGATCGCCATGGTCTCGCCCCGGTCGTTCAAGGGGGTGCTGGTACCATGTGCATTAATATACTGAACCTGCTCCGGTTGTAATCCGGCGTCTTCCATCGCGAGTGACATCGCACGCGCTGCGCCGCGCCCCGTTTCGTGGGGGGCGGTAATGTGATACGCGTCGCAGGTGCGCCCGTAGCCGGCGAGCTCGCAATAAATCCTCGCGCCACGCGCCTTCGCATGCCCCATCTCTTCGAGCACCAGAACGCCCGCGCCCTCGGCCATGACAAAACCATCGCGTTCTGCATCAAACGGGCGAGACGCCGCTTCCGGATCATCATTTCGTTTGCGTGACAGGGCCCGCATCTTGTCGAAGCCTCCGATGCCGAGATCGTTCAGGGCGGACTCCGCCCCGCCCGCAACCATGATGTCCGCATCGCCATATTGAATCATGCGCATGGACTCACCCATGCTGTGCGCTGCGGTGGCGCAGGCCGAGCTGATGGAGAAATTGGGGCCTTGCAGGCCGTATTCGATCGCGATGTACCCGGAAAGGATATCCGTAATCATCTGCGGAATCATAAAAGGGGAGAATTTTTTAGGGCCTTCGCGTTCGAAGTTCCGGCCCTGCTCCTGCATGACGTGCAGACCGCCAATGCCTGACCCGACCAACACGCCAATGCGTTCACGATCAATCGCATCAAGATCCAGCCTCGAATCCATCATCGCCATCCGGGCGGCAGCCAAGCCGAAATGCGTGAAGGGATCCATGCGCCGCGCATCCTTGCGCTCGATGTAATCCTCCGGATCGAAGTCCCGAATTTCGCCAGCGATGCGGGCATAGTAGGGCGATACATCAAAGCGCGTAATGGGCCCGATGCCTGACTTTCCTGCCAACAGGTTCGCCCAGAATGCCTCGGGCGAGTGCCCGAGTGGAGAAACCAGGCCCATGCCTGAAATGACGACGCGACGTTTATTCACAATACACCGAGGTCAAAAGATAAATTGGTTCTAACAAAATTCAAGGCACATCCCGGGAAGGCGAGCATCTCGTCCGTCCGCAAGTAGACCGATCTAAAAGAAAAATCCGGGAGCACCGATATCGGCATTCCCGGAATTCCAAACATGCTTGCCGAATTACTCGCCGAAGCCCTTTGCCTTCAAGTAGGAGATTACTTCGCCTACGTTGGTCAGCTTTTCTGCGTCTTCGTCGGGGATTTCCGCGCCGAACTCTTCTTCGAACGCCATCACCAACTCAACCGTGTCGAGCGAATCCGCTCCGAGGTCTTCGATGAATGATGCATCGTTTTTCACTTGGTCGGCATTTACGCCGAGCTGCTCGACGATAATTTCTTTTACTTTTTCTTCAATGGCCATCAGGTCTATCTCCTTATGATCTGTTTATGAGGTTACCATGCCTCCGCAAACGGAAATTACCTGACCGGTAACATACCCGGAAAGGTCGCTCGCGAGGAATAAAACAACATCCGCAACGTCCTGCGGTTGTCCGAAAGTTTTGAGGGGAATGACGTTCAGCATCGCCTGCTTCACTTCATCTTTTAAAGAGTCCGTCATGGCGGTCTGGATGAATCCGGGGGCAACCGCATTCGCACGCACATTACGTCCGGCCAACTCCTTGGCCACGGACTTGGTGAAGGCAATCACGCCGGCTTTACTCGCCCCGTAATTCCCCTGGCCAGCATTGCCGATCAGCCCGATTACGGACGCGATATTCACGATCGCACCGCTGCGCTGCTTCATCATGTATTTTCCAACCGCCTTGGTGCAGAGGAAGGTACCTTTCAAATTGATATCGAGTACCGCATCCCAATCGGCTTCCGACATCCGCGCCATGAGACTATCTTTGGTGATGCCGGCGTTGTTCACCAGAATATCAATCTTGCCAAAATCGGTATTCGCCTGGTCGACGGCCGCCTGCACCTGATCGGCATCGCTCACGTTCATGGAGTAACCTTCGCAGCGGCGACCCAAGGCGGTAATCTTGCCTTTGGTCTCGTCGAGCCACTCGGCTTGCAGATCACACGCAGCCACATCGGCCCCGGCTTCTGCCAGGCGAACGGCAATGGCTTGCCCGATGCCGCGTGCGGCACCAGTAATGAGGGCGGTTTTTCCTTCCAATGAAATCATAGGGTATCTCTTCTTACGCGGAGGTCAGGGACTCTACAGTGCGCTCCAGGCTCTGCAGGTCATATATGTTATGTAGGGTCGGGGTCTTGTCAATACGCTTTACCAGCCCGGTCAGGATCTTCCCAGGGCCACATTCTACAAAAGTGTCCGTTCCGGCAGCAATCATGCTCTGGACATTCTTCACCCATTGTACAGACGAAGTAATTTGTGCAACCATGGCCGAGGGAATTTCCGCAACGCCGGTATGGGCGTCGCCGCTAACATTCGAGAAAACCGGGATCGTGGGCTCGTTCAGGGTGATTTGGCTTAAAACTTCTGCAAAAGCCTCGGCCGCCGAGCTCATCAGGCTCGAATGAAAGGCGCCTGCAACATCCAGCTGGACCGCGAGTTTGGCGCCCGCTTCTTTGGCCAGGGGACCGGCTTTCTCAATACCTGCAATGGGACCGGACAGCACAGTCTGGCCCGGAGAATTAAAATTGGCGAGTTCTACCCCACAGGTTTCGGCAAGCGCGGCCAGCTTTTCATCAGCGAGGCCGATGACGCTGAGCATCCCGCCCGCCTGTTCGCTGCAGGCCTGCTGCATCAGGCGACCGCGCGCTTCCAGAACCTTTAACGCATCGGCGTAGGAGACCACACCCGCATCGTACAAGGCCGCCCATTCGCCCGAGCTCAAGCCGGCCACAAACGAGACTTCCAGTCCGGTCTCGGACCGGAGCGCATCCCGCGCAATCACACTATGAACGAAAATAGCCGGCTGAGCGCGGTCAGAACGCTTCAACTCTTCTTCCGGTCCGTCGAAACACACCTTCGCAAGATCAAAGCCGAGAATGTCGGAAGCCTCGTCAAAGCGCGCGCGCAAAACGGGACGTCCTTCCACGAGGTCCTTGCCCATGCCTACAGCCTGAGCCCCTTGTCCGGGATAAAGTATGCCGAGCGTACCCATTAACGCGTCCATTTCAGGATGCAGGCACCCCAGGTGAACCCGGCGCCAAAGGCGGCCAGCATCACGTGGTCGCCGGTTTTGATCCGCCCGGTTTTCACCGCCTCATCCAAGGCGACGATGACGGAAGCGGCCGAGGTATTGCCGTATTTATTGACATTGATATAAAACTTTTCTTCCGGCTGTTTGAGCCGTTCCCGAATCGCCCCCAGAATACGTACGTTGGCCTGGTGCGGAATGTAGAGCGCGACCTGATCGGGATGCAACCCGGCGGCCTCGCAGATATTGAGGGCCGCCTGAGTCATATTGGTCACCGCGTGCTTGAACACTTCACGACCCTGCATCTTCAGGCAATGCATGCGATCCGCGAGGACTTGTTCAGACAGCGGCAAGCGACTGCCGCCAGCCGGTACTTTCAACAGATCGCCCAGGGAGCCATCCGAAGAAAGCTGCTCAACCAGGATGCCCGTATTCGGCTCCTCAGACCGGGTCAGCACGGCCGCCCCGGCGGCATCGCCGAAGAGAATACAGGTGTTGCGATCCTGCCAGTCCAACAGCGAGGTCATCTTTTCAGCTCCGATCACGAGAATCGTTCGCTGACTCCCGCCTCGGATCATGTCCTTGGCAACTTTCAGCGCAAAAATAAACCCGGAGCAGGCGGCCGAAAGATCCATGCAAAAGGCCTGACGGGCACCCAGTGCGTGCTGAATCACACTCGCGGTGTTCGGAAAAATCATATCACCCGTGCAGGTGGCCACGAGGATGGCGTCGAGCTCGGAGGCCTCCATGCCGGCATCGGCCAGGGCGCGCTGGGCCGCAATGATGCCCAGGTCGGAAGCCGCTTCGGCATCGGAAGCAAAGCGACGTTCGCGAATACCCGTGCGGGAAGTGATCCATTCGTCGTTCGTATCAACGATCTTTGCCATGTCGTCATTCGTGACGACCCGTTCCGGTATGTAGGAACCCGTACCCGCAATCACAACAGAACTCATACCGCAGGCTCCAACGCTTGAACCTGGTCGATAATCAGGTGATTAACATCAATCTCAATCGCCCGGGCCATCACGCCCAGGGCATTGCGAACCGCACGGGCGGAGGAGGATCCGTGACCGATATACACAAAGCCATTAGCTCCCAGCAGCGGTGCCCCGCCGTAGGTCTCTGGATCCGCCTTCTTTTTGGCATCCATGAAAGCACCGCGCAACATGCCGGCCATGAAGGTGCGCCACGTTGTCCGGGTCAACTCGGTCTTCAACCAGGAGAAGGTCGCCTTGGCCACGGCCTCGCTGGTCTTCAAGACCACATTGCCGACAAACCCATCACAGGCGACGACATCGACCCGGCCCTCGAAGAGATCACGACTCTCCACGTTTCCGACAAAATTCATGGGCGAGGCTTCGAGCAACTTGAACGCCTCTCTGGTGGCTTCATTCCCCTTGGCGTCCTCTTCACCAATGCTCAACAAACCGACTCGAGGTTTTTCCACCCCGAGAATCTTGCGCGCGTACACTTCGCCCATGGCACCAAACTGGGCCAGCATGGCGGGGGTGCAATCGGTGTTGGCACCGGCATCTACGAGAACGAATTCATTGGTCGGCGTGGGGAACACGGCGGCAATCGCGGGGCGATCGACGCCAGCAAGGGTACGCAGACGCAAGGTCGCCGCGACCACCATGGCGCCGGTGTTGCCGGCAGAAAAAACCGCATCGGCCTGACCGGACTTGACCAGATCGGTCGCCATGAGAATCGAGGAATGCTTTTTGCGGCGGATGGCAACCGCGGGTGACTCATCCATACCGATCACTTCGGAGGCATGGACGATGCGGATATTCGCGGGTCGTGCAGAAGCCTTGTTGAGCTCCGCCTCAATGGCAGACTCGTCGCCGACGAGAATCAACTCATCGATTCCGGCGAGTTCCCGGGCTGCAGCTACGCAACCGGCAACGATTTCGCCCGGTGCATAGTCGCCGCCCATGGCATCGACTGCAATCCGCATAAGATAAACAGGGAAAGGAGGGAAGCACCCAACAGGTACTAGTCGTCGATGGAGACGGTTAAGACCTGGCGGCCCTTGTAATTGCCACAGGAGTGGCAAACCCGGTGAGGGAGGACGGGCGAACCACATTCCTGGCAGACCGAGGTCTCCGGATAGGTGCGCGTGTGCGAACGAATGCGCATCTGCTTTTTACTTTTCGAGGTTTTACGTTTCGGCTGTGCCATGATTGCTCCAAAGTTTACTGTTTAATCTTCCTGTCTTATTTCGAGCCCATCAAGGGCACCCCACGCACTGGCTACTGGCGGTACTTCGCAGGAACACACCCCGGTATTGAGGTTCGTTCCACACACCGCGCACAACCCCTTACACTCCGACGAGCAAAGTGCAAAGCTAGGCAGACCCAATAGAACCGAGTCCCGGATGTCGGGCATCAGGTCCACATAGTCTGTGGTATCCGAAATTTCAAAAGCGCGTAGAAACGCAGAATCATGGAAGGTTGTCGAGAAGAATTCGCCACATCTTACACAATCCAGCCCTACATCAACGGTCAAAGAACCCGTAACCAGGAACTCCAGACCCACCACCTGAGCCATGAAATCATACCGGATGGGCAGGATCGCCTTGATTTCCGTAAACTCCTCCAAATCATAGACATCCGGGTCCAACTCACCCTGTAGCTGCCGCGGTTCAAGGGAGTAATCTTTGATCAAAATTTCCATACGAGCGCCCAGATTAATCGCAAGCCGGGGAAATTGCAAACGGGAAGGGTGGGAGGGTGCGGCTTGCCGCTTTGGAGTGCGGGAACTTGTTCCCGCTTTCACCGCCGCAATTTATTATCAGGCAGATCGCGAAACCAATCTACAAAATCAAGCCCGGCTGAGGAAGAGGATACGGGTGTTTCCCCCGCCCTTCTCCTTGACCAACTTCCAATGCCCACCCGGCTCGGCTTTGTCACGGCCCGCCAGCTCAAAAATCACGAGGCCGTCGGCCTTGAGCATATCGTTCTCCAGAATCGCGGCCAGGGTCTTTTCCATGTACCCATCGCCATAGGGCGGATCGGCAAAAATGAGATCAAACTGGCGGGCGCCCTTCTGCTTGGTCATCCAATCAAAGACATCCGAGCAGAAACAGTTCAGCCCACCCGGGACCAGGAGGTTCGTCACATTCTGCTTGAGCACGAAGAAGCTGGCCCGGCTGGACTCCACAAAGCAGACGGAATTCGCTCCCCAGCTGTACGCCTCGAGGCCCAAAGCACCGGAGCCGGCAAAGAGATCGAGCACCCGGGCACCTTCGGTGCGGGGTCCAAGCGTGTTAAAGATGATCTCCCGGACGCGTCCGGTCGTCGGCCGCACGCCCTGGCGCGGGACCTTGATCTCTTTCTTCTTATATTCTCCGCCGCAAATTCGCATGGTATCTGTTTCCCTATTTTCCGATGATCGGAAAGAGCTGTGAAACGCTTTCCGATCATCGGACAGCAGGTTCCTAGCCGGAATTCACCGGGAAAGCAACATTCCGGATGTAAAAGCCCCGCTGGACAACGATCAGGTCAGACGCGTATAGTGTCTTTTATGGAGGGGACGCGCGAAACGAAGCAATGCCAACTGGCAAAGATCAGCTGGACACTCGGTATTCTCAGCCTCCTCACCTGCATCACCGCTATACCTGCCATCTTTCTGGGACACCTCGCGCTGAGAAAGATCAAGCAGTCCAGTGGCCAGCTCCAAGGGGATGAAAAAGCGCGATGGGGTATCGTCATGGGCTATGTGGCCATCCTTCTTTTCGCAGTATTCTCACCACTCGGCCATTTAATACCCTCGTCTATGGAAGATGCACGATTCGCACAAATGCGGGACACGGGTGTCGACGTATACAAGGCCATTTTCAGCACCCTCCTGGACGAGAATCCGGATTCCGTTTTCATCGGCTACCCCCAACCGGGCCAATTCCAGACCTCAACGGAATATTTCCGAGCTGTGATCGCGGATGACACAGAATTTCCTGAGGATGCTCTTTTTGACAAGGAGGGCAAAGCCCGTTTTTGCGTGGTCGAAGGCATCAGCGGCTCAATCACCTCCACCCCTTTTATTTTCTCGGCTAATCTGCTCATTCAACGGACGGATGAACCCTGGAGTCCCGAGGATATTGAACTACTTTTCAAACGCAAAGCCATCGTGGTCATCAACAAGGGCGGGCTGGGACTCGTGATAAAAAACAAAGCCCTGGAAGACCCCAAGATCTTCAACCCGAAGGGCGAATCGTACAAGGTCCTGCGACCGTAGAACAACTTCGGCGGACAACGAATCCTGATTCGATAGCCTGGCAATAAATTGCGGCGGCGAAAGCGGGAATAAACTCCCGCACTCCAAAGCGGCAGGCCGCAAAATCTTTTTCGCGTGTTTCACGGGCTAACAAAAAGCGGCGAAGCCGCCCCCAACCCAACCCCCACCAACCTTTTCGCGCATTTCGAGTATTTCGTGGCTCCCCCTCAACCCTTTCCCGGTCCCCTCTCCGTTTTCATTTGCATTCCCCCGCCTCAATCGGAAAACTCCCCCTATGAAAGGTATTATCCTCGCCGGTGGATCCGGCACCCGACTTCATCCCATCACGCTCACCGTGAGCAAGCAGCTCCTCCCCGTCTACGACAAGCCGATGATCTACTATCCGCTGTCCACGCTCATGCTGGCGGGCATCCGGGAAATTCTCATCATCTCCACCCCGCACGATCTCCCGCGCTTTCGCGAGCTGCTCGGCGACGGCAAACGCATCGGCCTGACCCTCACCTATAAGGAACAGGCGGTCCCCAATGGACTCGCCCAGGCCTTCGTCATCGGCAAGGACTTCATCGGTGACGATTCAGTCGCGCTGATCCTCGGCGACAACATCTTTTACGGCTACGGCCTGCGAAGCATTTTAAACAATGCGGTCGCCCGCACCCAGGGCGGAACCATTTTCGGCTACCCGGTCAAGGATCCAGAGCGCTACGGCGTGGTCGAATTCGACAAGTCCGGCACCGTGCTCGGCATCGAGGAAAAACCCACGACGCCTAAATCGCACTATGCCGTACCCGGCCTGTACTTCTACGACAACCAGGTCATCGACATCGCGAAAAACCTCCAGCCCTCCCCGCGGGGCGAATACGAAATCACCGACGTGAACAAGGCCTACCTGGAAAAAGGCGAACTCCAGGTGGAGCTGCTCGGACGCGGGATGGCCTGGCTGGACACCGGCACCCAGACTTCGTTGCTCCAGGCGTCCAACTTCGTCCAGACCATTGAAGATCGCGTGGGTTTAAAGATCGCCTGCCTCGAAGAGATCGCCCACATCATGGGCTTTATCGATCTCGATGGACTCATCGCCGCTGCCGAACTCTATAAAAATGGCGACTATCGGGCTTATCTCGATCAAATCATTCACGGCATCCAGGCCGGCTAAGGCCCCATACTATTTTTTGACTCCACCCCACAGATCTGGTAACCATACAGCTATGCACACACTCGCCTACATCGATCCCGGCACCGGCACCCTGATCCTTCAGATGCTCGCCGCCACCATCCTCGGCGTCACCGTCGTCTTCCGAAACATTCGCTACGCCATCTATGATTTCTTCTGCAAGGTCACCGGCAAGCAGCCCAAGGAGCGCGTAGACCTGTCCGACGAGGACGAGGACGAGGTCGACACAGAACAGTAGCCAGCGGGACCCGGTCTCGCCCGGACTACACGCGCGCTTTCAGCCCCCATGTCCCTGACCCAACAACTCATCCGCTTTAAATTCATCGGCACCTCACGGGCAGCCGCCAACCGAATCATCGAACAGGAAGCCGCGCGCACGATCGCCCTCGTCGAAGCCGCCGGCCCGGAGAAGGCCGCGCTTCCCACCCGGGTCAAAGCGATGATCGGGGTTGATGAGGATATGCGGGACTGGTCGATGTACCAGATCCTCGAACACAACATCATCGCGAACGGGGCCATGACCGCGCGCATCGAACACCTGGTGAACGACACGGAAATGCCCGGTAACTTCGACCCGAAAAAAGATGTGATGCCCTCCGAAGCCCCGGGACCGGAACAGCTGGATCGGTTTAAAAAATCCGTGAACATCCACCTCAAGCGCATCGCCCGACACGAGAATTTACGCGCCACGAAAAAGGCGCCCCACCCCATCTTCGGCCCGTTCAACGCGCACATGTGGCATGGCATGTGCGGCTTTCACCTCATGCTGCATCGCCGCCAGCTGGAAGCCATCCGCGACGCGCAGACAAACTGACTTTACCAGCGCCCTTCCAGAGCGATAATCGCGTTGCGACCCGGCTCGTTCAATCCGGATCCGTGTACGCGATAGTTCTCATCGCCGATATTTTCCAGGGCAAGCGTGAGGTTCAACTGATCACTGAGACGACAGCCTCCACGAAGGCCAAACACGGTATATCCCGGCGCCCCCCCCGGCGGTATGCGCTGGGTATCCCGTTGATCGCGGGTCGAGCCCTTTCCCGCATCGTCTACGATGCTCACATTCGCCTCGAGCCAGTAACGCAAGTCGATGTCATACCGCAAGGCCACGTGCGTGGTCACCGGCATCAGGCGATCCATCGGTTCGCGAACGTTGACCGGATCCGAGCTCGGAAACGTATCCACTTCGCCATCCATCCAGCTGACCGCGCCCCGCAGGTTGAGCTGATCACTCAGTTGGCAATCCCCGCCAAGCTCCACCCCACCGACATACCCATCGCCACTGTTGCGCTTGGTCACTTCACGGTTGCCATCGACGAAACGTCCGGTGGGCGTTGTGACAATCATATCTTGGATATCGGTATAATAGCCGCTGATCTCGAGCGTGCCTTTTTCTCCGTTGAACCGTGTGCCCACCTCGAAGGTGGCGAACGCCTCTGGATCCAAATCGGTTGCGGCCGTTTCGAGTTCGTCTGACCGTGCGGTGTCGAGGCGACTGAGATCGGAAAGGTTCGGCGCGCGAAAGCCCTGGGCGACGCCGGCATACACCCGGTGCTGCGCGCTGAACGCGATCACCGCCCGCGCGTTCGCGGTCACCGTATCCCATTGATCCGAGAAAGCATCCGCCTTACCCGTAATCGGATTTTCAAAGCGGCCAATGTCCGCCTCGAAGTGACTGTAACGAAGCCCGCCAATCAAACTGACGCGTTCGCTCGCTTCGACCTGATCCTGCACATACACGCCCAAGCTGTCATACTGCGCGTCGTCACCGACCGGACCCTGGATGGCGCTGGACTTGACACGGCCATTAGGATTCAAAGCGTGATTAAAGCTATCCACCTCATCCCGATAAAACTCCAGGCCGTAGGTAAGATCATGAACGGCGCGGGCGCTCTCGAACTGCACCTGAGCCCCCAGGCTACCCACTTCAAACCCCTGTCGATCACGTCGGTCACGTGAGCGCAGGCGAAAGCGCTCTTCATCCTGTTCGTGGAGCGAGATGGTAGCGGTTAAATGATCGACAAAGCCTGACACGGGATCCGCCTGCATGCGCAGATAGGTGAGATGCCGTTCCTGATCCAGCACCCGCATCTTTTCATCGCCCACGCTCGAGCCCGCAAAGGGAACCGCAAATTCTGTCCGATGAACCCGCCATGCATCGTCCTGGCTGAGGCTTTGATGCACCAGACTCCAGGTCACCCGCTCGTTCGCGCGCCATTCCGCGCTCCCATCCAGCGCCCCTTCTTCATAGCCCGTTTTGGGCAGCGTGCCCCCGCCCGATTTCAGATCGCCAAAATCTTTCAGGGACAGGCCGATGCGGGCTGCGAAGTCCGTTCCTGCGGCGATACTCGCCTCCTGGCGAAACATCCAGGAATCTTCCGCCGAGCTGTAGCGAATCAAACTGCGCAAGCCAAAGCCCTGCTCGTTGATTGCGCCGAACGGACTCGCACTGATTGCGTTCACGCTCCCGCCCACGGCATCACTGCCGTACAGGGAAGAGGCCGGACCTTTCACGATCTCCAGACGCTCAAACGAATACGGATCCACGGTGCCCCAATACTGGTTCGGGCCATCACGGAACACCGCATTGTTCAAACGAATGCCATCGATCATAAATAAGGTGCGGAAACCGGTAAACCCGCGGATGAAGGGAGAGCCCTGGGCGTGACCCGTCTTCTGAGGCATCACGCCCGGCACGAACTTGAGCGCTTCCGGAACCGTTCGACTGAGCTGCTCCATCTGCAGGGTATCGGCCTGGATGATCTCAGCGCGGTAGGGCAAGGTCCTGGGATCCGCATGACGCCGTGTCGCCGTAATGACCACCGGGGCCAGGTCCTGTTCCAATTGATCCGACCCAAAAACGGAGGTCGCCGCCAGGCACAGGCTCAACCCCACCACTCTTTTCTGCATGTTCATACAATCACTCCTTTTGGATACGTAAAACGGTGTTTTGTTAATGAACGTGCGAAACCGGGGAAGGGTTCAAAAAAATGTAATGAACTTAGCCGTAAAACGATGAGGTACTTTTCGAGAAGCTTGCGGTGCTGTGAGAACGGCGTCGGACTGCCGATTACCAATCGACCATGCAGACGCAGGGAGGTCGCAAACGCAAAAAGA
>JBLIND010000093.1:0-18162 GCA_047639095.1 Candidatus Omnitrophota bacterium | reverse complement strand
CGATGAAACGCGGGGCAGCCGATTACCTGACCAAACCTTTTGACCCTTTCGAGCTGCCCCTCGTGTTTGAGCGCTGTCAGCATGAACGCGAAGAAGTGCGGCGGCGGGAACATGAACATGCCAGGATAGCGCACACCTCGGGTGGTCTGTTCTGGAGTCCGGGCCTGGAGCCGGTCAAACAGCAAATCGACCGCATGATTGAAACCGATTACCGCATGGATGGACGCCTGCCGCCCATCCTGGTCCAGGGGGAAACCGGAACCGGAAAATCAACCTTTGCCCGACTCCTGCATCACAGTGGCCCTCGCGCGGCTCGCCCCTTCATCGAACTCAATTGCGCCACCCTGCCCGAGAACCTGGTAGAATCGGAATTGTTTGGCCATGAACGGGGAGCGTTTACGGACGCCCGCGAGGCCCGGATAGGCCTGTTCGAAGCGGCCAGTCAAGGAACGCTGTTCCTCGACGAAATTTCAAGTCTGCCCCCGACCGTTCAGGCCAAACTCTTAACCGCCATCGAAGACGGGGTCATTCGTCGCGTCGGAAGCAACACCACGATCCAGGTAGACGTTCGCCTGATCGCCGCCAGTCTGGAGGATCTTGAAACCCTGGTCAAAGCACAGACTTTTAGATCGGATCTCTACCACCGGCTGAACGTCCTCCGTCTGGACATCCCTCCGCTGCGGAATCGACCTGACGATATCCTTCTGCTCGCCAGACATCTCCTCGGACATTTGAAGCGCCGATACCGCTTACCCGATGCTGCCATTTCCGCTGAAGGGGCCGAACGATTGAAGGCCTATGCCTGGCCGGGCAATGTACGCGAACTCAGTCACGAGCTCGAACGCCAGCTCGTACTTTGCGGAAACCAGCCCCTGGCCTTCGATCAGTTGTCCACTCGTGCGGCGAACGAGGCGACCGACTGGCTGGCGACGGGGTGGCAGTTTCCTGAGCAGGGTTTTTCCATCGAAGACGCGAACCTGCGCCTGATCCAACAGGCACTGGCGCAGGCAGGCAACAACGTCACCGCCGCCGCCCGCCTCCTGGGGGTCAACCGGGACTACATTCGTTATCGCCTCGATAAATCGGAAAGTGGGGAATAATCCCCACTCGATTGAGGAATAATCCCCATATGGGGCACGCAATCCTTTGTAGGACAAAGGCGGACCCACATGTATCCGACTGTCAATACGCCGCTTACGCATCCTCTAAAAAGAATGGCATCATCAATGCTCGTTAAGGAGTAGATTGAAACACCGAAACACGATAAAAACATTATGAACATGCGATCAATCATCTATCTCTGTCTTATCCTGCCGCTCGCGACCCTCGTCGTGCAGGCCCAGGATCGGGGTGCCGTCATCATCGACCAGCGCAACGTGGTTGATACCCTGCCACCGGAGCGCGAATACCCCGAGCTTCCCGTAGTCCTCCAACAACGCCTGGAGGCCATTCGCCATTCCAAGCAGACGCTGGTGGATGCCTTGAAAAAAGTGCTGGAAGAAAATGTGGACGCCACCGCCGAGCAGCGAAAGGCCGCGGCTGAAGCATGGAGGCAAGCCAATACCGATCGACTGACCAACCAGCGCCATGAAGCCACCCTCGCCCGGCTCGAAGTGAAGGCCTGGCTCGAAGCCAATCGTCCCGAACGTCCCCTACCCCAGGAAATCGAATCCGCCGCCAGCATCACGACCGTGCAGCGCGAGGAACAGCTCGCCGCCATGAAGCAGCGACAGACCGACATCCAGGCGGAGAACAAACAAATCGCTGCCGCCATTCAGGAGGCGGTCACCGAAGATGAACGTCGCGAGATTATCGCCCAGCACCGCACCCAGCGCCTGGAACAG
Source organism: Candidatus Omnitrophota bacterium (assembly GCA_047639095.1). GTDB lineage: Bacteria > Verrucomicrobiota > Kiritimatiellia > SS1-B-03-39 > UBA6053 > JAPYUI01. The sequence goes on along the minus strand of JBLIND010000093.1, from coordinate 16,318 downwards.
ATTCAGGATCAGCAGCGCCTGCAGGATTTGCGATCCGACAAACTGGATCGACAGTCTTCCCTGACAAATATCCAGAACACCTTGCGCCGCAATGCTGAGAGCATTCGTATCCAGAATCGACTGGATGCGCGCACGACCGATCCCCGACTCGATACGAGTACCCTGCGGAGTACCGCCGCGGATGCGCGTGCGGCAACCGTACAACGCCAGACCGATTCGGTCGTCCGACCGGACGCCCCCGATCGCCCGGTGACAGTTGATCGGCAGACACTCAATGCGGATCGACCTTCAGCGACGGATGGCACACCGGACAGCCGACGCGAAATTTTGCGCGAAACCCGCAATTGAAGCAATCAGGTATCGATCGATGCCGGAACTGGAGGCGACGACGCGCGGGGCCTTTTGCCTGCGACTCCCGCCTTCCCTCAGGAAATCAGTGACCAGGTGGTTGACAGTATTAGGCGCCCTGCTGACGCTCATTGGAGCAGTGGCCGCAGAAGACGCAATTGAGTACACGGCCGACATCACGGCAGATGCGTTACTTGATATGTGGTTGCTTCCGGACGCCCCCATCCCGGCAGAACCCCTTCCCCGCTGGGGCCGCGAGTTCCGTTTCAACGCGGGCATGGGCTATAAGGAGAACGTACAATTCAGCGCGTTTAACCCACGCGACAGCGCGTTCAGCCTGGCCGAAGTGGAAGGCTATCTCTATACCCTCCAACCGGAAAAACACGAAAGCTATGTGTATGCCTTTGCGGATCAACGGCACTATTTCGACCTCGATCAGGGCGCGGACGAACAGTCTTTCATCGGCCAGGCCGCTTATAAACGCCATCATGATCGCTACGGCTCCTTCGGTGCCGAACTGCAAACCTTTTACTTTGACCAGTTTCTCGACGCCTCTTTTTCGGAGCTGGAACTGAATGCGATTCGACTGCGTCAGTACGAATTCGGAGGTCTGGTCAGCTACGGCCGTCCAGTCGGAAAACGCGCGAAGGTCGAAGTGGCTTATGGTCCCTTCCGCAGTCAACTGGCCAATGCCCCGGATGATTATGATCGCCACCTCGCGCGGCTGAACACCGAATATGCCTTCGATCGATCCACCTTGAAGCTGGAGCTCCAGCAGGAGACCTTCGATTACGACCAACGCGCACGTCGTCAGGCAGATGGGGCACGCCTCGCAGGCCGAACCGATATCGAGGCGGATCAGGCAAGGATGACCAGCACCTGGTATTGGGATGCCCAGAAGGCCTGGCACAATCGCCTGCAGGGAACACTCCGACAGCTCGACGACAACGGTGGAGGCTATTATAACTATGACAGCTGGCAAATCCTCTACCGCCTGCAGCATCGCCGCGGCCCCTGGACGACCCAGATCGCGGCGCAGTATCGCGAAAGCGATTATGACACCCACCCTTCCGACTTGCTCAACCTTCAATCCTCGCCGCTGTATCGGAAAGCCTTTCGCTCCCACGTTCGCATCGAACACGCCTGGGAAAACTGGATGGCTTTCAGCGAAACGTCCTGGGAGGACAACGACTCGAATGATCCGCTCGATCGCTACGAACAATTCACCACCCTGTTGGGAGTTGGCTATACGTTCAACTGAACACTCATGAGTGCTGCGCGATGAAATTCCGGCAAGTCCTCGTCATTCTTTTCACCCTGGCCATCTTCGCAGGCGTGATCGCCCTGGTGACGCTACAGCTGCGCAAAGAAATCCGCCACCAGATGCTCGGGCGCGATGCCTCCATCTTCTATGCAGTGGCCCAACGTGAAGCCTCCTTCGCCCAACAATCCCCGATGAACCTGGTCCTGCAGATGGTCGATCTCGAAGGCGTGCTCGGGATTCGCACCTACGCAGCCGATGGCGAACCATTGGATGCGTTTCCGGACCAGCTGATTACTCGCAACCTCACCGACGAGGCCCGCGCTTCACTGGCTGAACGCAAACCCTGGTCCCGCCTGGATAAGGCGGTCATTCTCGATACGGTCTTCGCAGACCCCTTTGACGAATTGAGTGACGAACCGGTTCCCCTGCTCCACGTCATCGTCCCCCTTCATCAGCCTCAAGCGGCAACGATATTCGGTCATGCGGAATTCCTGATTGATGGTCAGGCCACCGTCGACGATTTTATCGCACTCGATCATCACCTGCTTGTGCAATCCCTGTTCGCATTCACTGTGGGAAGCCTGATCATCGGGCTCGTCCTCTTCCTGTCATTCCGACAGCTCGCGCGTAAAAATCGTGCTCTCGTCCGGGCGAACCAGGAGCTCACCCTGCACGCGAAGACCGCCGCGATCGGCGCCATCTCGGCCAACCTCTTTCACGGACTCAAAAACGCAGTCTTCAGCCTCAACCTGACCCTCGATGAAGATTTTTCCGGACAGGCCATCGACCCGGTCGTCAGCCGGCAGGCTGGCGCGCGCCTCCAGGACATGATCCAGGAGGTCATCGAGGTGATCAAAGACGAAAAGCAAGGCCTCGCCTACTCGTTGACCAGCACCGAAATCATGGAGCTGGTGCTGGACAAGGTGCGCCCCGCCGCAGAGGCGAAAGACATTCCACTTGAATACCTGAATGGCAGCAAGGCCGAGTTTCCGGGCTACCAGGGCAACCTGCTGCTGTTCGTCATGGAGAACCTCATTCGAAATGCGATGGAGGCCTCGCCGGAAGGTCAGACCGTGACCTGTCGCTTCAGCCGCCACCAAGGCGTCTGCAGCTTCTTCATCAAGGATTGCGGACCGGGTATTCCGCAGCATCGCCGGCAGAACCTGTTCGAGCCCGGGCTCAGCAGCAAGGCGAGCGGCAATGGCATCGGCCTCAGCATCAGCAACCAGCTCTGCCGCCACATGGGAGCCGAGCTCCGCCTGGCAGCAACCGGTCCGGACGGAACGGAATTTGAAATTCGGATTCCCAACGCTACTGAGGAATGACCCGGTAGAAACTTTTGGGATCCGCGGGAACCGGATCGTTATACAGCAGTCCGCTACCGGTTCCCAATTGAAGACTCTGCTGGCTGGACAAGGAGCCGGACGGGGCATTGGTCCAGACGCCACTGACCAGATTGGTCGACCGCTCCACCTGGTAGGGCAGTTGCGCCAGACTCGACCAGCTAAGCGCCACGACGTTGGATATCGCGCTGAAGGAAAGGACCTCCTGCGGAAAGGGCGCAAGCGCGAGGTCGACTTCAATGCGGACCGTACCATCTTCCAGGCTGATCACCGTCGAGCCATCGGCCAAAGGATCCAGCGTCTCGATCCGCAGGACATCGTTGTACCACTCGTCCTTGAGGTAACTCAGCGAATCGGATCCGAGATACCAATCACCGGGGGGAAGCAGCTGTAGCGCATAAAACCCATTCGCCCCCGTCAGCACGGAATCATAAAAGCTGCCCGTCGCATCAAACAAGTCGATGGTCTGATTCTCAAGACCTGCTCCCGTCTCCAGCTTGGTCAGGGTTCCCTCGATATCCGCTCCGAGCCCGAGCTCGAATACCAGATTCGTGATGGATTCATCCACTCCCAAGACAATCGGGGTGGCACCATCTGCTACCGGGTTGCCCTGGTGGAAAATATAGACATCGGAATACCATTCATTGATGAGCACCGCAGAAGTGTCGGTGCGCAAATAGTAGGTCCCATCTGGCAAGGTCGGGATGGCATAGTTTCCGGATGCATCCGTTTGAACAGACGCCACCAGGTTGGATCCCCGGTACGCATCGACGAAGGTATCCACGATGGCCGCGCCATTGGTAAATACCACGCGGCCCGCCAACATGCCCCCCACCTGCAGGGCGAAGTCGATGTTGGTTGCGCTCTGCCCGAGGGCCAGCACATATGGCGTAGCACCGTCGGCCAACGGATCCGTTGGCGAAAAAACGATCTGATCATCATGCCACTCATCCACATACGCCGCCTGGCTGTCCGTCCGCAGGTAATACGTGCCCGCCGGCATGCCTCCGATCTGATATCCCCCATTGGCATTGGTCTGGGTGAAGAACAGGCGCTCGCCTTCCGCCGAATAGACATCCAGAAAAACCCCTGGCAGGGCCTGACTGAAGGCATCGACCAACTGCCCGGAAATCGATGCGCCTTCGACGAGCTGAAAATGGATATTGGAAACGGTTTGAAATCCGGAAAGGGTAAACAGCGTCGCGCCATCGCCCATAGGATCGAGTGAATCGACGAGCACGACATCGTCGTACCATTCATCGAGAAACTGACCGAGCGTATCCACCTTCGCGTAATAGTCGCCCGCGGGCAAGCTGGCGACCTCGTACACCCCATTTGAATCGGTCAGGGCGAAGTCGAATAAATTTGTGCCGTAATAAATATCCACAAAGGCGTTACTCACGAGGCTCATCCCAGGACCGGCCACCTGACCAGTGATCATGCCCCCCAAGGTCAGGGAGAAATCGACACCGCTTACGGTGTTGGTACCGAGCACCTGAATCGCCTGCGCGCCATCCCCCACGGGATTGCGCGGATTCACATAAAGCACCTGATCGTACCACAGATCCACATACGAGCCGGACGATTCGGTGGAGAGGAAATAGAATCCATTCGGGATGCCTCCGAATAGGTATTCCCCGTTCACATCCGTGGTGGTAAATTCCAGGCGCTGGCCGGATGCTTTAACCAGATCGATAAACACACCGGCCACCGGTGCATGCCCACTATCGACGACTGTGCCACGAATCTCTGCTCCGAGATCAAGCGAGGCATTGATGCCGTTGGTGCTGCTGCCAGTCGCCAGCGAAAGCAGACTTACGCCCGCGACCATCGGCGAGACCTCATCAAACGCCAGGGTGTTGTCATGCCAGCGATCTACCAGCATGCCCAAGGAGTCCGTGCGCACCGCGTACGACCCGGAAGGCAGACCACTAATCGTGTAGAACCCATTGCTATCGCTCAGCGCTGAAATCAATCGTGTGCCATTGGGTTGGTACGCATCCACAAAGGTATTGGTCAGGGGCAACCCCGCCGACATCACCAGCCCACTGATGCTTGCCCCGGGTTCGAGATGGAAAGTGATATCGGAGGCCGTCTGGAGAAAAGTGACGGTTAAGGGCGTCGCTTTGGCTTTTATTGGATCGAAGAAAAGACTGTCGGCCGCGCCGGGCACATCGTCCCACCATTCATCCACATGTGTCCGCAGGGAATCTGTGTGAAGGTAATACGTGGCGCCCGGGAGATTTTGAAATAGGTAGGTGCCCGCCGGACCCGTTACAGTAAAGTCGAAGAAACCCAGGTCATCATACAGGTCGATGAAAACTCCGGAGAGCGGAATCCCGGCATCGTTCCGAACCGTGCCGGAAATGGTTGCCGCGCTGACCAACAAGGTCTGTGAAAGCAGGATTATGAGTACGTTCTTCATCCAATCAGCTCGAGCCAGCGCCCAGCACATCAACCATACCCAAACGCGGCGGCGGATGGAAGGCTTCCGATGGCAGGAAGCATAGGAAAAAAGTCTTTCTATGATAGGAACGGCTACTGAAATGCGTTCCTGTCATCGGAAAACACGTGTACTTGCTCAGGCCACAACAACGGCTTATAAAAGCAAGTGCGGATTATAATCGCAACCACACGAGGGCTCAGGCATGTTGATCAGCTAACAAAACTGAGGTGAAGTATGGTCAAAAAAATAGCAGAAAAATTAAAACGAGCGGGTAACACCGACCCACGTGTGATCGCTGGGGTCGCGGTGGTCTTCGTCGTTGTCGTCCTGTCCCAATTCGCCGTGTATTCGGTTCCATCGGAATCGGTGGCTGTGGTTACACGCTTCGGCAAGTATGTTAAAGAAACGAAGCCGGGTCTTCACTTCATGGTGCCCTTCATCGACCGCTACGATGCAGTTCCGGTCAAGCGCCAGAAGAAGCAGGAATACGGATTTGGCACGGCGGGGAACAGCAATTCGACCCAATGGTCCAACCAGGAGGAATTCACCCTGGAAAAAACCATGGTTACGGGCGACCTGAATTCGGTCGAGGTGGAGTGGATCATCCAGTACCGATTGATCAATCCAAAAGAATTTCTCTTTAACGTGATCCAACCGGAAGACACCTTGCGGGACGTTTCGGAATCTGTGATGCGTGAAGTCGTAGGCGACCGTACGGTCGATGAAGTTCTGACGATTGGCCGCCAGGAGATCGAAGCGGAAAGCTTGATCGGCATGCAGGATGTAGTCGACAAGTACGAAATGGGCCTGCACATCGACCAGGTTCAGCTGAAAAATGTGAATCCGCCCCCTCCGGTACGGGCATCGTTCGACGAAGTAAACGAAGCGCAGCAGGAACGCGAGCGTTTCATCAACGTGTCCAATGGCGAATACAACCGTACGGTTCCACGGGCACAGGGTGAAGCCAACCAGAAGATTCAGCAGGCGGAAGGTTACGCCTTGCAGCGGGTGAACGAAGCATACGGTGATGTGGCCCGCTTTAACGCCATGCTGGAGGAATACCTGAAGGCGCCCCAGGTGACCAAGCGCCGAATCTACCTCGAAACCATGGCCGATGTCCTTCCGGCCGTTAAATCTAAAATCATCATCGAAGGAGGAACCGAGCATGTACTGCCGTTCCTCTCCCTCGGCGATTCGATGAAAGGAGGTGCCAAGTGAAAGAGGCACGTCAAATAATTATCAGTATCGTTGCTATCATCATCCTGCTCGTCATCTTCACCTCCGCCTACACGGTGGGAGAAACGCAACAGGTAATCATTACCCAATTCGGCAAGCCCGTGGGTAAACCGATTACGACGGCTGGCCTGAAGTTCAAACTGCCGATGGTGCAGGAAGCCAACTTCATCGAGAAGCGGATCCTGCCCTGGGACGGTGAAGCGACCAGCATGCCCACCAAGGATAAGCTGTACATCACGGTGGATACGTTCGCCCGCTGGAAGGTGAAAGATCCCCTGCAATACTTCCTGCGTCTGCGGGATGTTCGCAGTGCCCTCTCCCGCCTGGATGACATCCTGGGCAGCGAAACGCGAAACGCGGTGGCCAAGCACGAGCTTGTGGAGATCATCCGGACGACCAAAGACCGCAAGGCACAGGTCGACACGGAGCTCGCCGAGCGCGATCCAAACCGCAAGGCGGATCAGCTGAAGCCGATCACCAAGGGGCGTCAGACCATCGAAAAAGAAATTTTTGCGGCGGCGACGAGCAAGCTGGAGGAGTTCGGCATCGAGTTGCTGGACATCCGGTTCAAGCGGATCGACTACAACCAGAGCGTAAAAACGGAGATCTACCAGCGGATGATCAGTGAACGCCAGTCGATTGCAGAGGGCTTCCGCTCAGAGGGTAACAGCCAGGCGCTGGACATCCAGGGCAAGATGGAGAAGGAATTGAAGCGCATCGAATCTGAAGCGTACCGCAAAGAGCTGACCCTCCGGGGTGATGCGGATGCCGAGGCGACGCAGATTTATGCGGATGCGTACAACCTCAGCGGTGAAGCCGTGCTCTTTTACGAGTTTCTCCAGACGATGGAGACGTACAAGGCCGTGTTAGATGAGAACACGACGATCGTACTGTCGACGGAAGGCGATCTGTTCAAGTACTTGAGGACGATCGACCCGCCGGTGAAGGTAGCGGAGTAAGGATTATAGGGCCGAAAGCGCAGTAAGCTGCGAAGACCAAGGCGGCAGCAAGCTGCGAAGACCAAGGTTAGCCCTGCAGATCGGGCACAAAGGCGGTTGTGCGGCCGCCGACGGTGATGAACGCAACCCTGTGCCCATGCACGGTCTCGGCGGCGGGGTTCTTGCCCCACCGGTGATGGAAAAGCCAGGTCTTGGGGAAGCGTTCGGCGTCGGCGGAAACGTCTACCGCCTTTTTGATAATCGACGCCATCTTGCTACGGATGATCTTTACTTCCTGGTCACTCAGCAGGTTACACCGCTTTTCCGGATGCACACCGGCTTGAAAGAGAATCTCGTCGGCGATCCAGTTGCCGACGCCGGCGGCAAAGCCCTGATCCAACAGCACGGCTTTCACGGGTGCTTTGCGGCGCGTCAACTGCGCCTGAAATTCCGCGAGGGTCGGCATGTTCAAGAAGGGATCAAACCCGAGCTTGCTCACGGGTGGCACCAGCGTGGGATCCTCCCATAGCCGAACCTTGCCGATCCTGCGCACATTGCGGTAGGCGAGTCTCACCCCATCCTCCATGGTCAACTCCGCTTTGCAATAGGTCGGACGGTCAGCGGGATCGCGATACACCTCAAAGGATCCACTCATGCCGAAATGGAAATACGGCCAAGGGCGTTGATCGAGCTCCATCCAGAGATGCTTGCCCTTGCGCTTCAGCGCGGTAACCACCCGCCCTTCCAACGCCCGTTTAAACGTTCCGGCGGTGGTCTGATCGAAGATGATTTCATCTTGGGCCGCGAATACCGACTGAACCGTCAAGCCGAGCACATGTTGCTCCGCCAAACGCCGCCAGGTCTCGACTTCAGGTAACTCCGGCACCGGGTCCTCAGCGGCGCGGCAAATCCATACCGTCTTTGGTCGGCAACAAGGTGCTGCCCATCAGGTAGAGATCGACGGCGCGCGCAGTCTCACGACCATCGGAAATTGCCCAGACGATCAAAGACTGCCCGCGTTGGGCGTCGCCCGCGGCAAAGAAGCCTGGTACGGAGGACATGAAGTTCTGGTCGACCTTCACGTTCCCACGTGCATCGAGCTCAGCGCCGTACTGAGACACGATGGTATCGGTTTCCGGACCCACGAAACCCATGGCCAAAACCGCGAGATCGCATGGCCACTCCTTATCGGTACCCGGGATCTCGACGATCTTGCCGTCCTTCAGCTCACATTCGGCGGTGAGGATCTTGGTAACCTTGCCGTCTTCGCCGACGAACTTTTTGGACAGGGCGCTGAATTGACGAATCCCGTTAGCCGCTTCTTCAGCCTCCACGTGCGATGAGCTGTTGCGCAGACGCATCGGCCAGTATGGCCAGGGCTGGGACTCCGGGCGCCCCTTGGGGGGCTCGGGAAGGAGTTCAAAATTGGTGACCGATATGGCGCCCTGGCGAGTGGAGGTGCCGATGCAGTCGCTACCGGTATCACCGCCACCGATGACGACCACGTGTTTTCCCGTCGCGAGGATTTGCCCGGGAACGGCATCGCCCGCGACGATCTTGTTCTGTTGGGGCAGGAAATCCATGGCGAAGACCACGCCGTCCAGCTCCCGACCTTCGATCGGAAGATCGCGCGGACGCGTCGAACCACCGGCGAAGACCACGGCATCAAATTCCGCATCCAACTCTTCCCGCTTGATGTCCTTTCCGACGGCGACCGATGTTTTAAACTCGATGCCTTCCTTTTTCATGATGGCCACACGACGGTCAATGATCCGCTTTTCCATCTTGAAATCGGGAATCCCATAGCGCAGCAAGCCGCCCACACGATCCGAACGCTCCATCACCACCACCTGGTGTCCGGCACGATTCAATTGCTGGGCGGCAGCCAGGCCCGCAGGACCTGATCCGATGACAACCACCTTTTTACCCGTGCGCGTTTCAGGCGGTTCGGGCTTGATCCAGTTTGAGCTGAAGGCGCGTTCAACAATTTGCTTTTCGACTTCTTCAATTGCAACGGCTGGCTCGTTAATGCCGAGAACGCACGCTTCCTCACAGGGGGCCGGACAGAGCCGACCGGTAAATTCCGGAAAGTTGTTGGTCGCATGGAGGCGATCGATGGCTTCGCGCCAACGTCCACGGTACACCAGATCGTTCCAGTCGGGAATGATGTTCCCGAGTGGACAGCCGGTATGGCAGAAAGGCACGCCGCAATCCATGCAGCGCGCCGCCTGCTCCTTCACCTCGGGCTCGCTGAAATCCAGGTAGAGCTCCCGGTAGTCTTTGATGCGTTCGGAGACGGGACGCTTTTTGGGAAGCGTCCGCTTGAAATCCATGAAACCTGTGATTTTACCCATAATACTACTTAGCTGATTGGTTGAAACGTTGTGTTGGTGGCCTGTGATCTACTCCTGGCGCGCCATCGCTTTTGCCTGCGCCTCATGCTGGCGCTCTTCCTCTTCACGCGCCTGTCGGGCGAGGGCCAATTTATATTCCTTCGGCATGACTTTTACGAACTTGGAGAGGAAATCGTCCCAGTTCCCCAGGATTTCCTTTGCGCGATCACTACCGGTATAGCGGAAATGCTTTTCAATCATGTCCTTGAGCTCGCCGACATCGTCTCCACGGACATCTTCCAGGTCCACCAGATCGGCATTTACATGCTCGCGGGCGAAGTCGCCATCATCGTTGTAGACGTAGGCCACCCCACCACTCATACCCGCAGCAAAGTTACGTCCGGTTTCACCCAGGACGACGACACAGCCGCCGGTCATGTATTCGCAGCCGTGATCGCCAATGCCTTCGACCACCGTGCGCACGCCGCTGTTGCGGACACAGAAACGCTCGCCCGCAATACCGCGAATGTACGATTCACCGGCCGTGGCCCCATAGAAGGCGACGTTGCCAATGATGATATTTTCTTCCGGGATGAACGTGGATCCCGGCGGCGGCGCGATGATCAGCTTTCCGCCGGAAAGGCCCTTGCCGTAGTAATCATTCGCATCGCCTTCGACGCGGAAGGTAATACCCCTCGCGAGGAAGGCTCCAAAACTCTGGCCGGCATTGCCGTTGAAGGTAATTCGGATCGTATCGTCGTTCAGCCCTTCCGCTCCGTACTTCAAACTGACCTCGCGACTGAGCATGGTACCCACCGTCCGATTGGTGTTTTTTATTTTCTTCTCGAGCACGATGGGCTCGCGATGATCGATGTAGAAACGACATTCTTCGATGAGCTCGTTATCGAGTGCTTCATCCAAGCCGTGATCCTGTGGCTCCTGACAGTAGGTGCCGTATTCCGGCGGAACTTCGGGACGGTACAGGACTTTCGACAGATCGATATGCCGGGCTTTATAATGATCAATCGCATCACCCATTTCGAGTTTGTCGGAGCGACCCACCATTTCATTGATGGTACGGAATCCCAGCTCGGCCATGATTTCGCGCAGTTCTTCTGCGACGAGATGGAAGTAATTGATCACTTCATCCGGCGTGCCCTGAAATTTCTTGCGAAGATTCTCGTCCTGAGTGGCGATCCCCACCGGACAGGTATTCAAGTGACATACCCGCATCATAATGCAGCCCATGACGACCAACGGAGCGGAGGAGAAGCCAAACTCTTCTGCGCCGAGCAGACAGGCAATAGCGACGTCGCGTCCGGTCATCAGCTTACCATCCGCCTCAACGACGATGCGGCTGCGCAAATCGTTAGCGAGCAGGGTTTGATGTGCCTCAGACAGTCCCAGCTCCCAGGGGAGGCCGCAATGCTTGAGGGAAGTCTCGGGCGATGCACCCGTGCCGCCGTCCCATCCGGAGATGAGCACGACGTCTGCTTTGCCTTTGGCCACACCCGCAGCCACGGTTCCAACACCGACTTCGGCCACCAGTTTCACGTTGATGCGCGCATCGCGGTTGGCATTTTTCAAGTCGTGAATCAGCTGAGCCAGATCTTCGATCGAATAAATATCGTGGTGGGGCGGCGGACTAATCAGGGTTACACCCGGTGTGGAGTTGCGCGCCTTGGCGATGGTCTTGCTGACCTTGATGCCCGGCAACTGACCGCCTTCACCGGGCTTGGCGCCCTGGGCCATCTTGATTTGAATCTCTTTACTGTTTGCGAGGTAGTAGCTGGTGACACCAAAACGGCCGGAAGCCACCTGCTTGATTCCGCTGCTACGTGAATCGCCGTTTTCATCCCGGATATAGCGATGTTCCTCTTCGCCACCTTCTCCGCTATTGCTTTTGCCGCCGATGCGATTCATGGCGATAGCCAGGGTTTCATGCGCTTCACGACTGATGGATCCGTAGGACATGGCACCGGTTTTGAAACGCTTAACGATGTCGGTCCACGGCTCCACCTCCTCGAGGGGAACGGGCTCGCGTTTTGCAAAGGCGAACAGGCCACGAAGCGTGCAGAGCTTGGTGTTCTGGTCGTCGATCATGGTGGAGAACTTCTTAAACTCCTCCCGACTGCTCACCCGCGCGGCCTGTTGCAGCGTCGCAATGGCCAGGGGATTCAGCGCGTGGTGTTCTCCACTGCGACGCCACTGGTAGAGTCCGCCTACGTCGAGATCGAGCACTTCGGAGATCTGCTTCGGCGGGAAGGCGTAGTCGTACCGTGCCTGCAGGTCCGCCGCTAATTGATCCAGGCCAGCGCCTTCGATCCGGGAGGCGGTACCGACGAAATAATGACTGATAACATCGCTGTTGAGCCCGACCGCCTCGAAGATCTGAGCGCCTCGATAGCTGTGCAAGGTCGAAACCCCGATTTTGGACATGACCTTGAGCAGGCCCTTGCCGACCGCCTTGATGTAGTTCTTTCGGCGATTGATCGCCTCTTCTTCGGTGAAGTAATTCTCCTCCGCCATCTGGTCGAGCGTCGCGAAGGCCAAGTAGGGATTGATAGCACCCGCACCGTAGCCGATCAAGGTCGCCATGTGGTGCACTTCACGCGCTTCAGCGGTTTCAACAACCAATCCACACTTGATGCGGAGTCCAGCCTGAATGAGGTGGTGATGTACCGCACCGGTTGCCAGCAAGGCGGGCATCGCCATCTGATCCTTGCCAGCCCCACGGTCGGAGAGGATGAGGATTGTACAGCCATCGGCGATGGCCTTACCCGCCTCGTCGCAGATTCGAGCCAGCCCGTCCCGTAAGCCCTGGCCACCCTGCCCCAGCTCAAAATGTATGTCGATCGTGGCCGATTTCAAGCCGGGGAGATTTACCTGGCGAATGTGCTCGAGGTCATAGTCCGTCAAGATCGGTTGTTTGAGCTTCAACAGCCGACTATGCTCCGGGGTCTCCTGGAAGAGATCGCGCTCCTCCCCGATGTTGGTGATCAGGCTGGTTACCAGCTCTTCGCGAATGGCGTCGAGCGGAGGGTTGGTCACCTGGGCGAACAACTGCTTAAAGTAATTGTAGACCAGCTGAGGTTTCTCGGAGAGCACGGCCAACGGCGTATCCACCCCCATTGAGCCAATGGCTTCAGCACCACTGGCGGCCATGGGGCGCAACACGATACGCAGATCTTCGAGGGTGTAGCCAAACAACTTCTGTTGGACAACCAGGTCATCGTATCGAGGTGCCGTCGACGGACCAGGCTTCGGGAGCTCTTCAAGATCCAAGAGGTTTTCATTGAGCCATTGACGATAATTGTGGCTACTGCAAATGGTGTCTTTAATCTCCTCATCTTCGACGATACGTCCTTCATCGATGTTGATCAGGAACATGCGACCCGGCTGAATCCGTCCTTTGCGAGCGACGTTCTCGGGTGCGATATCCAGTACGCCCGTCTCGGATGCACAGACCACCAGGTTGTCCTTGGTGAGGGTCCAACGCGCAGGGCGCAGCCCATTCCGGTCGAGAATCGCACCGACAAAAGAGCCATCGGTGAAGGGCATAAGCGCAGGACCATCCCAGGGCTCCATCAGACAGGAGTGGTACTCGTAAAACGCCTTCTTGCTGTCGGCCATCGTCTGGTGATTCTGCCAGGCTTCAGGCACCATCATCATCATGGCATGCGGCAGGGAACGACCGGTGTGATAGAGCAGCTCCAGCGTATTATCGAGCGTAGCTGAATCGGAGTTTCCGGGAATACAGACCGGAAAGATTCGATCAATTTTATCGCCGAAACGCTCGGAAGCGAACTGGTATTGACGGGCATTCATCCAGTTGGCGTTGCCGCGCACGGTATTGATTTCCCCATTGTGGCAGAGGAACCGGAAAGGTTGCGCGAGCTTCCATTTTGGGAAGGTGTTGGTGGAATACCGTTGGTGCACCATGGCCAGACAAGTCTTGAGATCCGGATCCATCAGGTCGATAAAGTAGGGTGCAAAATCTTCCGGCTTAAGCAGGCCTTTATAGATCAGGGTTTGCGAGGAAAGTGTGGGCACGTAGAACTCTTCTTTTGCCTCTGCGAACTCGGATTGGTTGACCTGCTGTTCAACCGTCTTGCGGATGATAAATAAATCGCGTTCGAAGTCACGCTGACTGCCATCACCGGCCTTGCCGATGAAAATCTGCATGATCCGGGGCTCGGATTTTGCGGCAATCGGGCCGAGAACGGACGAATCAACCGGAACCTCACGCCAGCCCAGAAAGTGCTGTCCATCTTCCGCAATGGCCAATTCAAACTGCTCCATAATCCAGGCAGCCTGCTCCTCGAGTTTGGGCAGATAAACCAGACCGGTACCATAGGCTCCCGGAGCCGGGAGCGTAATGCCGACGGCGCTACTCACCTTTACGAGAAACTCATGGGGTAACTGAATAACCAGGCCAGCTCCATCGCCGGTCTTGTTATCGCTGGAGCTGGCACCGCGATGGGTGAGCTTGCAGAGAATATCCAGGGCTTGATGAATGATCGGGTTCGATCGCTCCCCATTCATATTACAGATGAAGCCAACCCCGCACGCATCGTGTTCATTCTGGGGATGATAGAGACCTTGTGCCTCTGGGGGCACTCCGCGTTCAATGCGTTTAAATTTTTCCATCATACGTAACCTGTTTCTACAAAAAATCGTTTTTGAGATGTGCTCCACCCGTCCTTGCGGATGATTTTGAATCCCTGCGCCTGATTAACATGCAGCAGGGACAGTAGCATACGACCTCAAAGTGCTGCTGCCTCCCAGCGCGGGCAGGGTATTATAGGGTTTGGACATCTACATGCAATATGGGATATTCGAAAAGTGTACCTTACATTATTGTATCTTACATTTCCGTTACGTGCAGACGACACTGTTACAGATATGTAAGAGCGCAGAGGATGTGGCGAGCACGCATGCTCTGGTGTTGAGGCGATGACGAACGTCCTATGCGCTTAGAGCAGGAGGCCATCAGGCGATGGAATAAGGAAGCAGTTGCAGAACTTACTTCTTCTTTTTCTTCTTCCCGCCCTTTTTCTTACTTTTCGCCTCTCGTTCGGCCTTTTTCTTGTTGAATGCGGCTTTGGCCGCCTCAAGCTTTCGTTGCTTTTCAGCCGCTTCCGCATCTCGTTTGGCGACCATATCCCGTAGGATCTGTCCATGATCCGGCTGGGTCGAGGATGGGGTGGAAGGTAAAGCCGCGGCTCTTCGGTTCTTGGAGGGTTGCCTGCCTGATTGTAAAGCCGCCTGCGCCTCCATGCCATCGATGAATTCCCGATCGTCCTGGATGAGGGAGGTATACGGGATCTTGACGACGGGCTTTTTGACAGGCTTCAGCCAGACTATATTGCCTTCGCGTTTAACATATTCCGCTTCGATGGCCTTGCCTGCAAGATCTGTCCACTCGTATGCAGGGAGGCTGAAAGGTATCAGACAGAGGGCAAATAAGGAAAAGGCATATATTCTCATATCAACTGCAAGGATTCAGAGAAGAAATGGACGTAAGCAACGGAATTACGGGTAGCCCCATTTGCGGATTAAATCCCATCAGAAGGCCTCGCTAAGCACCAACTATTTAATCAGGGAAATAAAAAGAGGGTCTAAGCAGGCAAGGTGGTATCGGCCTCGGAATCGACCGCCGCTTTAAAATCAACCGCCGGGGTTGGCGGCGACTCAACCAAGGGGTCTTGCAGGGTCGAAAGCTGCTGGGCAGCGGTCAAGAGCTGCTTGGCGTGGAAAATCACGTCATATCCCTTTCGGGTGATTCGGACGTTCCGGCTGTTGCGATCAAAGATCTTCACGCCGAGCAGCTCCTCAAGTTTGCGGATCTGGTTGCTCAAGGCGGGCTGGCTCACCGAGCAGCGTTCAGCCGCACGGCTGAAATTTTGCTCCTTTGCCAGTGTCACCAAATAATACAGGTCCCTGAATCTTAAACTGGATATTATCTTGTCCATTTTTCCCACGCTTTCCAAACCCATGCCTCGCTTACTGCTTATAATCATAATACCCGGATGATTCGTTTCTTTCAAATCTGAGTGAACATATTGCGAAGTATTTTAACGAACGGCCTATTTATAGGCCTTATTCGAACAATTGCATCATTACGATCCACGCACAGACTGAGTATATAATCTATTTAGTACATTTGATCTTTACAGTAGGCGCGTATGAGTATTAGTCTAAAATTTGAAATGGCAGCAAAAACCGATTACTCAAACGCGTATTTTACCTATTACCAGCACGCCTGCCCGCTCTGCACCCACGAGAAGGCCATGCGGGTCGAGCGCCACAGGTGGATGTACCTGATCCCCGGCTCCCTCCGCCTGGAATGCCTGGGTTGTGGAAACATGTACATGGCTTTTAAAAGCAACACGCAGGAAATATACGTC
>JBLIND010000092.1:0-18189 GCA_047639095.1 Candidatus Omnitrophota bacterium | reverse complement strand
CCGGATCCCGAAGACTGCGCCGAACTGCTGCGCGAAGCAGACGAATTGTACACCACGGAATGGAGCAACACCCATGACTGAGCGAGACGACGAGCTGCGCCAACGCCTGATCGCCCTGACCTGCGACCTGATGGAAATCCCACGGCTCGCGGCCCCGGATAAGGTGCGGGAGCAAAACCTGAGCATGATCAAGCACCACATCCAGGGGCTACCCGACATCGATATCGAAGCGCTTGAGCACGATGGCATTCCTTCCATCGTTGTGCGCCCCTCCGGCATCGACGAACCCGCCATCATGCTCCTCGCGCACGTCGACGTCATCGAACATGCCGACCACGATTGTTACCAGGCCCACCTGGTCGATGGCCGGATCGTCGGTCCGGGCGCGGGTGACATGAAAGGCCAGGCCGCCATTCTGACCGTGCTGTTTCAGCAGATGCACGTCCAGTACGATTGCCCATCCGTGGGCCTCATCATCACCACCGACGAAGAGATCGGTGGCGCCGCCGGGGTGGGCTATCTGTTCGGGGCAGGCAAGGTCCGCTGTGGATGCGTGATCAATCCCGATGGCGGCTCGCTGAACGAAGTGACCACGGATGAAAAAGGTGCCACGCATCTTCGGCTTTCGTGTCACGGGAAGTCCTGTCACGCCGCTCGTCCCTGGCATGGCGACAATGCCCTGCTGAAAATGATGAACGGCTTGAAAGCACTCGACACCTCCTTTGCCGAATTGCAAACCGATCCCCTGCACTGGCACCCGACCTGTTCGGTCTCCATTGTCGAGACCGACAATAAAAGCGTGAACCGCGTCCCCTCGCATGCCTCGGCCGCCATCGATATTCGCTTTCCCCGCCCCTACACCCTCGCGGACATCCACGCACGTGTGAGGACCTGCCTCGGGCCCGACATCGAAGTCGAAGAACTGCTCGGCGCCGAACCGGTCCACCTCGATCCCGACCCACTGTTCCTCGAATGCTGTTCCGAGCTGTGCGGTGAGCCCGCACGGACCGTGCGTGATTCCGGCGCCAGCGATTCACGTTTCATCGTCGAACAGGGCATCCCCGTGATCATGTCGCGGCCGAAGGTAGGCAACCTGCACGCGCGGGATGAGTGGATCGACATCGAAAGCATGATCACCTTCTACCGGATCTGCGAGCGGTACCTCGAACGCAAGCTGGACCTGGTCTAGAAGGGGACGGAGAGAACCGCGGATGCACGCGGATCTGGGTGGCGTACGTATGTGTTTTTTTTTGGGGCCACGGCCGGCTTACATCGGACCCGGTGCGGGGATCGAATACGACAAGGGCGCCGTCCAACTAAACCCGCTGCCGCGATTGCGCCGCTGAATGAGAAAACTTTCGCCCGGTTGAACGATGCGATTGCCTGAGGACAGATCGGTTTTAAACCACTGCATGGTCGGACTGTACAACCACACCGCCAGGTCGAAACGCCCGGTCACTTCGTTGTAGAACAGAAGTCGATCGCTGGCCGAGAAACGACTCCCCCCGATGAAGCCGCCCGCAACCAGGCCGAGGTTGGCGATGGTGATCCCGGTCGGTGCAGCAACCGCGGTAAGGGTATACCCGTTATCTGCGACAGACACACTCGGGAGGATTCCCGGTAGCAAACCCACTCCGTAAACGGTCTGATTGCCCTGGCCGGTCCGAATGGTAATGATCGCGCCCTGCCCGACATCGACGGCAACGCCATTGGCATCGCCAAAGGTTCCGGGCACCCGCCAGCCGAGAAACCCGGAGGCGTTGGAATTCCAATACCGGGTCGCGAGCGTCTGGCTTCCGACATCCCACAAATCGATGACCGTCGCGCTCGATTCGGTCGCCGCCGCCGGCAATTGGCTCGGGGGAAACACATCGGCCAGTGTGTTGTTGAGCGGCGTAAACGGCACGGCCACGAAGTTGCGGCCTTCGGCCAGGGCGTAGCGCTGAGCAACCACCGCCGCTTCAGTAAAACTGCCCCCGATCCCATCCACGGTTATCCGATACACGCCCGTGTTGGCCGGCATCAAGTCCAGGTCCTCGATCACCTGGGTGGAATCCCCCTGCCGGGCAATGCCGCCCACGACGCGGGACCAGGCGGAGCCGTTCACGAAGGATCCGCTTGCCCGATAGAGCGCATATTCGCGCGGGGAAGGCAGGACGCCTTGCTGACGGCTGTTCCAACTCAGCGTCAACTGGGCATTGCTCACCGTGACATCTTCGAGCACAAATTCCGAAAGGATGTCACCGGGGTCGCTGTCTCCCAGGAACTCTTTCCATGCGGGTGCGCCATCGCCATCGGTATCCGAAACTTCATGTGCATCGAAATTATCCACCCAGGCGGGATTGCTCGCATTCAACCACCAATGCGGCGTGCCCAGCGCGGCGGTATCCTGAAGCACCTGGGCGTGAATGCTGCGGTGACCCGTGACGTTCACGAAGGTGTACGACGTCACTGGGCCGAGTGACGTGGTGCCATCGAGAATGACATCCGCAATATGATAAAACGGATCCGCGCTGATCACATAGTTGGTGCCTCCATTCTGCGGCACTTGAACCGTACCCAGCGGCGTAATCGAACCTCCAGTCGTGGTGGACGAGGTCAACAGTACGAAGGGTGAAGTCGAACCAGGCGTTCCTCCGTTCAACGCACTGGCGAGCCAGTTCTGCGGTTCGTTCCCGTAACCGAAATGGTTGTTGCGTTCGAGGGAGGGCCCATTGCCATCGGGACTGCTCACCCAGGGACTGCTGTCGTTGTAGACCACCCGGTCGACATCGATGTACGGCACACCCGTCTCATCGGGCGTATCCGGCTGTTGCAGGCGAAGCGATTCCCCCCCATTGGACAAGCTCCCGGGAAAATTGAAAATCCGAATCCCTGCGTCAATCGCATGCAGCGTGCGAAAGGCTTCAGGGGTGATCACACTTTCGACCAGGACGATCAACTCGTTGGCGGCCAGGGTCGTCGCGAGCGGAAAGTCGAACCCACACCCGGAGACACGCCAGACATTCGTCGGAACCGCAGGATCGAACAGGTCCACCGGCGATCCGGTGATGTTGATCAATTCGATAAATTCATATGCGCCGGGCAGCGGATGATACATGATCTCGGACAGAACGACGGGCCCCACGTTCGGACCGGTATTCGCCGCGTTA
This sequence comes from Candidatus Omnitrophota bacterium, assembly GCA_047639095.1. Classification (GTDB taxonomy): domain Bacteria; phylum Verrucomicrobiota; class Kiritimatiellia; order SS1-B-03-39; family UBA6053; genus JAPYUI01. Next base: position 15,037 of record JBLIND010000092.1, on the reverse strand, counting down.
AAGGTCGGGCTGACCATGGCCGGAAAATCGACGCCGCCGGTACTTTTGACAAAGCGCCCCAGGCTCACCCCCTTCTTGGCACCATCAAAATCGCGCGCATCCACGGTGGCGCCGTTGGGTGCGGCGAGGTGCACCGACTCCCCGTGTTCGCTCAAACCGAACCCATTGAGTGCCCCGTTGGCGGCCAGGCCGAAATGGGCAAACTCGGTAAAGGTAACATAGCCTCCGGCCGCGAGAACGGTACTACCCGGAAGCTGGAATTTGGTTGGATTTCCGGGGTTGTCACTGAGGTACCAGCCGGAAATATCCACCGCCGATCCGGAGGTGTTGTGCAGCTCGATCCAATCTCCGGGATTGTCGACATCCTGGTGCGTGAGCAATTCGTTAATGACGATGGTCCCCGAGGGAGGCAGGCTGACACTGTCCTCTCCTCCGGGCGAACCGTTCGGGGAGTAGCTCGACTGCCAGGACAACTTCTGCGACAGGCCGGTGTGTCGAGGTTCCGGTGCCACCACGGTCAGGGAAAAGCCATTGCCATCCGTGCTGGGATACCAGGCGTCCGAATAACTGAAGGCCGTGTTGGTGCTGATGGCGGAATTCATCAGGCGAATGGACTCCCCACCGTTGCTGAGATTCCCACTGAATTCGCCGGCTATGTTCATGGTCGGCCAACTGGGATACCGCACCTTAAATCCATTCAGGTCATTCACCACCAGCATGAATTCGCCGGCACCCAACTGGGTGAACGGCGCGGAGGAAAAATCGAAATCAATCCCGCCATCGATCAGGAGTCCGGTGAGGGGCACCGGCGTGCCGCCAGTGTTGCGCAACTCAATGTATTCAAAATCCGACGACAGGAAACCCGATTCGGATGCCGTCGGCGGGCCGGGGTTGTACATGAACTCGGTGATCGCAAGGGTGATGCCATCGATGAGGAACAAAGGTGATGCAACCGCGCTCCAGTCACCCCCGTTCCAGTGTGGGGTAAGCGGATCATAGACGCGCGCGCGAAACTGGGTGCTGCTGGTCAGCGTAATCGGACCCGAATAGGCTACGGCCAGCGGAGAGATGCCTCCGCCGCGCAAGCGGGGATCACTGCCATCGGTGGTGTAGTACATCGTGCCCGTCGCACCGGGGAGACTGAGGGTCACCTGGAAGCCGGGCAACACATCGCCGCCGTACTGATTAAAGACCGGCGGCGCGTCAAAAGCCCCGTCCATCCAGGTCATGCGCGTGGTCAACCAGGCCTTGAGGTGATCGACCTCCCCCTGCAGATCCGTGAAGCGCGAACCATACCCGCCCGTGCTCCCCCACCGCGCATCCTCGCGCAGGTAGGCCTCCGCGATTTCCGCCTGGTAGGCATCAATCCGCGCGAACATGGAACTCAAGGATAACTCCGTCCGCCGCCACGCATACCATCGATCGATGTACTGGAGGCTGAACTCCTCGCTCTCGAACAGGGGCGCCCACCACTCAAACGTATAGAAGGGGGTGCCTCCGCCAAAGCCGGTCGGATCGTTGTCGCGTCCGTCGTCGGATTCGAGTGAACGGTCGTAATCCCACTGCGGGCCATACTTGAGCAGGCCGTCGCGCTCCTTGTAGAAAAAGGCACTCAAGCGAAGCGCATCCGCATTTTTGGCGATCACATTCAGAATGTGATAGTCGGCCCAGGCCGCCGGGTCGATGTAGGCCTCATAACCCAGCACCGGATCATCGACGTCCGGTCCATAGAGTGCGGCTTCAATCGACCCCAGATGACCGCTGATCCAGGATCGCTGGGTGGCGGTCATCGCATTGTTGCGGGGGTAGATAACGTTCGCGGTCATGTTACTGGGGGTGGTGAACCGGTGTTGATTGTTGTCGGCCCGGTCGATGCTCAGGATATACCCCCCGGTAATTTCGGGAACCGCATTATCGGTGGCGTTGATCTTATCGATGTCCACCCGGTTGGGCCCCCACTTAATGCTCTCTGTGAGGTTATAGATGCCGCCGTAATCCGCGAGCTGTACCGGACCGCCATCCTCGTTGACGAAGACCTCGACGAACTGGGTATCGATAGCGAAGGCACCCATGTCTTTCGACAAGGAATAGATAAACGGATTCGCCATCATGTTGCGGTCGTAGCGACCCGGGGCATACAGGATCCAATCCGACTCGGAACCCATGCCGAGTAGCGAAGCGTCCTGCTCCTCTCCCGACTCCGTTTTCAGCTCAACCTTGAATTGCTTCTTCGGGAAGCCGCCCGAACTGCTGCCACGAATATTGATCTCCATAGTGTCGGCGAACTCGGCGGCATCCGTAATGCTTGCCCGCTGGGTGGTGGCATTGGGGTCAATGATGGCCATAAACGAAAAGCGCGGTGTATTCCCATCGATGGTTTGCCCATAGGTATCCACGACGACGAGCGGAAGGTCGCTGTCGAAGCTGAGGATATCGGCGGCCAGCAACACGAACCGCCGGACCACCGGTTCGCTGGCCTGCGCGCCGACAAAAGCGGTCGCTTTCAAGGTCAGCGTATTTGTGATCGCGATCGGTGAGGCGTACAGCGTGGATGCAGCGGTAGGGTCGGTGCCATTGAGGGTATACCGAATAACCGCGCCCGGACTCGGCGTACTCAAGCCGACCATCAAGGTGCCGGTGAAGAGACGATTGTCCTCGGAGACATCGACCGGGGGAAGATAAGCCGTTCCATTCGCCACACCCGGTGTGGGCGGTGCGAGATACGCGGCCGCGCCCCCGCCCGATGGCGTGCCATAGGATACATCTTCCACCTGCCCCGGGTAGGCGGGATCGAATTCATGCGCGATGGAATTGTCCGGGCGTACCACGGCAAGTTTTTCACCGCTGCCGGAGAGTTTAAAATTTGCATGCAGCTCGGCACCCGCGAGGACCCGATTCTTATCCGAGGCAAAGATGATAAGATACCCGCCTGCGGCCAGGGTCTGCGACGGGAAGATCCATTTTTTCAAGACCAGCTTGTCATCGGTCAGCGACCACCCGGCGAGATTGATGGCCGCGCCCGTGGTGTTTTTCAACTCAATCCAATCCGAGAATTCCCCGTCCTCGTCCTGCAAGCCGCTGCTGTTAATCGCGAGGAATTCGTTGATTTCAACTTCCCCACACACCCCGGTTCGCGCGAACAGGGGGAGCAGGGTAAACAGCGCAATCAGGAAGCAGCGAAAATAAGGCATGGTGCCCCATCAAACCATAAATCTCCGTGAATGGGCAGTGAAAGATTGGGGGTAAAGCAGATCTCCCCCCCCTGCAAACGGGCCTGTGGCGTAAATTCTTGCGGAAACTATTCTATCAGCGGACGCACGCGGGAACGGTACGGCTCCCGCAGCTGATCCCCGGATGGCACGTGAATCCACAGGGGTTGATGCACTCCGGTGAGCATGGAGAAAAACAGCAAGCCGATATCCCGGTGGCCGTGACGATTGGGGTAAATCGTATCGGCATACATATCGCCCAGACAGCGTGCTCCACGCACCTCTAACGCTTTTCGAACATCCACCAGGGGAAGCTGATACCGCTCGGCGACGGTACGACAGACCTCCGCATACGCTTCTCCATGCTCCCAGTAGGACCTCCCGTCTAAAAAAGTGCTCGGCTGAAAGTCCACGATCGGGGTCTGAGTGCCAAGCACCACCAGGATGTTGTCATCCATCAAGGCCTTGACGAAGGTATCCAACTTTTTTTCAAACGATACCGGCGTGCCGTAGAGGACGTCATAAATGCCGGGCTGCATGATCACAATATCCGGCGCATAACTGCGCACACGTTCGAGGCCGCTCGGCGTCAGTTCCGAGTTCAAGCCATGCGTTCCGAGGATCGCCGAATAGAAGCCGGACCGCACCGGCTTGGATCCGCTCAACTGTTCCCAGGCCCCGGTACGCGCATCAAACATCTCCAGGATGTACGCACGTTCCTTGTACGCAAAGTGCTTGGCGATCGTCACGACGAGGCGCGCGCCGAATCCGGCATCGAAGAACAGGTTCTTCTTTGCCCGCATGTAATCCAGGTTCGCCCCCACACAGATCGAGTCACCGATGAGCACCAGGTTGAGATCGGCTCGCTGTCGGATCTTTTCCCAGATGGGCTCGAGCGGATCCGTGCGGACCAGGAAATCAAGCGTTGACGCACCGCCGGCCTCGTCTTCACGCCCGGTCGGGGTCACCGCCTCGATGACTTTCGACTTATACAGATGCAATCGATCGAGAATAAAATAGTGGCCATTCACCGTCGGCTGTTGAATCGAAAAAATCAGGTGCTGGCGCTCGGGAGAAATATGGCGCGGTCGCGGGGGCATCTTATCCCAGGGCACATTCACCAACTGCCAGGCCTCGTTGTCCAGCGGGAAAAAATAGCGCTCTTCCGTGGCACCCCACCAGGCGAGCGAACCCAGGGCCGTCGTCCCGCCGGGCTTGACCCAGAAGCTGATCCCCTTCGACGTCTCCAGATTTAAATCGTTGGGCTCCAACACGAAGCCATAGCGCGGACGAACCAGGCGGGCGGGCCAGATCGAGACCACCTCGTCCGGAGGGCGCGCTTCATCCAGCGGAGCGCCATCAAATAATCGCACATGATCGAGCAGGTAATGATGGGTGTCCTCCTTCGGCATCTCAATCTTCAACACGAGATTGGAATGCGTCTCTTCGGTGGAAAACTCCGGGCCAAAGTCCTTCCACGGCACAAATACCTTCGACCAGCCGAGGGTATTTAAGGGGAACCGATAGAGGTGCTCGACGTTTTCGCCCCAGGCCATGACCCCGGTCGCATCCGTGCCGTCGCCGCGATACCAGAAGGAAATGCCCCTCCAGGAAGTGAAGTCATTGCGCTCTTCCGAAAACACCACGCGACTGTCGTATGCGAGGATGCGTCCGGTGTCACCGCTCGGTGCATAGACCATCAGGGCCGCGCCATCCCCCACCGATTCCGTGGTGGCCAGGTTGCGCGTTTCGCCGGTGTGCCCGACATCCAGCCAGCCGAGACCCGGCACCTGTTCGCGGTTGACCCCCAGCAGGGGCCGCTCGCCCGGAGGAACCGACAGGGATGCGGGCGGCTCAAGCGCGCGGAGGGACGACGTCGACAGGACCATCCACCACAACGCCCCTAACAGGGTGCGCGCCGCATTCGATGCCACGTTCAGTTGGATTGCTATCGGGATCACACCACGGGAGGGTACACGACCCGACCGCGAAGGGTAATTGAATTCTACGGCTTATTGCGAAAGGGCTTTCGTCCATCCGGAGTGGAGGAAGCACCCCGAAGACCGCAAGAATCGGTTGGGAGCCGCACTGAAAATGGCCTAGGCTCTTACCATGAACGATTACGAACGCATTGCGCGGATCATCCGATACCTCGACGAGCACCAGGCGGCACAACCCGGATTGGCGACCCTGGCCGAGGTTGCGGGCCTGAGCCCCCATCACGTTCACCGCCTGTTTTCGAAGTGGGCCGCAGTGACGCCCAAAGATTTCCTGCAATGCCTGACCCTCTCCCATGCACGCAGCCTGCTCGCGGCGGGAGAGAATGTACTCAACACGGCGCTCGAAGTCGGGCTGTCCGGACCGGGATGCCTGCATGATCTCTGCGTGAACCTGGAAACCGCAACCCCGGGTGAAATCAAGCGCGGCGGAGCAGGCTGGACGATTACCTGCGGCTTCGCGGAGAGCCCCTTTGGCACCGTGTTAATCGGTCAACATCTGCGCGGACTCTGTCACCTGAGCTTCGTCGACGAAGCCCATGACACCGCCATGAAAGCCCTCCAATCAGACTGGCCGCAGGCCGAGCTCAAGCGCGACGACGCTTCGGCGGCCCAGCTGGCGGACCGGATCTTTACACGCAAAGGCGCAGACACCCCACCCTTGCGCGCCTGTGTGCGCGGAACGCCTTTTCAACTTCGGGTATGGCGGGCCTTGATGGCGATCCCACCGGGCACGCTGACGACGTATGGGACCCTCGCCGCGAGCCTCGGCCAGCCAGCCGCCGCGCGCGCCGTGGGGACCGCCATCGGCCGCAACCACCTCGGGTACCTCATCCCCTGTCATCGCGTCATCCGGGAAACCGGTCTCCTTGGCGGATACCGCTGGGGCTTGATTCGCAAGCAGGCGATCATCGCCCGCGAGAGTTTGCATCACCAGCAAGAGCCACACCCATGAAAAAAGAGAACGCACGTACGCCCATCCGAGGCAAGCCTTGGAAGTACAGGATAAGGTCGTCAAGCAGCAGAAACCGGTTCGCTACGCAAAAAACAACCTGACAGGCTGCTGCAAAATGCCCAAGGCCGCACGGGCGTGCTTACACGGGGACAAAGGAAACCGCGGATGCACGCGGATTTCGGCGGCGTTCGTAGGTTTTTTCTTTTGGAGACGCGTTAGGATGCCTGGCGTAATCTGACGCCGCTCTGGGCCAAAAGGGACGCAACCCTTGACGCCATTTAATTCAAATGGTTAACATAGATAATGGAGTCTGCAACGACTCCACTCGTGTGTATTTTTAACAACAGGGTAGATCATGAAAAATCAGCCAGCCACCGCACATCCCCTCGCCCCATTCACGAAAACGTTCGTTTGGATATTTTCCATCGGCCTCCTGGCCACGCAACTTCACGCCGCACCGATCAGCTGGGGAACGCCTACGACCACCTTAGATGTGGACGACATCGATTTAAGCGGAAGCCTGGTTCACGCCGGATCCTGGGGCACCTCCAATCTCCTCGTCGATGTCGGTGGACTGGAGACCATCCCCTTTGAAGATCGTCCGATCAACACGACCGACGGTGAAGCGGGTGTCACCTCCATCGATGAATACGGCACCGCCTTTGCCGATTGGTTCACCAACGACACTGGCAACGTGGAGTTCAACGAAATTCTCGACAGCACTGCAGGAGGTGGAACCAAGGTCTTCACCCTGGAAGGACTCACTCCGGGCGCAGTCTACCAAGTCCAGCTTTTCGCAGCGGACCAGCGTGCAACGGAAGGTGCGCGCAGCATGAAATGGAGCGACCAGACCACCAGCGGATCCGGAAACGAAAGCGCCGTCTTCCTGCGAAGTGATATCGCATCCACCCTGGGGACCTTTACCGCCGACCGCAGCAGCCAGGTCGTTTTTGGACATGGGGTCAACAACCCCGACACGATTCTGAACGCCTACGTGCTCCGACAGCTCGTCGCCGCACCGCCGGGCGTCTACCTGAATCCGCCGGATGCCGGCCGCATCCACGAAGGCCGCTCCGGTACGTATGACTTGCAGACGACCACGACACCTGCGTCCCCGATCACCCTCCTCGTCAGCGCACCCGCCGATCTCAGCGTCAGCCTCGATGGCAGCAGCTTCAGCGCCAGCGTCTCCGCTATCCTGGATGGCATCACCCCAGTCACCATTACGTATCGTGGCGAATCCGACGGCACCGCGGAACCCACGGAGACTCACGCGATTACGCACGCGATCACCGTTGGCGACGGTGCAGCCTACCCGGGCGCGATCGTCATCGACGACCTCGCGGTCACCCTGGATGACGCCTTGATCGGCCAGCCCGGCGACTTCGCGGTGTACTCCAATGCAGGCGGCACCGTTCAGGATCTCGGAGACGCCGCATCGATCGTCAACACCTTCAGCACGATCGATCAAGCCCCCTTGACGTCCTACGTACTCAACCCCTCCGGCCAGGACATCCTGCTCAGCGCCGGGCGACATCTCGTCCTCTACAACGTCCGGGTCGATAACCTCAGCGGGCCCACCCGCGCCGAGCTGCTCGCCCACCTCAGCCTGGAATCCGGCGGCCTCGTCGAACACTTGGCCTCCGGATGGAGCCAGGGCTTTATTCGTAATACCAGTGGTGCCGATGAGGCCGTCCTCTCCGGGGGTGCCATTGTCACGGCAAGCGCGAATGACCTGCTCCGCCTCCACACCGAACGCAGCGATGCAAACGTCGGCAAGATCGTCCGCATTCCCGTAGGCGGTGCGGCCATTCAACTCTTAAAACTCGATGATGGCCTGGATGTCCTCCGCCTCAGCGACAGCGGGACCAATACCGCCCCCAACGTCAACAACACCTTTGCCGATATCACCTACGACCAGGTCGACGAAACCACGGGCACGGCCCTGAGCTTTACCCCGGGCGCCAGCAGCGTCACCCTGAATGCAGCCGGGCACTACCTGGTCATGGCCAACACCCACCTGGATCGTACGCTTGCCAGTCCCAACGGCACGCGCCTCGCGTTCACCCAACGCCTCCTGCTCGATGGCTCCGAAGTCACCGGCTCAAAAACCACTACCTACATCCGCGGAATGGTGGATGATGATAGCTGCTACCAGGGCACCTCGGCACTCGGCATGATCATCGAGTCCGCTGCAGGCAATACCCTTCAGCTTCAGCTGGCCCAGGAAGGCACCCAGCTCGTGGACATTATCGGTTCCCGCACGAGCCTCTCGCTGGTCAAACTCCCCTCCACCGGAGCCTTTATCAAACTGGAAGACACCGGCGGGCAGGATCTCAACCCCGTCGCACGCACGCCCCTGACTTTCGATACGCGCAACGGCAGCCCGGACCTGGCTCACTTCAATCACTCGACCGGCAGCAGTCAGGTCATCATGTCAGCCGACGGACCCTACCTGTTTCTCGGCGCCTTCTTCTGCGACATGGACACGACCGATCGTCAGGTCTGCCTGCAGAACTGGACCGTCGACAGCCAGCTCAGCCCGTATGGCCAGACCGCGCAGTACTCCCGGAATGATGTCACCTTTAATAACGGGGACTGGTCCGGCTTCATCACCGACCTGGCCGCCTCGAGCATCGTGGAGATGAATGTCGTGCGCCTCGCCGCAGGTGGCCTGCTGCCGGGACACTCCGTCGGACTGCAGGGCGCGAGCCTTGTCAACCTCACCACCCAGGCGGTGCTGTTGACGAATAATGGACTGGGCGTCAACGCCGGTTCAACAACGGTCATCACGACCAATAAACTCAAGGCCGCCGATGCCTCGGTGGCGCCATCGGCGATTACCTACACCCTCGACAGCGCCCCCAACGGCGGCACCCTCCGCAACAACGGCGTTGTCGTCGGCACCGGAGGCAGCTTCAGCCAGGAAGCAATCAACCAGGGACTGGTCACCTTTGAGGCGGGCCCGACCTCCGGAGCAGACTTTGGCTTTGGCTTCGCCCTCTCGAACGGTGGCGCTAACCAGGCTGCGGGCTATTTCCAGATCCAGATTGCTGCCCCCCCCGTCATCGCCAACGAATCCGGCACCGCAAACGAAGACACCCTCCTATCCACCTTGAACGCCGGGGTAACCAACCTGTTCGCCAATGACACCGGCGAGGGCCTGTCCCTCAGCACCTTCGACGCGACCAGCACCCTGGGCGCCCAGGTAAATGTAAGCACCAACGGCACCTTCACCTACGATCCCGATTACTCCATCGCCCTCCAGGCAATGGGCGCGGGCGATAACCTCGTCGACACCTTCACCTACACCTTGACGGACGTGATCGGCTCCAAAGGAACCGGCACGGTGACGATCACGGTCTCGGGTATCGAGGATCATTTCGGAGCAGGAAACGTTGTAGTCGATGACACCCTCAGCCCCTTATTCGAATCCACATCCCAAGCTTTCACCGTCGACCTGGTGGCCAACGACGGAACGGTTCGCACGGAAAATGGAAATACCAACGTCACCTTGATCTGCAACTACGACGCCCGGGGCAGCCTCGGTCTCGGCGTCTGGGAAAACACGGGTAGCCTGGGTGGCACGGCCATGGATTGGATCCTCCGAACCGGAGTCACCCACGACCGAAGTGTGACCAGCACGCATCTCGGCATTACCGCCGCGTACGCCTGGGACGGCACGCCCAATGCCACCGCGATTCTGCGCGGTATCGACAGTATCAACGACATCCTGCCCGGCGTCGATCTGGCCAATGCTTCCATGGAATTCTGGTTGAAGCCCAACGCCGCAGATCTGGGGCAGATCTCGACCATCTTTGAAACCGGTGGCGGCACCGGCTCTGGACTGATCATCGACAACGGCATCCTCAAGGCCGCCAACGCGATCAACACCGCCACTGTCAGCTACGATCTCCTGACCGACAGCCAGGGCCTGCTTGGCGGAAGCGCCACGGGTGAGTTCTTCCAGGTGCTGTGGACCATCGACTTCACCAACGATGTAAACACCCTCTACATCAATGGTGTGCAGGTTGACGCGACAGCCAACCCTGCCACGGTCGACTGGGATGGCGGAGATACTGCCGGGCTCGGCCACTTCCAGGGTAGCAACCACGGCGGCTTCCAGAACGGCGCCGCGGGCACCGCATACGACACCTATTACAACGGGTCCATGGCTATTTACCGCATCTACAACGAAGCGCTCTCGCCGGCAGAGGTCTTCCAGAATTTCCAGGCGATCAATAGCGGCGCCACCGATATGGAAGGTGACACCCTGACCATCGCGGGACTCTACAATGCAGGTGGTAGCCTCGTCAGTGGCACCGATACCCCCGTCCCCCTGACCTCCGGCGCCGTCGTCACCCTGAATTCGACCACCGGGGATTTCACCTACGATTCCAGCAGCATTCCCGGTATCACCGACCTGACCGCCGATCAACCCCTGGTCGACACCTTCAGCTATCAGCTGATCGATGGCACGGGCACTGCCACCGATGGACAAGTGTCCGTGGTTATTCACGGCGTGAACAATGGCGCAGACGATTTGCTCGCCGCCACCGAAACCCTGGTCACCACCTTCGCGGCAAATCAACTCGTCGGCAACGACCAGCACAGCCCCGGAACGCCGAATCCCTTTATCGCATTCAACGCCTCGACCGTGAGCTCGGCCGAGCTGGCCGCGGGCATCATCGCGAATGCGGGAACCGCCGGTGCCGCCTTTGATGCAACCGTGAACGCCGGCAGCCTGGTGACACCAAAATCCAATTTTGGAGCCATCGGAAACGCATGGGAAGGCCTCACCGCGACCGCACCTTCGCTGGACCTGCAAGGCGTGGACGACGGCACCTTCGAGATCTGGTTCAAACCTCGACTCTCCACCGGCCTGCAGGCCTTATTCGAAACCGGCGGCAACGGCACCGGCTTCTCCATCGCCTACGATGGCGATTTAAATGAGATTCGCGTCAGCGTCGATGCAGGTACGGACACCGATCCGAGTGTGGTGAGCGTACTGTCGGCCAGCGGCGTATCCTACGAAACCTTCAACCAGCTCGTCGTCGTGCTCGACCGGGATACCCTCAGTGGAGACGGCAACGATGACCTCGCCGTCATCTATTTAAACAACGACCGCCTGGGCGGATTCGACCCCACGCCCGATGCACAGTTCCTGAACACCGGAGGGGGTGTAAACGACTGGTCCGGTACCGATGGGGCGGGCTTAGGCGTGATGAACAATAGCGCGAGCTTAAATCTGGGTCTCCAGCCCTTCACCGGACAACTCGCACGCTTCAGCTTTTATACCCGTGCGCTTTCCACGACCGAAATGGCAGTCAACTTCGACGCGGTTGCGCAAGCGATCCAGATAATCAGCCCCGCGACAACGGCTCTGGGTGCAAGCCTTGTGCTCAATCCGGATGGATCGCTCGTCTATGACGCCACCACCCTGAATGTAGACATCCCCGCCGGGAACGTCGTACAAGACACCTTTACTTACACCATCGAAGACGGGGTGGGTGGATTCTCCAGCGCGACCGTCACGGTAGACGTCACCGGCATCGGCACCTTTGCCGCCCTGGACGACGCGGCATCAGTGGCGGAAGATTCCCCCATCCAATTCGATCCCCGCACGAATGACCTCGGCGCGGCCAGCGCGACCATCGCGTTCCAGCTGGACGTAGCGACCTACCAGGGCGACTTCCAACCGGGCGGTGCAGCAAATGATCCCGCAGACTTCCGCAACGGAAGCGGCTTCGGCTGGCAGTATCTGTGGAATGCACCCACCGCCTGGGATACCGGCACCTTCGAAGGATCGACCGGCCCCATCGGCTCAGTCGCCGACTACGACCTTCTGGTCTGGGATCCTGCGACCACCAATTACGCGGTCAACGCCGACGGCGTGATCACCAATTCGGCCCCTGGGAACTTCCTCCGCCTCGACGCCACCGGTGGCCACCCCGGCCTCCCGGCCGGTGCGCCCGGTCTGGTGACCAACACCCTGGAACGCTTCGCCATCGCAGCCTATACCGTTGCCAGCAATGGCACGTATGCGATCACCTCCAGCACCCTCACGCGGGCCGCAACCGGCGGTGAAGCCGTGCGTGTCCTGACCGGCGTCAACAGCAACCTGCGCAGCTCCACCCGGATCAATCCGGGTGCAACCGGCAGCTTCGACGAAGTGCTGGGCGAGTTGCAAAGCGGCGACACCATCTATGTCGCAGTCGGCCCCAATGCCAATCAAGGCGCCGACGCCTTCACCTGGGATTTCACCATCAGCCGCGTCCCGGGTTCGACCCTGAACCCTGCGGGCGCCGTCAGCACCGATGGCAGCACCGTCAGCTACACGCCACTCGGCCGCCTGGACGACCTCACTCCCGGTGACACCTTCATTGAACGCTTCGGTTACTTCATCCTCTCCGGCGGCCAGATTGCTTCAGCCGAACTCACCGTGACGGTTCAGGGCGAGAACGATGCCCCGCAGGGCATCGCGGATACGTACACGACCGACGAGGACACCCCCCTCGCCGACCTGCTCCTGACCAACGATACGGATGTCGATAGTGGACATGCTGAAAACCTCAGCGTGGCGGCAGTCCAGGGCGCGTCTACGAACGTCGGCGTCGCGGCTGCGACCATCGGGGGCGGTATCGTCACCGTGCAGGCCGATGGCCGTTTTGTGTATGATCCCAACGGGGCATTCGAACCTCTGAGCGAAGGCGAAACCGCCTCCGACAGCTTCAGCTATCGCGTCGCCGATCCGCTCGGCCTCACCGCGACGAACACGACACTGGTATCGCTCACCATCACCGGCGTAAATGACGGCATCTTTGCCACCTCCAACGCCTATACAACGGCATCCGACATGCCCGTCTCCGGCAACCTCATCACCGACGATACCGGTGCGGGTGTAGACAGCTCCATCGACCTGAACGACACCCTCGCCGTCCAGTCGCTGGACCTCACCGGCACCCTGGGCCTGGTGTCCGCAGCGACGAGTCGAGTCGTCGGCGTACAAGGCTCAGTCGTTGTGAGTAACGATGTCGTGGCCACGGTCAGCTTCGGTGCCGGACGCTTCACCAACCCGGTAATCATCGCCAGCCCACCTACCTTGATCGAAGTCGAAGCGACCACCCTCCTGATCAGCAATGTAAATGCCGTGGCCGGCACCTTCGACATCTCGATGAAAGAGCAACCGGAAGCCGGAGCCGCAGCCAGTGACGGCGACGGAGCCCTCCACGCAGCAGAAACCGTGGAATGGATGGTCCTGGAAGCGGGCAGCTACCAACTGGCCAATGGTCGCCGCCTGGACGTGGGCACGCTAAGCACCACCGCCACCCGCCAGGCCGGTGGACCCGCCGGATGGGCTACGGTAAACTTTGCCAGCTCGTTCAACAGTGCACCGGTCGTTTTCCACACGGTTCAGACGGTCAATGGAACCGCCGCGGAACAGCATGACTTCTACGGCACGCGCATGAATGGCCTCGCAAACACAAACAGCTTCCAGATCGCCCTGAACGATCACGAAGGCGATCCCAATCCCCGAACTACCGCGGAAACCATCGGCTGGATGGCGATGGAAGTCGGCGACGGCTACTGGGATGGCAACAACTACGAAGTCGGCCTGACCGGTGCATCCGTGATCGAAAGCTCGTTCACGATCAACTACCTCCGCACCTACGGGAGCATTCCTCGCTTTATCCCCGCGATGCAAACGATCCTCGGCGCCGACTCGACCCAATTACGGATGCAAAATCTGGGTGCGACCTCGGCCGAGGTCTTCGCCCGCGAGGACCGCTTCACCGATGCCGAGCTCAGCCATGCCGCCGAACAGGTCGCCTACCTGGCACTTGAGGGCGACGACGACATTGAGGTCTACCTCCTGGGCGAAGTCCCGGGCTCGTTCACCTACGACCCGAACGGGGCCTTCGATGGCCTCGCCAATGGGGCCACCGCAACCGACACCTTCTCCTATGTGCTCGTTGACGACAAAGGAAGCAAGGCGACGAACACCGTCACGATTACCATCTCCGGAAGCAGCCTGGGCATTCTCGCCCAGTGGCGGAGCGACAATGGCTTTATCACCACCGATGGCAGCGGCTTGAACGAAGGCAACCTCGAGGACAAGGAAGGGGACGGCCAGCTCAACCTGCAGGAATTCGCCTTCGGCACCGACCCGAATATTGCGGATAACGTACCGCTCACCGCAGATATCGGCGGCGGCACCTTCGTCCCCGGTCGCATCGTCGTTCTCAACGATGGCAACCTCTGGGGACTCTTCGCACGGCGTGTCGATCACCTGGCTGCTGGCCTGACGTACACGCCGCAATTCAGCCATGGCCTCGACGCCTGGGTGGATGGGATCGATGCCCCGCTGGTCGTCGTCCCTGACACGGGCACCGGTTACGACCTCCTGGCGGTTCCGTTCACGGTCTTCCCCGACAATGGAGAGCTCGGCAGCTACTTCCGCGTGCGTGTAACCTATACGGCTCCATGACCCACGGATCGCATCAATAAGAAGGCCATGTAAGGAGCATGGGCTTCCAAGCCCGTGTTGAAGCATCCGGCTTCCCAGCCGGAGCGACCCGCTGGGAAGCGGGTCACGCCAACACGGCGTTGGAACGCCATGCGCCCTATTCCACCACCGGATAAACGCGCGAAAGATAGTGATACAAAACGGTTCCCGGATTCAATTCCGGCTCCAGCTCGGCAAAGGTAAACCGGACCGTAATCCGCCCCATAACATACGGCGAAATATCATACGGCGAAATATCATACGGGTTGTAGCTCATACCCAGGCCATCCTTGTCCGCAAACAGCTGACCGGGATGCAAATCCTTCACCCAGATCCCCGCGTTCTGAAGCTCTTGATCATTCGACGCTTT
>JBLIND010000091.1:0-18246 GCA_047639095.1 Candidatus Omnitrophota bacterium | reverse complement strand
ATCCAAGCCCCAGGCATGACTGACCGGCACAAAATTCAGATCACCTTCATTGCGATAGGCCAGGTTCTTTTCGGTGCGCTTGGGCTGGTCGATAAACATGTCCCAGATCGTATTCCCAATCAGATCCAGATGGGTCGGAGTGGTGACGTCGGCGTTTCCGAAATGCCGGGACATGCCATTGGTAATATAGGCATCCAGTCGACCATCATTGTTCAAGTCACTCAGCTTGATCGCCCAGGTCCAATCCGTATGAGCGAGTCCGCTGAGCTCTCCCGCCTCGAGCAACCGACGCGTGCCCGTTCCCAGGTATAAGGCATTGCGCATAAACTGCCGGGGTTCGGACGTGTCCAGAAAATGTGCGAAGGTTCCCATGCTGCCCATGTTTACCTTGGCTGCGTAATGGGTGGTTGCCGCCATATCGCCGATCAGGGCATCCATGTGCCCATCGTTGTTCAGATCGCCGGTAGCGGAGCCCATACTGAACCAGGGAGTATGCGGTGTTGCCTCACGAATGGATTCCGTGAACGTGCCGTCCCCATTGTTGCGATACAGGAAATCGTGCTCCTGGAAATCGTTGGAGACATACAAGTCCATCCATCCGTCTTCATCGTAGTCCCACCAGATCGCAGCATTTCCAAAGGTATTGGTTTCCGGAATGCCGACGTCCTGCGTGGCATCGGTGAAGGTGCCGTCCCCGTTATTGCGAAAAAATTTATCCGGACGAGCGCGTTCTTTATACTCCCACTCCGCGGGCGGTGCAGGGTGTCCGGGTTCTAGCGTGAAATACTTATCGTAGGGTTCCAGGACCTTCCAGGAACCATCATCATGATGGGCACTTTTAATCCCGTTTTCCGGTCGACCGGTTGGCCAGTAAAAACGAACGGTCACCACATAGACGTCGAGATCCCCATCCTTGTCGAAATCACAAAAAGCCGGCATCAAGCTCGCATCGTGAAAGTCCAACCCGCGGGCGAGGGCCTGATCCTTGAAGTGTCCGGTCCCATCATTGATATACAGGGCATTGGGGTGGTCGTAATGGCAGACATAAATATCGAGATCGCCATCGTTATCCACATCCGCCATGGCACAGCCATTGGCCCAGACGTTGGTAGAAGCCACGCCCGCGACGACCCCCAGCTCCTCAAACGTAAAATTCCCGTCATTTTGATAGAGGCGATTGTTATAGGGCCCGCTGCTGATGAAGATATCGGGTCGGCCATCTCCATTGACATCTCCAATCGCAATACCGCCCGCAGCCATACTGGCTGAATGGTATAAATACCGCAAAGGATGGTCGTTGAGGATCGGGTGCAAGACATCACCCAGCACGCCATCCACGCGGTCAAAGAGTTGATTGCCCGCAGATGGCAGGGGTTTAGACAGGCCTACCTGGGCTAAACCCGCTTGCTGGGCGTGGACCCACCCTGTAAGTATCATACACATCAAACAAATTCTTATGTACACGGTATATTCCCTATGTCTTGAGCTTTGCTTCACCTAGCCAAACAGTTATACAATAATATACCCACTCGGGTAAAGATCGAGCGACCCATAACTGATGAGTGACATGATAAAAAGTACGGTGATTTCCTATATCTTTTGTTGCGTTCTACCCTTTACGCTATCCGCGGCCATTTTGGATGGGCTCGACCAGAACGCCAACAGTCCAAGAACCCTCGAGTCCAAGCCCGACTGGAATCAGGCCTTCGACAAAAGTATCGGACACCTGATGCTCCAGGCGGGTGAGGCCTTCGAAGCGGCCAACTTCAAAGAATCCTTGCAGAAAGTGGAAGAAGCCAAACGGCGACTGCCACTTAATACGCAGGTGAAGCTCGCACGTGCCCATGTGCTGATCCGACTGAATCGAAACGAGGAGGCTTTTGAGGAATTATACACCATTCTGAACGGTGATCCAAAAAATCCTGCGTATTTACGCCTGGTTGGCTATTGTTACGAGTCGATGGGGAAGTTTCAAGAAGCCCTGGAGCTATACGACCGCTTTTCACGGGTCGTCCGGTCGAATGAAAAGCCGGAAATGTATAAGGGTGGCGTATACTTCAAAATGGGCCGGATCGATGACGCCATCGACGCGTACACCCGCGCCGTGGAGCTGAATCCGGACACCCCGGTAACCCATGAAGCGCTAGGCTCGGCCTGGCTTCAATCCGAACGCTATGATGAGGCCATAACTTCCTTTAAAAAGGCCATCAGACTCGATGCCAACTTTGCCCGAGCCTACAACAGCCTGGGCACCGCGCTATTCCGCGCCGAACGCTTCGAGGAGGGCATGGATCAGGTCCGAAGGGCGATTGAAGTGGAGGAAGGCTATGCGCAGGCGCACAACAATCTTGGAGGCATGCTCGCGCTGCGCGGGCACCCGCAACGGGCGTTGGAACAACTGAGCCGCGCGCTGGACTTGAACCTTTTTGCCGATGCCACGTGGCAGAATACCTTATCCGCCTTGGACCAGATTTTCCCTCAAGTGGAAGGATGGAAGCGTCCTTCGGCTCCCGCGCTGGCAGAGGATCCCGGGCACTGGCACCGGCAGGAGGCGGCATTATACACGGAAGGTGAGGACATCTATAAGGCCGTTCGTCATTTTATTCAGGCCATCCAGCTCGACCCGAATAACCCGCTGAATTATAACGACTTAGGTTCGATTATCGCCGCAACCAGTGGCGCAGGACTGGCCCGGCATTTCTTCCGTCTGGCGCTGGTCCTCGACCCAAGCTACAGCCTGGCCCGTGAAAACCTGGACAACCTGAAGGACCACTATGGCAAAGCCATGCAGGAAATCAAAAAGCGTAACCTGGAAAAGGTGGTCGAACAGGATCCAACGAATGCCGGGGCGTACTATCAACTGGGCCTGATCTTAGCTGAGCAGGGGCATTTTACCAACGCCATCCCTTGCCTGCTGCACACCGTGGAGCTCGCACCAACCAATGTGTTGGTCCGACTCGGTCTGAGCCAAGTCCTGCACCGGGCAGGGAAAAGCAATGCAGGAATAGAAGCCCTGTTATCTGCCCTTGAGATAGATATTACGTCCAGACAAGCATGGGCCCAACTGCTGCAGGCGGTCGGGTTTATGATAGAAAACCCGCCAAATTGGAACCCACCTCAGCCGAAAGGAGTGAGTAACCGATTTGAGTACGCAGTCTGGCATTACGAACACGCGTTGAAATTCGACCTGAACCACAGCAATGATTGGGCGAAAGCCGCCTCCCATGTGTACATCAGCATCCTTCAGTATCCGGAGATTTCAGGTGCCTTCGACTTAATGGGACAAATCTGTGCCAAGCAGATAACCCCGCGGATCGCGGTACCTTTTTTTCGCTTTGCGTTGAAGCTGCAGCCTGGCCCGAAAGTTCAACAGCACTTGGATATGGCACTGGATGAAGCCATCAAGGAGCGCCGGGCAGGCAACCGGAAAATCCTGCTGGAGAAACTCAAAAAGAATCCGGATGATTCGATTGCGGCGCTTAACCTGGGGATTGACCTCGCTGAACAAGGGCAGCTTGCCAGCGCCCTCGCCTTTTTCAAACGAGCCTATACGGCCTTGCCAGATAACCGGAACGTCGCCTACAAATACGGTCGGGCGCTTTTTATGACGGGCGCAAAAGAAGAAGCCCTGGTTGTAATGAACAAGATCCTGGAAACGGAACCTGAAAACCCTGTTCTCCTTTACCGCGTTGCCTGGCTCTTGCTGGAGACGCAGCCCGGAAACAAAAGTGCACTCGAACGTGCATTCCTGCTGAACCGCCTCGCCATCGAGCAGGCGAAACCGAACCCGCCATCGGAGTTTCTTCAGAATCAGGCACGTATTTATGATCTTCGCGGGCAGCGTGAAGAGGCGCGCGATGCGATCCAGCTTGCCATCAGGATCGCCAAAAAGGGTGGTTCAAATGTTGCAGTGGAAGTGCTGGAACAGGATGCCTCCCGATACGATTCGCCTTAGTATCTGACCGGATGGCGCCACGGTTACACGTGTGCCTGGCCGGCCCCGTTGCAATACACGATGCGTTTTCCCTATGAACGCGGCGGGTCCCCGATGAGTCGAACGAGTGGAGAATCCTGGTGTAACGGGTGCTGTATTCAGCCCCCTTCAGGCCGACACCCCGTCGGGCTCCCACGGCAATCACACACGTGCAAGCTGAAGAGCAAGCCCTCACCAGGAACGACCCGAGCTGCTCGTCAGCGTTCATCGATGTGCAGGCTGGCCCTAATCGTATTAACACGACTGAAGGCCAGCTATGTACAACCCGACAGCGGAGCTACGACGAAGTTGCGAAGGGCGTTCGATTTATCCCAACGGCCGAGCACCAGCCTTCTCGCCACGCATCGCGGTCAGAAACCATGAGTGTAGGTCGTGGTTATCTGGAAGGCCTCGTACCTCGCACCAGTTGGGGGCCCGTACGGATGACGACGTTTGATTAAATGGCCGAATATCAAGTCGACCTTTGAAAAGCCACTCGCACGTCAGCGGCGGGACCGAAGACACATCGCCCGTTCGGGCTATATTCCACCGCCGGGCAAGTCTCGATCGAGTGAAAACCTTTCGGCTTGCCCATCAGGAACTGACGGCGCACGCGGCAGGCTCGCCTGGCAAGATCGTGCGATCGTCACGCCGGGCTCAAAGACTCCGTTCGTTCGCTGAGAAAAATGGCACCTACACAAGGGCGGCTAAGCACTGAAATGTTGCAGGGTTGCGGCCGGACAAACGTAGCTATCTCGAGGTCCGAAGCGGAGGACCCCCTACTCACACACGCTACGCAGCGCGACGAAGGTTCTTCCGCCACCACGTGGCTGGAGTATTAAACTGCTGCGGTTGTGTGGTCTCGCCATTCCTTCTCAAAAACGACACCTTTCGTTTTACCACCACGTGGTTGGATGAGAACCAATGGCACCTGACATCATGACCTGAACCGGGCTTAAACACGTGGTGCCCACCTTCGCTTAGAACGATTCTCCTCTTGAGCAGAATACCTTGGATGATCGCGATGACGAAGCCCCTGCTCTTCCCTTTCATCGGTGATATACAGATGCATCCGGCGGCATCGAAGGCCCCATCACCGGTTTCTGTTACTTCAGGAGAAGAGGATGGCGAGCATGTACGAACCAACCAAGTCCGGCCCTTCCGAGTCGGGTCGCTCTTCCTCCGGCATGCTGAAGGATGCTGAGTCATGCCGAGTCAGCTAGTCGTCAGTTCTAATGGCGGTCACGATTAGCGAGCAGGGCGGTTGAGAAACTCGGTGATGTGAGAGCTATCGCCTGCGTATTTCCGCCTTGCCGATCAAGAACATATTGCAACCACAGGGCCTCGTGGGTTTTCAGTCTGCTAGACCAGCCTGCAATAAAAAAGCCAGTCTTCACAGACTGGCTTTTCAAGCTTGGTTGGCGACCGTTGGGTCTTATCCAATCACATTCAACCGGCGACGTGTACGCTGATTGCGGCGGAAGGCGGACACACCACGCAACATCATCGTACCGAAGAGCAGGAACATACCGGTGGCAGGTTCCGGAATCTGCCCGGAGATATTGTAGGCAAAGTAAACGCCATCCGCTTTGTAGATGACTGCGCCACGGTTCCGGGTCAAATCGCCGACACCGGTGATACCCAGAGTAGCCACTTCAGCTGGCGTCCAGGTACGGAAGAAGGTTCCACCAGCCCCTGGGCCGATAATATTTTCAAAGATACCAGAAACCGATGAAGCACCGACCAGGCGGATTTCACCGGTGGTGATCGTGTTACCCCCGAGACGCAGGTGCTGAACGTTCGTCCAGAAATCGAGGATATCGTTGGTCGAAGTAAGGTTCAGGGCACCATTAACGAGCATGTGGTCGTATTTCGTTCCGCCATCCTTATACAGATCACCCAGGTCGAGGGTCGACGCGGCATTGCCGCCGGATCCATCACCTGCATAACCCGTCGTGATGTCGCCCGTAATGGTAATCAGCGATCCATTTCCGGTTGAATTCTCATTCACGGCCCGGGTGGTCAAGGTACCGTTACCCCAATTGAAGGTGGTCGAACCGCCGGCAGCAATATTCGCTGCGTTCCCCATGTTGAGATCGTTTACATGCAAGGTCCCCCCATCGAGGTTGTAGGCATGCGTACCGTGGGTAATCGAGTCCAAACCACCCATATGCAGGGTGCCTCGAACGAAGATGTCGCCCGCAGATTGATTAACCACCGAGTCATTTGTTGCATCATTGATATTCCGCTGATCGCGTGCGATGCGCATACCGTTGGCCACCTGCAACACACCCCCATTTACATTCAGGTTACCCGCGGTACGTTCGCCGACTTCCAAATTACCATTCGCAGAGACGATACCGCCGTTGATGGTCAAGGTGCCTTCGCCCACGGTGCCGCCGCTTTCCTGACCGATCGACATCCAGTTTGTATTCTCCCAGGAACCGCCGTTAATGACAACCGTACCCTGGCCCTGACGACCAATAGCTGCATTATCAGAAATCAGGTTGGCCGTGCCATTGACGGTGATCAAGCCTTTCGATCCGGTCTCAAGACCTGCCCAAAGAATATCTCCACGCGCATCCACGGTGGAATTATCGTTAAGGGTCAGGCGGGAGATGCCGTCACCGGGAGCGCCCGTCGAGGAACGCATACCCACCGCTAAACGGCCATTTGCATCCAGATAAGATTGATCATTCATGGTCATCGTGGCCTGACCACCACCCAGTTCCATCCAACTGTTCACGGTCATGGTCGAAAAATCATTCATCACGACGGTCGTCGAAGTATTCTGATTCTGTTCAAGGGAACCCCCGAACTCCCTGGCCTGGAAACTGGCCGTCCCATTTAACGACAGCGTGGCCTCAGCGTTCCCGAAGCGGGCGGGCCGAAACTGCGTGCCGATCTCGGCAGTGGAACTGTTGTTCATCGTCCACCAGGCTTTGTTATCCCCGGTGTACGCAAATCGATCGACATCAAACTCGATCTGAATGCGTGAATTCTGATTCTGTGTAACCGTCCCCTGCGCGGTATTCTCACGTGCAACCTCCAAACGGGGCACATCAAACAGCGAGTTGTTATACATCAACAGTTGCCCGCGGGCGTTCGCATCATGAGCTAAAAAATAATCATTGTTGGAGGCCCCGGCAAACTGACCGTCCACCACGGAGTTATCACGCATCTCGAAAACAAAATTGTTCGACAACCCACCGCCCGCACCTTCCGCGATCGACAGTCGATCGACTGCCTGAACCACCGAAGACCCTGACATTTTATACGTACCATCCCCCCGGCGACCGATATGATACCAACTGTTGTTGGCGCGAATGGTACCGCTCCTATGATCCATCACGCTCACGCTCGCGGTACTGTTATCCGAAATCCAAAACTGGTTAAAGGTCGTCAAACTCGCGCCCGGATTCCAGATCAGCGTGGTATCCCCGGTAACGGTACCGGATCGCGCCTGGTAGAAGTTCGAAGACGGGGTAACGGTGGCCGGGACGGCCGTTACATTGATGGTCCCTGCGTTGTTGAAGTAAGCATTGTCGTCCACAAGCCCGGGGGTGCCGTTGCTCCAATTGGCCCCGGTATTCCAATCACCCGTTCCTCCGTTCCAATCGGTATTGGCATTCGCCTGAAAGGCAAAAGCCATCACAAGGGAGGAAATACTTAATTTGGCACTTAAGTTCTTAATATTCATAAGGTTACCTATAATTGAAGACCAAAACAGAGATGTAACAGTAAATAGAGTACCTATATACCTCACCAAAATTAAGGGCTATTGGCAACAAAATGTTTGTGGTTAATGCCAAAAAAATGAATCAAAAACCCTAACAAAAACGCCAAAACAGCACGTATAGCATATAGTTATCTATAGGAGGCTTTCGTGGCGGAGCTCATATATGATCCTAACCCGGGGTAACCGCCTGAATCAAACCAGCTTTCAAGCGAGTATGGCACGTATGGGATGGTGTTTTTCAACCCCGGTCAGGCGTACGTTCAAACCACCGACGTTGATACTGAGTTTCTCGTGATCCAGCCCGAGGCAGTGCAAGACCGTGGCCTGCACATCGTGCACATGAACCGGATCCTCAGCGATATGGAAACCCAGCTCATCGGTACTTCCAAGTCTGACCCCGGGCTTGATCCCTCCGCCCGCCATCCACATGGTGAAGGCCTGCGGATGATGGTCACGCCCCTTCGAACGACCGAGTGCGGCACTTGCTTCAACCATGGGCGTGCGACCAAACTCCCCACCCCAGATCACCAGGGTATCATCGAGCATGCCTCGCTGCTTGAGATCCGTGATCAGGGCCGCGGCCGCTTGATCGGTTTGGGCGCACTGATTACGCACGCCTTGCTCCACTTGCGAGTGATGATCCCAACCCGAATGATACACCTGTATAAAACGCACCCCGCGTTCAGCCAGGCGGCGGGCCAACAGACAGTGATTCGCGAAGGCCGCCTTACCGTTACCCGGCTTGGCGCCATAGGCATCGAGTACCTGCTTCGATTCTGATGAGAAATCCATCAGCTCGGGTGCACGGGCCTGCATGCGGTAAGCCATTTCGTAGGCTTCAATGCGCGAAGCAATCTCCGGATCGCCTACCTGTTGATGACGCCTTCGATTTAAATCACCCATGAGATCCAGCGAGGCGCGTTGGGCGATGTCATCTACGCCGGATGGATTGGACACATGCAGAATGGGATCGCCCTCCGAACGGAACGGAACCCCTTGATGCATGGACGGCAGTTGACCCGCACTCCACATCGCGCTCCCGCCACTCAAGTTGCCCCCACTCTTCAACACGACGAAGGCGGGGAGATCGCGTGCTTCGCTGCCAATCCCGTAACTCAACCACGCGCCCATGCTCGGACGACCGGGAATCGCGTTGCCGGTGTTTAAAAATATCTGTGCAGGGGCATGATTAAACTGATCGGTATGCACGGACTTGATGATGGCAAGTTCATCGACCACTTTTGCCAGGTGGGGCAATACCTCCGAGAGCTCGGTCCCGGTTTCCCCGTGACGCGCAAAAGAAAACCGCGGAGCCAGCACGGCGGCATCTGGCTGAATGAAGGCATAGCGCTGGCCTTTGATAACGGAAGGCGGCAAAGGTTTTCCATCCAGCTCCTTCAACTTTGGCTTATGGTCAAAAAGCTCCAATTGGCTCGGTGCACCAGCCATAAACAGGTAAATCACCCGTTTTGCGCGTGCGGGAAAAGGGGGCGTCACCGCCGCGCCGGATGCGACGCCACCCAGCATACTGCCCATGGCGATCTGACCTAAGCCAATCCCACAGTCGGCAAAAAACTGGCGGCGCGTAGCGGTTTTCAAAAAGTCGTTCATGATTTCGTAATCGTTTCGTCGAGGTTCATGATCGCCCGAACCACCAGGGTCCAGGCGGCCCATACATCGGTAGCCTGGTCATTTTTACACAGCGTCTTCGCATCCAATTCACCTGCGTTCAGGCGCGCCAATTGCGCAACATAGAATGCTTGTATGCGCTCGATCTCGGCGGGTTCCGGCGGACGGGTAAGCAATCGACGAAAGACAAAACGGCCCGGATCCGACTGAGCCGCCGCCTCTTTTCCGAGCGCCCGCGCCAGCTCAACAAACATGTCGTCGTTGAACAGGGTCAAGGCCTGCAGGGGGGTGTTGCTGCGATCTCGCAGGGCGATACAGGCCTCACCGCTTGGCGCGTCAAAGGCAGCATACGCAGCAAAGGGAGCGGTGCGTTTGCTGAAGGTGTACAGCGAACGCCGATAGCGGTCGTCGCCTTTCGCCGCGGCCCAGGCACCCCCGCCATACGCCATGGCCATCACGGAAGCCGGCTGGGGAGGACGCACACTCGGACCGCCGATTTTCCGGGTCAGCACACCGCACGACGTCAGCATGACATCCCGCAGCATCTCGGCGTCGACTCGAAAACGAGGGCCCCGTGCGAGCAGGTCATTGTACGGATCCCGATCGACGAGATCGACCCGGTGATGCGATGCCTGCTGATACACCGCACTGAGGACCATTTGTCGATGAAGGGTTTTTAAGGACCACCCCTGCTCCACCAGCTCACAGGCCAGCCAGTCGAGGAGATCGGCCTGTAGCGGCGGAGATGCCTGAACGCCGAAGTCATCCAGAGTCGGCACCAGCCCCCGGCCGAAGAAGGCCTGCCAGGCTCGATTCACCGCCACGCGTGCGGCCAAAGGATTCCGCTCACTCACCAGCCAGCGGGCGAACGAGAGACGATCGGCATCGCCTTCCAGCCCGGGAAAAATCCGGGGCACGGCGGGGACGGCCGCTTCCTGGGGGCTGAGGTATTCACCCCGGTGATGCCGAAAGGTTGGGCGTGGAAGCTCCGATGCGCGCTCCTGCATGACCATCGTCTGCGTCGCCCCGGGACGTTTCTTCAGCAGGGCTTCCAGCGGTTTGCGCGCCTCCTTCCGATCATCCCCATGGAAGAGATAAGCACGCTTTAAGGCCTCGGTTGGCTCCCCTAGAGCTAATAACGATTCGACCTCGGCCGACCAGGATTTGGCTTCGGCATCGACCTCACACGCGCTGACGCGAAACTTCCCCAAACCGGCCACAAAATGCCGCTCGAACAGCAGCTCCAGCTCGATGGGACCATCCAACAGGCGGGGTTCTGCCAGCTGCAGGACCACTTGATGGGCCTGCCCTTCCCCGCCGGAAGTCGACCAACCGGTCGAGCCATCACCGTCGAAGAGGTTCTCGGCCTTCGCCTGACCGTTCCCGACGCTGATTTTGCCGTAACTCGCGCTGCCTGCCTGAAAAGAAAAGTCGCCTTTTGCATCCCGAAGCGTCATTTCACTCAGGAAGAAGTCGCCTTTCCGCCCTTCATAGTAGGCCCGCCCGGGCCCGCCGGCCGGCAGGCGTTCATCCGGCAAGGCTTCCAGCCGAATCGACTTCACGGTCATGGGCTGCTGCGTGAAATCAAAGCCCAAGGTGTACATTTCCCGCTTGGTAAAGTCCCCTGAGGCAAAAATGACGCCCTCGTCTTCCAGGTCCAAATGCGGAAGCGTAGACGTCATGTTTACCGGTTTGAGGTTGTTCCAGTTGGCGGCTTTTTCTGATTCGGCCGAAACCCAGGCAGCAAACGCATCGGGATCGACGCTCTTCAACTGCTGCGCTTCCTCGACCGACAGCCTTTCTTCGTAGGCCTGCAGGCGCTGTTCGAACGCCGCATCGGTCACCGCAAAATCGGGCTCATCCGCATTGTTCAACAAAGCCATGAGATTGTAATAATCGCTGTGAGCAAGGGGGTCGTATTTATGGGTGTGACACTGTGCACAGCCAACGGTTAAGCCCATCCAGATGGTTCCGGTGGTGGCCACCCGGTCGACCATGGCGTAGAATCTGTACTCCAGCGGATCGATCCCCCCTTCTTCATTGAGCATGGTGTTTCGATGGAAGCCGGTCGCCACGCGCTGAGCGACCGTCGCTTCCGGCAACATATCGCCGGCCAGCTGTTCAATGGAAAACTGATCGTAGGGCATATCGTCGTTCAGCGCCTGAATCACCCAGTCGCGATACGGCCAGATACTGCGTTCCCGATCTTTTTCGTATCCATTGGTATCGGCGTATCGTGCGAGATCCAACCAGCGCCGCGCCCAGCGTTCTCCGTATTGCGGCAAGGCCAGGAGACGGTCGACCAGCCGGGCATAGGCGTCTGCGGCCTCATCGTTTACAAACGCATCGGCCTCCTCCGGCGTAGGCGGCAGCCCAATCAGGTCGAGGTATACTCGACGTACGAGCGTATATTTATCCGCGTGCGGCGAAGGGGCTATCCCCTCCCTGGCGAGGCGAGCGAAGACCAACGCGTCGATGGGCGCCAGCTGAGACTCAGGCAGCGCCGGACGTACCGGCGGAACAAAGGCCCAATGGGCCTCGTAGGGTGCACCGGCCTGGATCCACTGCTCCAGGACTGAAAGGTCATACGGAGTTAAGGCTTTATGGTTCTCTGGCGGCGGCATGCGCTCATCCGGGTCGGTTGAACGGACGCGGATCATGACCGTACTCTGCGAGGGCGCACCAGGAACGATCGCCGCATCTCCCTTGCGGTGTGCGAGGGCCCCTTCACGCGTGTCCAGGCGCAGTTTCGCCTTGCGACTGCCTTCGTCCGGGCCATGACACTCAAAACAATGCGTGGCAAGAATTCGATAAGCCTGCGGAGCAAGGACCGCTTCCTCCGCCCGCCCGGCACCGGCACCGGCAAACGTGCCCACAAGGAGCAAGCCCATCATGATATTAAATCGCATGAAAAAAGACTACTCCCCCGAATGAAAGGTGTCCAGCTCGCGACACAGGAGCAAACACGTGGACACGTTTCAATTTCCGACGATTACCCGATGCAGATCCTCAGGCGTCGCCGCATCCAGCAGCGCCTGTCGCCCCGCTTCATTTCCAATGAGCGTCGCAATATAGGAAATACGGGCAAGGTGTTCCGACGGTTGACCATGGGGACTGACCAGCATGAAGATCAGGTTGATCTCACGATCGGTATGCGTACATTTCACCACATGCAGGGGCCGGGCAACCACCAGAATCGCTTCACTGACACCTTCGGAGTACGCATGCGGCAGCGCGATTCCGTGTCCAAGCAGGCTGGTATACTCCTCCTCGCGCAGGACCATCTCCTCAAGTATCTGATCCAGATCAAGGGTGGGCTGTTCCTTCCCGATGCAGGACAGCATCTGTTTATAAAGCGCAAGTAAATCGGTGCGGTCGCTGAACAGGACATGCTCGGGTTTGACCGGCAAACGCGGCTTCTCCTGACCGCGGCGCGGCGCATAAATCAAGGTTTTCACCTCGGCCCCTTCCGGGATCTCCTCCGGTGGCGAAAACGTGAGCGCGCCATCGCAGAAGTAGAGCAGCCCCTTCTCCTCGACGATTCGATTCACGGTCTTCAGCGGAATTGAATCTTCATGGTGCCTCATCCACTGGTCGAGTGGATAGCTGCTCCATACGCTATCCCCGGCGAGCAGATGCTCTTCCACGCCCGCTTCCGAGGTTTCACGCTCCCATCGAAAAATGTCCGCGTCCTCCAACTGGTCGACCCAACGGTGACACAACATGCGATTCAAATTTTCATTGGGTGTGAGGGCGATAAAGGTGCCAATGCCGTAGAGGGCGGGATGTTTATCAATTTCTACCGTCATCGCATTCTCGCTCAACGCAACCAGGCCCTCGCGTGAGGCTTCGCGCACTTCGAGGGCATTGGTATCCACGAGGACAACATTATACCCCGCGTCCTGCACAAAGTGCGCGAGGGTTCGGGCAAACTTATGCGCGCCGATAATCAGCCAGCCCGTCGGTTGCGGTTCGAGGACGCCTAGCATCCTGCCCACCCACCCAGCGGAAAACCCCTGGAGAATCACGGTGCCCGCGATGACCGAATAGGTAAAGGTTTCGAGGAAGCGCGCTTCCTCCACCCCTTCGTTACTCAGGTACAAAGCAAACACAGAGGCCATGGAGGCGGCGACAATCCCGCGTGGGGCAATCCAACTGAGGAACAGTTTCTCTTTGATCGTGAGCGCACTGCTGCGCAGGGAAAGGAAAATATTGATCGGTCGTACGACGAGCATCAGCGCGAGCACCACCGCGACCAGCTTCCATCCATAGGCCAGGAACGAATCCAATTTCAGATTCGCGGCGAGCAACACAAACAAGAGCCCGATGAGGTAATCCTTCAGTTCCTCCTTATAGATGACCACGTGGTGCAGCTGTGGGGCCTGACGATAGCCCAATACGAGGCCGGCAATGGTTACGCTGAGCAGGCCGCTTTCCCCGATCAGCAGATCAGACAGGGTGAAGCACACCATCGCGATCACCAGCACGAAAATGTTCAACTGACCCTTTACCACCCACTCCCGGACGAGAATGAGGTGCAGGAGATTGCCAAAGACCAGGCCCATGACCATGCCGACCGCGAAACGCATGGCAAAATCGAGCAGGACATGTCCCGCGCCTGCACCGGCACTGATGTAAAAATCGAAACAGAGCAAGGCGATGAATACGCCGATCGGATCGATCAACACCCCTTCCCAGTGAAGAATATGGTGCAGATTTCGCTTCGCCCGGATGCGGTGCAGCAGCGGCCCCACCACCGTGGGTCCGGTCACGATGATTAAACTGGCGGCCAGCAGGCAGAACTCCATCTCAAAGCCAAAGATGAGCTTGAGGGCCAGCGTGCCCCCCATCCAGGTCAGGATGACCCCCAGGGTGAGAACGCCGGCGATTTCCCGGGCAACCGGCTTGAAGCCTTTGACATCGAGGGTCAACCCGCCCTCAAAGAGGATCAGGGCCACCGCAAGGGAAACGATGGTGTTCAACCCATGCCCCAGCGCATCTGGATGAACCAGCCCGATAAATTCAGGCCCGAGCAGGATGCCGCCCAGGAGGAGCATGACAATGGAAGAGATCCGAAGCCGGTGGGCCAGAATCATCAGCAAAACGCCAGCCGCCGAAGCGCTGGCAA
This sequence comes from Candidatus Omnitrophota bacterium, assembly GCA_047639095.1. Taxonomy (GTDB): domain Bacteria; phylum Verrucomicrobiota; class Kiritimatiellia; order SS1-B-03-39; family UBA6053; genus JAPYUI01. Next base: position 3,777 of record JBLIND010000091.1, on the reverse strand, counting down.
ACGTAATCAAGATATCGTGAGCGTGCACAGATTTGTGCTTAATCCCTGAACCGTAATTTGCAAGTCATTCGCAAATACCAAGCAAGGTCCTAAGCGAGGGCTAGGATCTGCTGCATCCACCGTACCATCTGCCCGAGGTGTTCAGCATCTCCGCCCTTTACCTCCGCCGTAGCCCAGCCCGAAAATTTCAGCCGGGCCAGCTCGGCGCGCACATTCTCCCAATGCACCTCCCCGCCATCGGTACCCACGGCATCGGCTGAAGCGAGTGCGGCGTCGCCAAAGAAGCGATGCCCGCGGTCCTTGATATCGAGTTTTACAATCCGCGTACCGAGCACACGCATCCAATGTTCAGCGGGCTGATCCGACCAGGTGATGGCATTTCCCGTATCAAAATACGCTCCGACGTAGGGACTGTCCAGGCTATCAATAAAGCGTGCAAATTCTTCGGCCTGCCTGAAAAAGGAGCCCTTAACATTCTCCACCAGGAGGAGGACCCCTTTCTTCTCGGCATACGCCAGGGCCATGCGAATATGATGGTGCATCAACTTGAAGTTTTCCCCGTAGGACAACTCCGGCTGCGCGCGGGTAACAATTAACACCGATGTGCCCCCCACTTCATCACATAGATCGATCGCCTTGTGGTAGGCATCGGATGTGCCATGGACCACACCATGAATGCGAACGCCGGTTCGGGCGGAAGCCCTCATGAGTTCGCCCAGCAACGGCTCCTCCTTGACCGTGATTTCAACCCCATGAACCCCGATGCGTTTCAGCAGCTCAAATTTTTTGAGCACCGAGCCTTCCGTCTGGATCATATGATACTTGATCGCCAGGTGGATTTCGGATGCCCGTGCTCCGGCGATGGCCGACCCGGCGGCACCGAGGATGCCCAACTGCAAGGCGGCACGACGGCTCATGGGCATTTCAGGTTCTCTTATAAAAGTTATCACAACCTTAATAGATACCCGCCAAGCGGTGATTCGTTGACAAGCAATTCAAGTCAAGTGGTCCCAGAGCCTCTATTTACGCAGACGCCAGGCCCGGTAATCCACGATCAAGCGAGCGCCCTTGCGATAGGTCCAATAGGACCAGGCCCATTGCATCAGTACAAAAAGACGGTTTTTAAACCCACTGAGGTAGTAGATATGCACCAGCAGCCAGGCCATCCAGGCCAACCAGCCGGTCAGCTTCAACTTACCCATCTCGAGCACGGCTTTGCTGCGCCCGATGGTGGCCATCTGGCCTTTATCCCTATAATGGAAGGCTTCGCGGGGCTTGCCCGCCAGCTCGCGGCGGATATTCCGGGCGATCCAGCGTCCCTGCTGCATGGCGACCGGGGCGACACCGGGAAGCGGGCGCCCCGCCTCCCCTTTCGCATGGGCCATATCGCCCGCGACAAAAATCATGGGATAGGCGGCCAGGCTCAGGTCCGGCTCCACTTCAACCCGCCCCTGTCGATCCACCGTGGCTTTCGTGCACAAGCCAAGCTTGGATGCCTCGACCCCCGCCCCCCAGATCACGGTGGCGGCGTGGAGGCGTTCTTCACCAATGCCCACCCCGTGCTCATCGATGTTGGTGACCAGGCTGTTCGTCCAGATCTGCACCCCGAGGGCTTCCAGATCCCGAGCCGCGCGCGCGCTCATCTCTTCGCTGAATGCATGCAGGATTCGTGGCCCGGCCTCAATGAGGGTGATGCGCGTCAAGGTGGGATCGATATTGCGATAGTCGTGGCTGAGGGTATGGCGACTCATCTCCCCGATGGCCCCGGCAAGCTCCACCCCGGTCGGCCCACCGCCAACCACGACGAAGGAGAGCAGGCGCCGACGTGTCTCAGGATCCCGGGTGACCTCGGCCGTTTCGAAGGCGGTGAGCACCCGGCGGCGAATCTCGGTTGCCTGGGCCAGGGTTTTTAAACCGGGGGCATGCTCCTCCCACTCGGGATGGCCAAAATACGCGTGTTGCGCCCCGCAGGCGAGGATCAGGTAATCGAAGGGATAGACATTTTCCCCGGTAATGACCTGTTGCTTCTCCAGGTCGATATCCGTCACTTCCTCGACGTATACGCGGATGTTTTTGCGCGGCCCTACCATGGTGCGAATGGGGGCGGCGATATCCGCCGGACTCAAGCCAGCCATCGCCACCTGGTAGAGCAGCGGTTGAAAGAGATGGTGATTCCGTCGGTCGATCAGGGTGATTTCAAGGTCCGAACAGCGACTGAGCGAACGCACGGCATTGATTCCTGCGAAACCCCCTCCAACGATCAACACCTGCTTCATGCGCTATGCCTACGCGCATGCAGCAGATAATCAAGGTGTCCTTGGAGGAATTTGACCTCCGGCCAGCCGGTTAGATCGAGGTGCGCAAACCAATCACCACCACATCGCTTTCGGCATCGGAAACGCTGTGCGTCGTGCCCGGATTTTTCGTGGAATCAAAGGGGTCGGGTCCACTGATAAAATTCAAAGGCGCATATCCTTCGGTCTTGATGTACTCGGCAAATATCTGGGTATGGGCGTTCAGGAAAAGCTCGAGACCGAAGACCAGCTGAGTCTGATCCTCCCAGGGACTGCCCTCATCGCCCGCGACAAACTTGCTGAAATCGACGGAGACGCCGATGTCTTTCCCGATCGCAGCAACCGGCAACTGGTATTTCACCCCAATGTCAAAGGAGGAAACTTTTTCTGCAGCAAACACATCCAGGGGCGGATTCGGATTATGCGTACCCGGCCAGACATCTGTCGTTTCCGCATACTCGGCGATCAACTTCAGTCGCCCCATCTTCATGACTGTATACGCATCCCAGGCAGGATTATTATCATCGCAGCCGTCGAAATGCGTCACGGGAAAGTCCTGGCAATAGGCGGAACCATCTACGTAACTCCCCCCGACCCGGATGTCCGTATCCTCGGCAAGGTGCAGGGTATACGCCGCACTGGCCGCGTAGTTCGCCACATCATCCGGCGTCTCATCGCCCGAATTCGTAGCCCGAAACTGAGCGCCACCCTGGATCCCCATAAAGGCCAGGTCCAAACCGTTGTGGTGATAGCCCACTTGGCCCCCGTACGCCAGGCCACCAAAGGCGTGCCAGACGGTGGATGATGAAAAGGGATTCACAGTATCGGTCAGGCCAAACGGTGTCGCCATTTTACCGATCGACGCATAGAAGGGCAGTTGCGATAGATCGCCCAGGAGCACATACCCCCGGCGCAGCTGCAACTGGTTGCGGCCCAGACTGGTAATCGTGCCCGCACCAAAGCTCTGCTCCGGATCATAGAGCACCTGGAAATACATGGTCGCCCACGGCGTCAAGGTGCCGGTGATCTGCAGGTTCGCATTGTGAATCACCATCTCCGAGGCCGATTTCCCGCCCTGATTGCTCTGCGTTGGATGGCGCATCAGATACCCAAATTTGGCCGCGGTGTTCGAATCCTGAACATCTCCGATGACCGTGATCCCGGCACCGAGATACATTTGCTTATCTTCCAGCTCACCCGCTTCACGCATCTGGAGGAGCATCAGCTGCTTCCGATTAATGTCGGTGGTGTGATCCAACATTTTATAGGTGTAAGCCGAATTGATTTTTACGCTGACATCTTCAGCAGAAACGACGGCGGCCAAACCCAATACAAACAGGGCGATCATCGCGACAACATTTATTTTTTTCATCGACAGGCTCTTGAGGTTATCTAGTGGCTAAGCGCTAGCGTATCCATAGACGAGCACAGGGCGTCATAAAAGGACGAATTCGGCCAAATGCATGGGGTATTTCCCGACCAG
>JBLIND010000090.1:0-18333 GCA_047639095.1 Candidatus Omnitrophota bacterium | reverse complement strand
CGTTTCTCCGATACCCCTTCCGGGGTCCGATACGTACATTATCCAATTTCCGGGTAAGGTGACGAAGAAGGATGGCTCCCCCCCCAACATGTATATTCATTTCGACGAATACGGGCGTCCCGCAGGCGGTGTAGATATTGTGATCCCGCTCTATGAACAGAGGGGTTGGATTATTACCGGAGTGGAAAACTCCTACGACATTGTCGTCAAGGCGGACACGGGGCAGGTGCTATGACTCCATCGAAATGTCTTTTACAGCGTGCATTTACGCTCATCGAGGTGCTGGTTTCCCTCGTACTGGTCTCCCTGATGGCCGCCTTGTTGCTCCCGATCTTCACCGGCTCCATGAACAAATCAGATCTGGGTATGAAGGCCCTGCCTTCGGCTCTTCACTTGCATCAGACCATGGAAAATTTGATCTATGCCCATGATCGCGATCCGGACCTCGCTCGCCTGCATACCGCGATCGGTCCCGAAGGCGCGGATCAGAACAACGACTTGGGCATCTATACGGTCGTGCATAATCGGTATGTGTATTACGACGATCAGCGTGTGGAACACGATGGGCTTCCCGATTCTTCCCTGCTGAAGGTCACCATCGCGAATCAGACGGGTGACCGCCTAACCCGATTGTTCAGTTACCGATGAAAAAGTACGTCCATCCAGATGGGGTGGCTCCCGGTATTCAGCGCAACCCCTCGAGCGCCCCGGTGCGGCGCCAGCCGGGTTGTGATGCATTCACCTTGATTGAAATCATTGTAACCCTGCTCATCGTAAGCGTGGTTATGACCATGACGGCCTTTATGGTAACGCCCCTTTTGCGCTCCCAAGAGCTCGCCCGCGACCGTGCAAATGTTTCGCAGTTGGCGCAGCAGATGATCTGGCGGATTGGCCGCGATCTCGCCACGATGACCAACGTCTTGAGTTCCACGTCCACCAGTCTGGATTACGAAGCGCTCGATTCGAGCGGCGTCGCGCATGAATATGAACTCGACTGGGCGGGACCAGGAATGCCGATCACTGTTGATGGTTTTGGCATGCTACTGAACGTTTATGAATTCAAGTTGGCCTATCTGGATCGGCATGATGGCGTCCCTCAGACCACCTGTACACCTCAGACTCGGATGATCGAGTTAACCGTGGATATGGGATCCGAGGGCAGTCGATTTCAAACCCGTGTGTTTGCGAGAAACCTGTGAACGCGCAGCTTCCAGAATTACGTCATAAAAAGTCCGGCGCCTTGCTGCTGACCATATTGCTGGTGATCAGTCTGACCTCGGTGACCTTGGTCGCTGTGATGACCGGAGCACTCACGACCTTTGGATCGCGTAACGTGCTGATGGATGGCTATCGCGCCTGGCATCTTGCCGAGTCTGGTGAAGCCTGGGTGCATGCCTCTCTGCTCGCGAATCCGGGGAGCAATCCCCAGGCGGGTGTGTCGAGAAAACCCATTCTGACGATGGGCGACGACAACGCCATTTTCGTGCAGTCCTACTCAAGGCAGGATGGCGTTTTGCCGGTTCGCTGCATCGGAATCGCCAATTACAACGAGCCCGGTGAAATTCGTCGCGAGATGTGGTTCTGGATTACGCCACCCCCGCCACCCAACCAGATGTTGCCGGCAGGTTTTGACTACGATGGCGACGGTCAGTTGGATGCTGACACCTGGAGCCTCCAGGGCGTGGCGAATCCAGCGATCCTGGATGGGCCTGGGCAACGGGATGCCCTCGCGCTTGAGCTCAGCCAGTCGGAAAGTGCGCTGGACCTGACATGGCAAAGTAATCCCGAGCTGGATCTGGCTGCCGCCTGGGCGAATAACGAGCAGCTGCTGGCCTACGAGGCCCAGTTGAAGGTGGGTTACTTCGACGATGGCGTGACCGCGATTGAGCCTACCCACTACATGGTTGGTTTTACCTTCCGACAATCGCCGGATGACGAGAATGCGTATGGTCTTTCCTTCTTTCAGAGCCGGGCCGTAGATCCGATGGGTATCCCGCTTGCCGCCCCGGCCTGGTTGCCTGCGGGTTTTGGTAGCCTTCGAGGGACGGACGTACATCTCGTGGCGTGGTCACGAGAGGGTGGGGTCATCACCTTGCTGAACCATCGCGCCCTCACCCTGGCGGAAGGACTCGTCGTCGCGGGTACGACCGGGAACGTGCTGAATCCCTATTCCGCCATGCTGTTGGAGATGACGGAACGCGTTGGGCCATCCGGTCGTGAAAATGCCATTCGGGCGTATCTCGCTAACCCGGGTGTCTACCCGGATACCCCATCGGTCAACGATGTGGCCTGGGCCGGAGAACCCGCGGTGTTTCCTTCGCCCGTTCAGTGGTCCAATCCGGTAACCAGCGAAGTCGTGGACGGGCGCTTGACGTCTGAGAATTTTGGGGCGACCCCCGGGCAGGAAATCTCTATCCACTTTTTCCGCGGCGAGGAGGAGGGAGCCTTTCGAGTTATTCTGGATGACTTCGCTCTGCGCGCTGAGGGCTACCGAAACCCCGCGTCGGCGATTCGGCAGTATTAATAAACGACACGTCAATGATTGACACAAAGGAAGGTGAATATTTATGAAGCGAATTGGATGTAGATGGATGTTGCTGGCAGCCTGCGCGAGTGCGTTGTCAGCCTGGTTGCTGGGGTGTGATGGGACTGCGGTTCAAGGGGATACGAGTATTGACGTTACGCCGGCGAGTAACGATCTGACTGGGCCGGGAGCGTCCGTGGTGCTGAAAGCGGTGCTGCCCGAGCCGCTAGCCAACAGCACGTTCTCCACCAATACCACCCTGTTTCTCCCCCTGTCCTGGTCAGTAACCGATCCTTCGCTTGGACAGGTCCTGGATGCGCGTGGCGATACCGTGGTATACGTAAGCAATGGAACCGTCGGGAACAATGTCGTTATCGTGCGCGATAAAAGTGGTCGAGAAGGACTGGCGGGGATCCACCAGTTGAAAGAAGAACCCGAAGCCTCCTCCGCTGCGCTCAGCACGCCCCTCAGTACGGTCAATATCGAGGCCGCGCCGGTCGCGCCGGTCGCGCCGGCCGCGCCGGTCGCGGCCCCGTGAGTTCCTGAAGTTGCTCGTACGGCAGCTCGAACAAAGCCTGCATCTGTCCAAGATCGCCGGAGGTGCGGCCCTTCTTGAACCAGCGCACGCGTTGAGCGGAGGTACCGTGGGTAAATTTTTCCGGTTGGACATAACCCGTGGCCTGCTTCTGCAGGGTATCGTCACCAATCTGGCTGGCTGCATTCAGCGCTTCGTCAATATCCCCTCGCTCAAGGATGTTGAATTTCCGGTCTGCGTGCTTCGCCCAGGCCCCGGCAAGAAAATCCGCCTGGAGCTCCAGGCGCACAGATAGCCGGTTGTATTCCTCTTCGCTGATCTTTCCGCGCTGCCGCTGTACCTGCATGCTCAAGCCGAGGAGGTTTTGAATGTGACGGCCGACTTCATGGGCAATCACGTAGGCTTGAGCGAAGTCACCGGGTGCGCCGTGCCGCTTCTTCAAGTCGTCGTAAAAGCTGAGGTCGATGTAGACCTTGTGATCCGCGGGACAGTAAAAGGGACCCATACCCGCATTCGCCTTGCCGCATCCCGACTGGACGAGATCCGTGAACATGACCAGGCTAGGTTCTTCGTACTCTTTATTGGCCCGCGCGAAGAGCTCGTTCTAGACGACCTCTGTGTCCGCAAGGACCACGCTCACGAAATCCTTCAGCTCTTCTTCCGCTGCGCTGGGGGTATACGGCTGACCGCTGGTCTGGCTCGCACCACCGCCACTCATGCCCCCTTCGAGCACCGGGGCCAGGGAGTTGAGATCTTTGGTAATCAGGAAGGAGGCGATCGCGATGATCAACACCAGTCCCCCGCCTCCCGCCGCACTTTTGGTGGAGGGTCGGCCCCGGCGATCTTCGATATTACTGCTCCGTTGACGTTCTTACCATTTCATGTGATCGCCCCCTGTTTCATTTCCGTCCAGTTATACCGTATGATTACTGCTCCATTAAATAAAAATGTGAAATTGTTCATTTCAAACATTGAGTGCGCGGACCTGTCGCAGCATGTAACACACCAAGCCGGACCAGCGGGATAGAATCAACTATATGCTTTACTGGATGTTTCAAGCGGTTGGGAGGTATTGTCAAATGTTGTGTTTTGACCATCAAAGAAGTGCATCTATTTAAGCGGCCTTCTGTATTTCTCCATCTGTAAATTTTGTTCCTCGGACCACTTCTAAAATCAATTGATGCTTGTTGAGTCGACGCCAATGCTTCTGGGCTTCAATCACATTTCATGGATCAATCGCTTCGCTTCGGTGTGCAGGGATTTGGGTGGGCCGTTGAGCAGGTTGGCGGTCTTATGTACCCAGCAGCGTTGTTTGACGGTGAGCGGCCAGACCTCTGCGCTTCAGGTCTTCCAGGATTTCCGTCCAACTCAATTTGCTTTCCCGTTCGCCGTCATGCACCGCGATGAGCTCTTTATGGTCCTCAGGCGTAGCTCCAATGATGACCAGTACGCAAGGTCGATCCGGGGTTAATCGCACATTGAAGTAAATGCCATCAGCCCAGATGTAGACGTATTCTTTTTCGGAGAGATCGCAGCGTTGCCAGTCTTCGTACTCCTTTTCCCAGCACTCTTTCAGACGAACGATATTGGTCGCAGAAAGGCCCGCAGCCTGGGGGCCAAGAATAGCTTCGAGCGCCTCTCCGAAGTCTCTGGTTGAAACCCATGAAGGTATAGGGCTGGCACCAGGGCATCGATACTGGGAGCCCGACGCATATACTTCGGCAGGATTTTACTGGAGAAGTGCTGACCTTTGCGTTGATCACGCACGCGGGGCTGCTTCACCGGGATGGCCCCGACCCCCGTCGAAATCGTGCGCTCCGGAAGGTGCCCTTTACGAACGACCAGGCGATGGCCATGCTCATCAAGTTCATGGCTGGTGGATGCGATATAGCTGGAAGCCTCCACCTGTATCGCACGCTTGAGTAGCCGTCGGGCACCTTCCTTGAGGATGGAATCCAGGACCGATACGGATGATTCAATACTTGGTGGTTTTTCTGATTTTATGATATTCATTTAGCTGAGGTGTGTCCCTTCTCCCTCTGCAAAGGAATTTGTTTTTGTCTTTTGAAAGGATACACTTTTTTTTAGTTCATCCACAACTTTCGGTTATACCTCAAAATCGAATCGTGTTTGGTTCTGCTCACGATGAGCATCTGGAGTTAATTTAATTCATATCTTGCTAAAAATTATCCTTCTTCCCGTCGATTTTATTCGGCTGAACGTAGATTGGTGGCGATCTGTGGCCGAATTTTTTCTGCGTTCGGTGCAGGGGCAGTCGATCTGTCCGTTCTGCTCCGAATCGGATGGGGAGGAGCAGTTCGAACGCGTCTGCGGTGCTGCAGAAAAATACGCGAACCTTTCGGCTTTCAAACTGGTCTGCCCCTGTTGCCGGAAGTCGGATAAAGCACACGCGGTCCCCTGGTGTGGTCTCGAGGATTCGTATGCACGCCCCATCTGGTTCATTCCGTTTACCGGCCTGCTCTTGATCGCCATCTGGATTTTCATTTTCCAGGGGGTGAGCAACGTCGTGCGCAGGTTGCAACCTGCGATTACGGTAGCCTCAGCCAGTGAGCTCGAGGACGAGCTGCCTCGTATCGACCCCGGCGTGCAGTCAGAAGATGTCGGCTATCTCACCCACAACCGCCGCAGTGCGATCGAGTCCCTGCGCAAAGGAGATGAGTTTTATGCTCGAGGTGCCATGCTTGACGCTAAGGTGAATTACCTGCTCGGTTGGAAAGCCGATCCCTTCAATGGTGAGCTGAGACGCAAGCTGGGTGACTGTTACCTTAAGCTGGGCGAGGATGCTGCGGCGATGCGGTCATATCAAAAGGCGGTTGAACTGGATGGTGAGGATCATGAAGCCCGGTTTAAGTTCGGGCGAATCCTGGTGGATAATTTTCGTCCCTCGGAAGCGGTCGGCCATCTCCTTGCCGTGGAGCGTGCACGGCCGGATGATCTGCCAACGCTCCAGCTCCTTATGCGTTCCTATCAGATGCTCTATCGCGCAAAAGAAACTTCCGCCTATGCGGATAAAATTGAGCGCCTGGTTCAGCTGGACGTCGCTGCCTCGCTTGAACTCGCGAGCTATTACGAGGCGCGGGGGCTGCAAGATCGGGCACTCGCCCTGTGTGAGCGCGCTCTGGAAGCAGATCCGCTCTTCATGGAAACCTACCGCCTGCAAATGGGTATTTATCTCCGCCGGGAAAATGTCAGCAGCGCTGAAGACGTCCTGAATAAAGCCTCTGAGCTGCAGAAGGATCACGTCCAGGTGGTTCTCATGGCCACCTCGTTGCTGCGGCATCATGGGCAGACTCGGGAGTCCGAAGATAAGCTGTTTGCCTACATCGAAAATGCCCCTCAGGAGTTCTTGGCTATCCTCGTGCTGGCTGAATGGTTGATCGCCAGCAAGCGCTGGGCCTGGTGTCGTTCCGTTCTGGAGCCCTTGGCCGAAAATAAAGACCTTACCATTGCCTTGGAAGCACGCAAGCTTCTGGCGTCCATGTACCTGCAGCAGGATCAATACGATCTGGCCATGCATGAAGCGCGCCTCGCACTCCGCATCCATCCCGGTCATCTGCCCAGTCTGTTGATTGAAGGCGAAGCCATGTTGGCGGTCGGAATGTTTGACCAGGTTCGTAATACCGTGGAAACCATCTTCATGTATGCCCCGGGTCATTTGGATGCGGAACTCTGGCTGGCGGAATGCAGCCTGCGCGAAGGCAAAGGGGAGCTCGCACAACGCCAACTCCGTGCCGTGGCCGATCAACACCTTTATTCGGCGCGTCCGTTGATCAAGCTCGCGGAACTCACGTTTTACGAGCATGCCTTTACCGATTGCCTCCAGATATGCGAGGAGGCGATTGCACGTGATCCGTCAGCTTATGTAGCCCACAATCTGCGCATCCTCGCCATGGTCGAAAGGGTGCAGTTGAATGAAGCCGTCGAACTGATTAAGCCCCTGTATAAAGCCCACCCTGAGAACTGTTACCTCGCCGATGCCTACGCATGGGCTTTGTATAACCAGGGTGATGCATCGGAACCCATTCGCATCATGACCGCCCTGGAATGCGATCTGACGATGCCCATGTATCATTACCATCGGGGCATGATTCATATGGCCATGAGCAAGCGGAAAGAGGCCATCGCCAGTTTCGGCGCCGCCCTCAGCACCTTCGATGACTTCCCCGGAGCCGACCAGGCCACCCGTCTGCTTCAGGAACTTCAGCTGCAGACGCTGGAAATGCCCTAGTAGATTGGGACTCCGGCCCGACTCCATCCCGGCTCCACTCCATCCCTACACCATCCCTACACCATCCCGACTCCGTCCCGACAAACCCAGCAGCCTCTGGTGTCGGGCCCGCGACCGAACCCGCCTCCGAATCGGTCAAAAGAGCCCGTTTTCCGCACGATCCATGTTCCGCCATCCCCCGAGCGCGAAACCATCAAAAACACTACATGTTGTAGTTGCCTGCCGTAGGGGCACATGATATGGTAGTGGTCGCCTTTTTGTTAAGGCCTTGATTTACAGCAGTTTAGCCTCACGGGTGGGTGAGTCCCCCGCATTACCAGGAGAGTAGCATTGTACCTTAAAAAATTGAATCTGGTCGGGTTTAAGAGCTTTGCCGATAAGACGGATCTCGTCTTCGAGCCGGGTATGACCGCCATCGTTGGTCCCAATGGGTGTGGTAAAAGTAATACCAGCGATGCCATTCGCTGGGTGCTCGGTGAGCAGAGTGCCAAGGCCATGCGCGGAGGCCAGATGACCGACGTCATCTTCAGTGGAACCGACAGCCAGAAGGCGCTCAACATGGCCGAAGTCTCTATCACCCTGGCCGACTGCGAGGAGGCGCTCGGGACCGAGTATAATGAAGTCACGATCACCCGTCGTGTCCACCGCTCCGGTGAGAGCCAGTATTACAAAAACAAAGAACTCTGCCGCTTGAAAGACATTCAACGGCTGTTCATGGACACCGGCATTGGCAAAGGGTCCTATTCGATTCTGGAACAGGGCAAGATCGACCAGATCCTCAGCAGCCGCCCCGAAGACCGACGTCTCGTATTCGAAGAGGCCAGCGGCATCTCTAAGTACAAAGCCGATAAGAAAATTACCATGCGCCGTCTCGAACAGACGGATGCCAACCTGCTGCGCGCAGATGATATCATCCGTGAACAGAAGCGGCGGATTCTGGCCCTGCAACGCCAGGCGGGCAAAGCGCGCCGGTATCGCACCATCCAGAGTGAGTTGCGCGGTTTCGATCTCTACCTGAATCGCAAACGCCTGAAGCATCTGGACGAGGAAATCTTCCAGATGGACAAACGGATCAAGGAACTGACCGAGCTGGTGGATACGCGTAAGGAGGACGTCGAGCAAACCGAACAGAAGGCGGCCGCCGCCCGGGAAGAACTCGCCAACACCGAGACCACCATCGCCGCGTCGATGGAGTCCACCATCCGTTTGCGCAACGAATTCGAGGGCACCCGCTCGTCGGTCCAGGTGAATCGCGACCGGATCGCGGAGCTGGAAGCCTACGCGAATCGTGACAGCAAGGATGCCGAGGACGCTCAGGCCCGCCTTTCCGAGCACCGGAAAAGTCTGGAAGAACAGCAGGATCGCCTCAAGGCGATTCAGGCCGAGCGCGATGCCGCCCAGGCCACCCTGCGCGAAAGTCTGGAAGCACAGAAGACCATCGACGAACAGGCTCAGCGTTCTCGCTCGCACCTGGCTTCCCTCCGGCAGAATTCGATCAAGCTGGATGATCGCAATACCCAGCTGCACAACGAATTGTCCGAATATGATGCCCGCGAGCGATCCTCCGTGATTCGCAAAGAACGGCTGGCGGCCGAACAGGAAGAGTCCGCGAATAAACTGACCGAAAGCCAGGCCCGGCTCAAGGAGCTGGAAATCAAAATCGCCGAGCTCCGTTCGGACGTCGAGACCAAGCAGCAACTCCTGGACGATCTCCTGGGGCGGCGAAAGACCAAGGGCGATGAAATCGCCATTCTGAAAACGGAAATGGGCAAGTTGGAGCAGCAGCGTGCCGGCCTGCGCACCCGGGTTGAAATGCTCACGGTTCCCGAAGGCGAAGACGATGCCTTCCCCGGCGGCGCCCGCATGATGATGCTCTCCCAAGGGGATGGGGTTGATCGCAGCGGCGTGGTCGGAGCCCTCGCCGAAATGTTTTCCGTGGATGTCGAATACCAGGTCGCCCTGGAATCGGTGCTCCGTACCTGGCTGGATGCCGTGGTCGTCGAAGACATCGAAGTCGCCCGGACGTTCCTCACCATCCTGCGTGACCGCAAGGAAGGCGCTGCCCGGATCCTGTCGGCAAATCTCGAAGCCCCCCGGGCGACCGAGAGCACTGCGGGGGTCGCGTTGATCGATCACGTCACCTTCGATCCCAAGGTCACCCATCTCGCCCATTACCTCATCGGATCCGTCCGGGTCGTGGAAACCTTCGACCAACTCGAACTCGGCGATGGCTACGCGTCCTTCGTCACCCGAGACGGCGCGATCCTCCGCGGGGACGGCACCGCCGAATTCTGGATGTCGAACGAACAGCAGGGGAATCCGCTCGCTCGTAAACAGATGCGCGAAAAAGCAGAAAAAGAGTTGGAGGCCCTTCAGACGGAGCTCAGCCGTAAGCAACAGATGCTCGATGCCATGCTCAACGAGGATTCGTCCTCGGTCGAAGCCGTGCAGGAAGCGCGGGACACCCTCGGGCAGGTCCGCCGTGAGCTCGCACAGCAAGAAGGCGAACAGCAGGTCCTCGTGCGTACGGTTAAGCAAGCCCAACAGCAGGCGGAGAAAGCCAGCGTTGAGCTCAACGCTCTCATGAGTCAGGAATCCTCGACGGGCGATCAACGCACCAAGATCGCGGATCAGATCGAATGCCTGCGTACCGAGCAGTCCAACACCCGATCCGAAATCAACGCACGTGAAAAGGAACTCGAAAATTTTGAGAAGAACCGGTCCCAGGCGGGGGCGAGTGTCACCGAAAAGCGCATTCAGTTCGCCGAGCTCAGTCAGCAGGCCGATCACGTCACGCGTCAGCAGGAATCGTTGCAGGAACGCGTTCGCGAATTGGAAACGCTGATCAAGGAGCGCTCAGAAGGGGTGAGCTCCTATAAGTCACGGGTCGAGAACCTGGCCAACCAGATCAAGCAGGCGGAAGATCGCCTCGGCCCCCTCGAACTTGCCGTGACCGCAGAGAATACGAAATTAGAAGAACTGCGGCAACACCGTGCCAACAAACAGAAGATGGTGGAAGAGTCCGATCGTCACCTGCGCGAACAGCGTGCCGGAATGGATACCCAGCAGGCGGAACGGAACAAGCTCGAGATTCGCGCCGCGGAACAGAAGGTCCGTCGCCAGGGTACCGTAGACCGCCTCTCCGAGGAATACCAGATCTCGGAGGAACAGTTGTTTGAAGAACCCGACCCGGAGTGGGAAGGCGATCAGCCTCCGCCCTCAGAAGAGCTGGAGACCCTGGTGGCCGAATTGAAGTCCAAGCTGGATGCCATGGGCGCGGTTAACCTGGTCGCCATCGAGGAGTTGCAGGAACTGGAAGACCTCTACCAATTCCAGGTGCATCAGCAGGAAGACCTCATCAAAGGCAAGCAGCAGCTCCTGGAAATGATCAAAAAGATCGAGAAGGAAAGCACCGAGCGCTTTGTTAAAACCTTCGAGCAGGTGAATATTAACTTCCAGATGATGTTCCAGAAACTCTTTGGTGGAGGTACCGCAAAGCTGGTCCTGGTTGATGAAAATGACGTGCTGGAGTGCGGAATCGACATTATCGCCCGCCCGCCCGGAAAAAAATTGCAGACGGTTTCCTTGCTTTCCGGGGGAGAACGGACCATGACGGCGGTTGGTTTGTTGTTTTCGCTCTACATGGTGAAGCCGAGTCCCTTTTGTGTACTCGATGAGCTGGATGCCGCATTAGATGATGCGAACATCGGTCGCTTCGTCGCTGTGGTGAAAGAGTTCGTGGCCAAGTCACAGTTTATCGTGATTACCCACAACCAACAGACCATCACGGCCGCCGACGTGTTATACGGGGTGACCATGCAGCAAAAAGGTGTGTCGAAGATCGTGTCGGTCAAGTTGACCGATCATGACAAGACACCAAAAGAAACGGCAAAAGCCAAATAGCAGGTAAATCAGGACTCTATGGAAACGGTAGATTGTTTGGACGAAGCAGGATTCGATGACGCCATTGCGGAAGGCCGCGTGGTTGTCGATTTTTATAACGAAGCATGTGCTCCTTGTGAGCAGATGGCACCCATGATGGAAGACTTGGCTCAGGAGCTCGCCGGTACGGTGAAGTTCTTCAAGGTCAATACCGCCGAACACGCGGATCTGGCTGCGGACTACAATATCCGCTCGGTCCCCACCTTTATGCTCTTCGAGGACGGCGAGAAACGTAGTCAGGTCACCGGCACCTATTCCCGCGAACAGTTCGTCGCCTGGGTGAAGATCTAATCGTAGGTTCGACGCGGCGTATCAACAAGCGTCCGTCCCCGGTCCCCAGCCATTCTGTCCGGCCTCTCGGCTTCTAAGGAGACGAAGTAAGGAGACGAAGTTCGTTCACTCACTCGGACGTACGCGCAGGTCGACGCGGATGAGCTTGAGTGCGTCATCCGTGGAGGTGGTGACCCCGATGTCGGTCGAGCTGGTCCGGGTGGCCGTTGCGCTGCTGTCGGCCACGTAGGTCGTTGCGTCTGCACTTTTTTCGACGACCGCGCGCGCCGGACGGGCCGAGCTCGCGACCACGGTCCCGGAAAACACGCCAGCCGAGACGAGGCCTTCCTCAATTTCATTCGGTACCGACGCGAATAGATCGCTTTCGTCCACCAGCAATCCAAACAGGTAGGTGTTGCTGCTCGGAGCACTCTGGTTGCGCTGTACCTTGGTGCCGCCCTTCAACTTCAAGGGGCGCTCCAGAGTGTGCAGGGTGCCGTCGCTGTAGGTATCATTTAAATTGATATCAAGGAAGATCAGCCCGCCGTTGCCGTTGTCGAGTACCAGGTTGCGGCGAAGGATCAGGTTGCCACCCGTGCTGCTGCCCATGGCATGCTCGACGATGAGCACTTTGCCCGCCGGGATGGTATATTCCAGAGACGAACTGCCGAGGATAAGTGTGACGGGTTCGATTGCGGCATGAGTCCATGGGGTGCATGCCAGGAGGGCGATTATCAGGCTGGTACATTTCATCTTCATACTGTTTCTCCGGTTGCGAAAAGGCTAGCGCAGTATGGTAAACCGCACAAGGGAGGAGTTGCGTGGGTGGACCGGGTTTTCCGCTGATCGGAAGCCCGTCGAATTGCCGTTCCTGTGATCGGAAAACCCGGGGCCGCGATCGCTTGATTTTCCGCTGATCGGAACGATTTTCGGGCAGCGTTTCGATCATAGGAAAATGTGCTTTTGTGTCATTCGCGACGTTTCAGGCCGGTATATACCAGCAGGATATGAACATGACTTTCCCAACCCAGAGGCGGATCATCGCCACGATACTCCTGCTTGCCGGCACCTCAGTTCTTTTTGGCGCTTCGAAACCCAGGCCAGTCAACACGCCTAATGGCGCCACCTTTTTCGAGAACCGGATTCGGCCAATCTTGATTCAGCGCTGTTATGAGTGTCATTCCGAACAGGCGAAGAAGCAGAAAGGCGGCCTGTGGCTCGATCGGAGTTCGGGCTGGTTGACGGGTGGCGAATCCGGGCCTGCGGTGGTTCCGCACGACATTTCGAAGAGCCTGCTGGCCGCTGCGGTGCAGTATGAGGACGAGGATTTGGCGATGCCGCCCGAGGATCCGCTGTCCGAGGAGGAAGTCGCCTTGCTGCTGCGCTGGATTAAAATGGGGGCTCCCGGTCCGCGCAAGGAGCACGGGGGCGCCTTCGTCCGTCTGGGCGATCAGGTGGCGCTTGGTGAGAAGGCGAAGACCCACTGGTCGTTTCAGCCGATCACCCGGCCGCCGGTTCCCGCGGTCGACGAGGCGCCTCACCCGGTAGATGCCTTTATCCACGTCGAGCTGAAAGAACAGGGTTTGCAGTCCGCCCCGATTGCCGACCGCCGCACTCAGTTGCGTCGCCTGGCCTACGACCTCACGGGCTTGCCGCCGAGCTATGCGCTGGTCGAAACCTTTGCGCATGATCCGGATCCCAAAGCCTACCTGCGGGCCGTGGATGAACTCCTCGCGTCCCCGCAGTTCGGTGAGCGCTGGGGGCGGTTCTGGTTGGACATCGCGCGGTATGCCGACACCCGTGAGTGGCAGGCCGCCGGCGCGGATTCGCGCTACCCGCATGCGTATACCTATCGCGATTACGTGATTCGATCCCTCAATGACGACAAACCCTACGACCAATTCATCCGAGAGCAGGTGGCGGCGGATTATTATGCGGATGCAGGGGCGCCGGAACTCGCGGCGCTCGGCTTCCTGACCGTGGGGCCGCGCTACCGCAATAACCGAGACGAAATTTACAATGATCGCATCGATGTGGTGACCCGCGGGGTGATGGGCCTGACCGTGAGTTGTGCGCGTTGTCATGATCATAAATACGATCCGATTCCGACGGCGGACTATTATGCCCTGCACGGCGTGTTCGCGAGTACGAAGGATCCCGTGGCGTATCCGGTGATCCGTGGTTACAAGCGCGACCCAGAGCAGGCGAAGTCCTATGTGCGCGCGAACGCCAAGGCGGAGCAGACGCTGCTCGAATACAAGCAGGAGCTTTCGGTTGTGGCCATGGCGGACTTTAAAAAGAAACCCGCCGCTTATCTCGGTGCGATGCACGGACTGATCATTTCGAAGAAGGATAACGTCCGGAAGCTGATTGCGGGGAATACATTCAAGGAGACGACGTTGACGCCATTCGGGCGCAGCCTGCCGCGGCTGGTCGCCGCGAAAGTGAATCGCAAGCATCCGATCTGGCGGCCCTGGTCGATGTTGATGGGTACATCGGAGCCGGGCTTCGCCCAGGCCTGTAAGGATTTTCTCGCAGGGGAAAAAGCCGGGACGAATCCCATGGTGCTCGCCGGGCTTATGCGTGATCCGGTGCCGGCCGATCGGAAAGCCTTCATGCTGCGTTACGGCGAAATCATCGCGGAAGCCCTTCGCGCCAAGGACAATGCAGACGCAGCGGCCATTGTTGCTTCGGTCGATGACCCTGCAGGTCCCTTTTATATTTCACCCGACGCCGCTGCGGGCGCTTCGCGCCTCCTGGGGATCGGTCGCAAGAAGCTGGCCGACCTGGATGCGGCAATACTGGAAGTGGATATCGAGCATCCGGGCTCACCGGCACGTGCGATGACCCTGGTGGATCTTCCCAAGGCGGTTAACTCGCCCATTTACGAGCGTGGAGAGGCCACGCGTAAGGGGGCAGTCATACCGCGGCGTTTCCTGACCGCGCTGGGCGGAAAAACCTTCGGGGAGGGGAGTGGACGCAAGGAGCTGGCTGAGGCGATGACCGATCCCTCGAATCCGTTTACCCCGCGTGTGCATGTAAACCGGGTGTGGATGCATTTGTTCGGTCAGCCGCTGGTGGAAACGCCCGGCGATTTCGGGCTGCAGGCGGAACCGCCGACGCATCCCGAACTGCTGGACTGGCTGGCGGCCGATTTCATCGAGCAGGGCTGGTCAACGAAAAAGTTGATCCGTCGGATTGTGCTTTCGCAGACGTATCGGCAGTCGAGCCGGGGCACGGCGTCCGCAGGTGCGTTGGATCCGGAGAATCGCTATCTGTCCCATGCGCATGTGCGCCGCCTGGATTTTGAATCCATGCGCGATGCGATGCTGGCTGCGAGTGGAGACCTGGATCTGACCTCGGGCGGTCGGGCAGTCGACATCACGGTGGCCCCGTATCCACCGCGGCGGACCGTGTATGCGTTTGTGGATCGCGTGAACCTCGACGACATGTTTTCGACCTTCGATTTCCCCTCGCCGGATACCTCTTCACCGGTGCGCCCGCAAACGATGGTGCCACAGCAGGCCTTGTTCAGCATGAACGATCCCTTTACGATCAGCCAGGCACGCAAGCTGTCCGTCAGTCCGGAGATGAAGTCGATGGCGACCTCGAAGGAACGGGTGATCTGGTTGTATCAACGGGTGTTCCAGCGCGATCCGAGCCCGGATGAGATCAGCGCGGCCCAGGGCTTTCTGAGGTCTGGGGTGGCGTCGCGAAACGCACCTTCGACGGCCGAGTGGCAGTACGGCTGGGGTTCTGCCGATCCAGCGGTTTCGGCTGCTGAACGTTTCAAGGCTTTTCCATTCTGGGATGCTCGGCGGCAGGCGTATCAGTTCAGTAAACTGTTTCCGCACCCGAAGCATGGGTATACCCGCCTGACGGCGACCGGCGGCCACCCCGGAGCATCCGACGCGACCATCCTGAGGTGGACGGCGCCGGAGGATGGGCCGTTTAGCGTGACCGGTATGCTGCGTCATGCGACGGAGAAAGGGGATGGCGTGCACGCACAGATTATTCATTCCCGCCTGGGGGTGGTGGGTGATTTCATCGGGTACAACACGAATCAGATGACGCGGGTGATTAAGGTGCAGGTGGAAGCCGGGGACATGATCGATTTCGTGACCGATTGCCGGGAGGCGACTCTGAGTGACAGCTATCGCTGGACGCCAACGATCAAGAAATTGGGTATGGCGGAGACCATGGAGCCGGGCGTGAAGGCGGTGTGGCAGGCTGAGATGGATTTCGATGGACCACCCCCGACGCCCTTAACCCCCTTGGCCCAGTTGGCACACGCCTTGTTGATGACGAATGAATTTTTATTTATAGATTAATCCCTGGAGTGCGGCAGCTTGCTGCCGCCTTGTTCAACGCAGCTTGCTGCGAAAGCGGGAACACGTTCCCGCACTCCAAAAGGAACCCGTTATGAACCACCAGATGTATAGTCGCCGTGAGGCGTTGAAAGTAGCCGGCTTCGGCATGGGCTCGCTCGCACTCAGCCAGCTCTTCGCCCAGGATTCCATCATGTCGCCGCTGGCGCCTCGGCAAGCGGCTTTCCCGGGTACCGCCAAGCGCGTGATTCACCTCTTCATGAATGGCGGCCCCTCGCAGGTCGACACCTTCGATCCAAAACCCCTGCTGAAAAAGTTACATGGCAAGACACTACCCGGCACGAATGGCCGGGATCGCCGTACCAGCGGGGTCGCCTTCGCCTCACCGTTCGAGTTCAAGCAACACGGCCAGAGTGGTTTGCCGATCAGCGAACTGTTTCCGAATCTCGCCCAACACGCCGATGATCTCTGTGTGATTCGCTCCATGGTCAGCGATGTGCCAAATCATGAACCGGGCCTCATGATGATGAATACGGGCAGCATTGCTTTGTCCCGACCAAGTGTGGGGTCGTGGTTGCTGTACGGCCTCGGTACGGAGAATCAGAGCCTGCCCGGCTTTGTGGTTATGTGTCCGAAGGGCTTGCCCACGGCGCAGTCAGCCAACTGGCGAAACGCCTTTTTGCCCGGTGTCTACCAGGGGACCCACATCGACACCTCGAAGACCGATCCCGAGGAATTGATCTCCAATATCCGGAATAATTTCATGCTCGAGAAGCAGCAGCGGCGTCAGTTGAGTTACATTCAGAAATTGAATCGGATTCATCGAAATCAGCGGGATGATGTCCCGCAGTTGGATGCGCGGATTGAAACCCTTGAGCTCGCATTTCGCATGCAGACGGAAGCGCTCGATGCCTTTGATGTGAGCCAGGAGTCGGCTGCGACGCGAGAGATGTACGGCGATACCCAGCACGGGCGCCAGACCCTGATGGCCCGTCGCCTGGTCGAACGCGGCGTGCGCTATGTGCAGGTGTATCACGGCGCGGGCCAGCCCTGGGATTCCCACAACAAGCTGGTCGATGCCCACGGTCGCCTTGCGCGTGAATCCGATCAACCGGTCGCCGCTCTGTTGACCGACTTGAAGCAGCGCGGAATGCTGGACGACACCCTCGTGATCTGGGGGGGCGAGATGGGGCGCACCCCCACGGTTCAGCTGCCCATGACCAAAGACCAGGGCCGGGATCATCATACGGATGGCTTCAGCGTGTGGATGGCTGGTGGCGGGGTCAAGGGCGGGATGGCCTACGGCTCAACCGACGATGTCGGTCTGCATCCGGCTGATAATCCCGTGCATGTGCATGACCTGCACGCGACGATTCTGCATCTCATGGGCTTCGATCACGAGCTCCTGACCTATCGCTATGCTGGCCGCGATTTCCGGCTCACCGACGTGCATGGCCGGGTGGTGCGAGATATCCTGGCCTGATCGAGTTCGCTGCATTCGATCCGCAGCCAGGTGTCGCTCCTCAGCTACCAGGTGACCTCGGCGACGACCGTGCGGTCGCCCTTCTTTTCCAGAAAGGCCGTGGCTGAGCGGCGTTGTTGATTTGGTCGGCCGTAGTTCGTGAAAACGTCGACCTTCACATGCACGCCGGCGTTGAGCTGGAAGCGGCGGTCGCGTTTAAACCGCGCGGCAACCTGGTACGTACCGGACTCCGCGTTGCGAATGAGGTATTCTTCGGGGCCGTAACCGTCGCGAATGTCCGGGCTGATACGGCCGCCGGATTTGGTGAAGGAGTTGGAGAACGTGCAAATCTCCCCGCTGGGCTCGGTGACCAACAGGTCCATGTCTACGGTGTCGGTGTCCCAGGAGAGGACGATCCGGAGGTCACAGTCCGGGAGGAAGGTGATGGCGGGGTCGACCGAGGGCCACCCGCGGTCGGACTGACGCATCAGCTGGTTGAGCTCGACGATCGCCACTTCCTTGATGCGACTGAATCGATCCCAGTCGCGGTACACGACCGTTCGCATGAGCTCGATGGCTCGCTCGGTTTCGTTCAGTTGACCCAGGATGAGGGCGAGGTCACGATGCGATTGGGGCTCTTCGGGGCGGAGCTTGAGTACGCGTTCGTAGATAGGGAGGGCGATGGCGGGTTCGCCGATTTGATCTAGTCCGCAGGCGAGAAGGCGCAGGAGTCTGGCATCATCGACTTCCATTTCGGCCAGGTTGGAAAGGATGCTGATCGCACGTTCGCGGTCTCCGCTCGCCCTGAAAAAATCGCTGCACTGGAGGAAGAATACGGGGTCCCGGGCATGGTGGGTGCGTAGAGAGAGATAGGTTTTGTACTGCATGTCGGGGGCGGAGGCCTGCAGGAGTTCCAGGTAGGATGCCGGTGGACTGCGAGTGAGGTGTATGCGCGGAGTTGGTGTGTCCGATGCACCAACAGTGATGCGTACATCGTCATCTGAGTCGTCCGTCGAAGGCATC
>JBLIND010000089.1:0-18515 GCA_047639095.1 Candidatus Omnitrophota bacterium | reverse complement strand
CGGCGACAGCGTGGACGTTGGATCGGCCTGACCTTCGTCCTTCCCCTCGTCGTGCTCCTCGCCACCTGGTTCAGCACGGCGCGGGAAACCCTGATCAGTCCCGGTCCCCTCCTCGGCGCGCATCAAGCCGTGACCGCCAACGACTGCGCGGCCTGCCATCAAGCGGGAAAGCAGGACCCGCTGGCCTGGGTCGGTTCACCCGAAAACGACAGCAGCTTGTGCCTCGCTTGTCACGCGATGGAAATCCCCTTTCGCGCGCACAATGTTTCCACGAATCAACTGGCCGATTGGACGGCGAACAAAGGCGGTCTCGCACACGACGCCCCCACGTCCTGCGGTGATTGCCACCGCGAGCACCAAGGCGAAACGCTGACCACGATCACCGATCGGCAATGTGCGTCCTGCCACTCCGCCGCGTTTGACGATTTTAACCAGGGACACCGGGCCTTTTCCGCCAGCTTTCCGGCGCAGCGGCGGACGCGCATTCAATTCGACCACCAGGCGCATTTCGACGAACATTTTAAGCAGGATTTTGGCACATCGGTTCCGAGCCTGTGCAGCGATTGTCACCGCCCGGATGACTCGGGAACGACCATGATCACCCAACCCTTCGCCATCAGCTGTGCGAGCTGCCATCAACACACCCGCCAGATAGAAGGCACAGTCGACACCCAGGCCCTGACGGTCTTCCAACTGCCGGGCATCGATCTGGATTCAGCCCGCAAGGCCGGTGCCCGTCTCGAATTCTGGCCAGCGGATCGACGTCGGGGCGGCGAGCACCTGCCGCCCATCATGCAGCTCTTGATCCGCGGAGCCGCGGTGTATCCATCCGCCGACTATCCCGGTGCGCTCGGCGTCTTCGAACAGGATCTCACCCGGGTCGAACAACTCCCAAAAGGCTTTCGCGATTTGCGCACGGCCACGCCGGAAGAGATCATGGCCATCGAACGCATCGCCTGGGCGGTTCGAGATCTTTTTCGCGAGCTGGCCGGAGCCGAAAGCCTGGATGCGTTTCGTCAACGCCTGGAACGGAGCGCCGGTCGCCCATTCGGCCACGAGGAATTTGCCGATGTTTCCGCCCAACTGCCCCCAGCCCTGATCCAGCAAGCCTATCAAGACTGGTTCGGAGTCGAGTGATGCGGGCCACGGGAAAAACGGACGTTGGTCGGGTGCGTAGCGAAAATCAGGATACCCTGATCATGTTGCCCAGCTTCGGCGTATTCGGCGTCGCCGATGGCATTGGTGGGCGGCCCGGCGGAGGCGCGGCCAGCGTGGCAGTAGAGCAATGCCTCCGCAAAGCAGTGGACGAGCTGCCGCGTCCCGATGCGATCCAAAGCCTGGATGGCCGGGTCCGCTTTCTCATCCATCATCTGTGTCGGGTCAACCGCTGGCTATTCGACGTGTCGACCAAATCGCTTTCGGTTGCACCGATGACCACCCTTACCCTGTTCTGCCAGGATCCCGCGTCAGCAAGCGGTATCATCCTCCACCTGGGCGACAGCCTGGCCGGGCTCAGTGGACCCAACGGATTTCGCCAACTGAATCGCATGCACAACCTGGAAGAAGATGCGGATGACAACGATGATCCCACCCTGTCCCGGTCGGTGCTCACCCGCTGGCTGGGCATGGAACAGGTCCCGGATTTCGAGCTCACCCCGTTTGATATTTCTCAGGACGATCAATTGTTGCTGTGTACCGATGGCGTGTACCGGGAGCTAACTCCACAGGAAATCCATCGCGTGATCAACGAGGCCCTTGACCCCACCCAGGCGGTTGATCGGCTGGTAGACTACTCAAACCAGGCCGGAGGCCGGGACAATATTTCCGTCGTCCTGGTTCAGCCCGAAAAATTTTCTCACGCGCACGTAAGGTCGACGGACGCTCCGGGCAAAACACTACGGACCTATACGAGACCCTTGATGCACCTGACCATCAGCCAACCTGGACAGCCCACGCAGCACCTGCCCCTCGCCGACGCATCCCTACGCATCGGTGAGCTGCTGCTGCATCCGGAAACGGGACGCGTGCGCTACGCCTTGCCCGGCGGGGCCCCGGCCGTGCTCCTGCCCGGTCAAACCTTGCCGTGGGAAGGCCGACAGCTGGCCCTGTCCATGCCGAGACTTCACGTCGAACGGCCGGAACGCCTCTTTGCCGATCCGCGCGCGGTGACTGATCGCTTGCCGAAAGCCTTATCGAGTTCGCAGACCCAACCCATCCGCATCCGCCCCATCGCTCGGCGGAGCTGGAGGCAACGTTTCACCCGGAGACCCTGCTCATGAACGACCAACTGACGATTAAACGGGACGGCGAAGTCCTCTCGACGGTTGAGCTCGATCGACCGTTTATGAAAATCGGCCGCTCCCCGGACTGTGACATCGCCCTCGAAGATCCCGGCAAGCAGGTTTCGCGTTTCCATGCCGTCTTGCAGAAGTCCATGCACGAATACCGGATCAAAAACGATGAAGGAAAATCCGGCACCTGGGTCAATCGGGATGTAGCCTCCGATTGGATTCCACTGCGACGCGGCGACCTGATTACCATTGGCCCGTACAGCCTGGTGTTCGGCTTCGGGACGCCGGATGATGATGCCACCATCGTGGGCTTGCCGTACATGGATGCCCTGCTTCCCGAGGTGTCCGAACATACCGCACGCATGGTCGCGGATGAGCCGGAGAATGCGGGAGTCGAGGTCAAGCTGACCTTCATCGGAGGGCCCTTCAAGGGGGGCGAACAGCTCATTCGGAAGTCGCGGTTTACCCTCGGGCGCGAACGGCACAATACGGTGTGGCTCAACGATGATACGGTTTCCGGTGTGCACGCGGAGATTGCCTGTTGTGTGGGCAAGTGGATCCTCCGGGACCTCGACAGCTGCAACGGGGTGCTGGCTGGAAAAACGCCTGCCGGCGAAGGCCACCGGCTGAAAAACGGGGATCGCATCACCCTGGGGCAGTCTGTCTTTGTCTTCAGTACGATCAAACATCGACGCCGTCGTCGACCAGCACCCTCCGCCACCCAACTCGGTGTTGCGGTCAGCCTTCTTTTCTGCGTGGGGGTGACCGCGGGTATGTTTCAACTGAATCGCCAGGCCCAGCAGGTCTTTACGCACCCGCCCACGCACGTAGTCATGCGCACGGAAATACCTGCGGTGGAAAAGCCAAAGCCCGAGCCGGTGAAAGTGGATGAGGAGAGTCCGGAAGCGAAAGCCGAACGACGACAACGCGCGCGGGCCGTGTTCAAAGAGGTGGTTAAAGAGGCCGTCGAGGAAGCGGTCAACGCGCGCGAGGGGTTGACGGGTCCGCCGGTTCGGATTGCCGTTCCGGCGGCTGAGACGGTACCCATCGTGGAACCGATTGCTGAGACGCCGCCGCCGGTCCTCGCGAACGAAGCGCCGGCCAGCCCGGAAATCTTCGACCCCTCCCGTGAAATTGTTCCCGATGAAATCGTCACGTACAAATCATATGAGTAAGCATCTCAAGCGTTCGTTTGCAGCCTGCGTCTTCCTCTCGCTGGTCGCACTCCACGCCGAGTCGCACCCGACGCCACCGGGTGGATGGAGCCGCGACGACACGCGCTTCGCCATCGTTTACCAACCCACGCGGCATGCGGATCGTTTCGCAAAGGCCTGGCTGGATCGGGCGACGGCAGACAACGACAAGGCCTTGCTCGAACAACTCACCGATCGCCGGATAGCCGGTCAGTGCACGACCTGTCATACCATCGATCGCGATACAAAAGGTCAGCTACAAGTCAACTGGACCGCAAAAACGCCCGCGGACTCCGGGCATCCCCTGCAGTCGTTCAGCCACAAGCCCCATGTGGTTTCCGGGGCTGAAGAAAATTGTCGCACCTGTCATCAACCGCAGACCT
Source organism: Candidatus Omnitrophota bacterium (assembly GCA_047639095.1). Classification (GTDB taxonomy): domain Bacteria; phylum Verrucomicrobiota; class Kiritimatiellia; order SS1-B-03-39; family UBA6053; genus JAPYUI01. Next base: position 14,648 of record JBLIND010000089.1, on the reverse strand, counting down.
CCCCCACGTTTGCGGCTCAATACGTGGATGAACGCCTGCGACCCACATTTGATTCGCAGATCTTCACCATCCATTTTTCCCCCATGACGAAAGAAGCCTGTGCGAGTTGTCATCAAACGGGCGCGGCCAGTAAGGGATGCACGACCTGTCACACCTATCATGCGGCGGGTGCCTTGTTCAGTCCTTGATGTACGGCATCTTCGTTTGACAGTCCGGAATGGCTGACCTACGGATACCCACACAACCCCCTACCCTTGGAAAATATTCATGCGCACCTTCACTCAGATCCTCGACGATACCTTTCACGAAAACGAATTACAAAAGGCGGTACTGAGCCGTCCCTTGCCGAAAAGCCGGCTGGCCTTCAGCAAAGTCACGGTGCGACCGGTAAATGTGAAGGGCCGGGCCTGCTTTCAGTTCACCTATCGCCAGGATAATAAGGAGGTGCATGAAAACCTCGACCGTGATGCGGCACGCACACGCATCGCCGATTGGTGTGAGACCGCCTTCAGCGACTGCAACATCTTCACCCGGGTGGAGACGTACTCGATTCGGTTTCGCCCGGATGGCAAGGCACGCATCCGGCGGAAGGCCATCGAAAAACCCGCCGTGGTTGAAACCGCCCACAATCGCGCAAAGCCCTATTTGATTCCCGAGGGGAAACCCTGCGCGTTTCTCATCGAAATGGGCGTGATGACCGGCAGCGGGACCGTCCGGCCGGCGAAGTATCACAAGTTTAAACAGGTGAATCGCTTTCTCGAGTTGGTGAACGACGTGGTTCCTTCGTTACCGGCCAGTGAATGCCTGAACATCATCGATTTCGGATGCGGGAAGAGTTACCTCACCTTTGCCCTGCATTACCTGCTCACGGAAATTCATGGCCGCGAGGTACGCATCATCGGTCTCGATCGCCGGGCGGATGTGATCGCGCAGTGCAGCGCCTTGACGGCCAAACTGAATCTGAGTGGCCTCTCGTTTCGAAAACAGGAAATTGCCAAGCTGCCCAAACTGGAAAGCGGCGCGCACCTGGACCTCGTCGTCGCCCTGCACGCCTGCGATACCGCAACCGATGATGCGATTTCCCAGGCGATACGCCGGCAGGCGGGCATCATTCTCGCGGTGCCTTGCTGCCAGCATGAAGTGGCCCAGGCCATGACCGGAGACGCCTTGCAAGGCATCGCCCGCCACGGCATCCTGAAAGAGCGCTTCGCCGCGATTGCGACCGATGCGATTCGAGCCGAGATTCTGGAAGAGCAGGGTTACCAGACCCAGGTGGTTGAGTTTATCGACCTGGAACACACGGCCAAGAACGTATTAATCCGCGCGGTGAAACGAGCGCCCGAGCACGCACCCGTGGATCGCACCCGGGAGATCGCGCAGCTCAAGGCCGCCCTGGGCATTTCCAGCATCCACCTGGAAACCGCGCTGGCGGGTTGAACGTTTAATGTGTGACGCGCGAACTTGTAGGGATCAAACTCCGGAACACAGGGTCGAAGACCCGCTGTCGGCGAACACATGAAATCGAATCCTGAAAGGATTCAACTCTTTGTTGCCGAACGTTTCACCTCACCGTGGCGAGGTACGAGGCTGCGGTTCAGGCGGTTGTTCGAAACTATTTACGGTAAATATCTTTTCTATTGCCCACCTTGGAGGATCAATACCATAATCTTGTTGTCGTGAATTTCGTATATGACTCGATACTGACCGATTCGAATTCGCCAAACTTCTTCTCCTGATAACTTTTTGCTTCCTGGCGTGCGTGGATCGTCGGCGAGTTCACTTATGCAAGCAAGAATCCGGCGGGCATCTTTTTTGGGCATGCCTCTAAAATCTTTCCTTACGCTTTTTGCGAATTCGATTTTATATGATTCCATCAGCTCTCAATTGGCCCAGAAATTCTTCGAACCCGACGGTCTTTTCTTTCCTCCGTTTCTTCATGTCTTGAATATCTTCGAGGTCTTCCGATAGGCTCACAATCAGCGCATCATTGACTAAATCCGACATAGACTGCCGGGTCTCGGCTGCTTTTAATCGCAATGCTTTATGCACCGAATCTTCTAAATATATCGTTGCTTTACTCATAAAAGAACCATACCGCTTTGACGCTAAAGCGTCAAGTCGTCACCTGTAATTCGAACGCCAGAACTGATCGACGTGGGCATGTCTTCGTGATCACCGTAGTAGACGGTCGAATCGTCTTTCTGGGTATCGATAAAATAGAACTCGCCAGCTCCATCTCCCCCGATGCACCAGTAATGCGGTTGCCATGGAAAACCCCAGGGGTCTTCTTTTCGGAATCCTTCGTTGGTCGTCCGAAGGCGCTCGGCATCCGGGTCCAGCTCATCCGTGGCATCGCCGAAGGGGTAGGCACCGGTCACGGCTTGTCGATACGCTTGCGGAAAGGTAAGCCCGAAATCACTTTACAGTTTTGAGGCTTCGTCCTCGGTCATTGGCCTACTCCCAGAGCGGCTCGGCGATGCCGTCGCTGGTCACCCGCCAGGGCGTCCAGCACAGGCCGAAGTCGCGTATGGTGATATCGGTTTTCATGGGGCGCACGTCGATGGAATCGATCTCGAGGGCGTCGACGGCAAAGGTCGCTTCCAACTCGTTCACATCGTCTTCAAATGCCCGTTCCATGTCGCGCAGCTTCTCCTGTTGCACCTTCAGGTCCTCTTCCGCGCGGGCGATGTCCCCCTTCTGGCTGCCGGCACGTCCGATCCCGCGGGCAGCGGTGACGGCGCGGCCGACGTTGCGGGAGCTCGTAAGTTTGCGACCGAGGAAGGCCCCGAGAATGGACGACCCAATGGAAATCGCCGACTGCATCTTGGCGGATTTATACTGCTCGGCTTCACGCTCGATTTTTGCTTCGGCCGAGCGAATACGGTCATGCAGGGTGCTCAGCTTGCTCGCATATTTCGTCTTCAGCTTTTCAACTGAAAGATCACGCTTTTCGTTGGCCGCGTGATGCAGGCGACCACGGAACTCCCCTTCCGATTCGTTGATCGATGAAACTTCTTTGAGGTCGGCGCACTTGTAGAGTTTCAACCAGCGTTCCTGGTAGATATGCGCTTTCAACTCTTTTTCCCAGGCGGTGTAATTTTTCGAACCGGTCGCGGGCGTGGCCAGGACACCGAACTCGGCTCCCTCTTCCGGATCGTGATCAAAGTCGAACTCCACGCCATTGAAATAGTCCGCCTCATCCCATTCGATATCCGGTCGCTTTTCCGGTACCTGTGCCAGACAGGACATCTCTATCCAGTCATCCAGCTTCGCGGTGGAGCTCTTGTAATGGAGCTTGGTATTTCCTGCGATGACCGGGCGGTACACGAGGCGGCTGCCGCTGCCGCAAGCCTGCTTGAGCGGGAGAAAATATTCGGAGATGCCCGAAGGTAAAACGGGGCGTTCGTTTTTCTTTTCCTCTTCCGGGGGTGCTTCAGCGGGCAGCGCAGCGGCGGCGGTTGCGGTGGTCCCGCTTGCACTGGTGGCAACGACGGGAGCGACAGCGGCGAGGGCTTTCTTGTCTTTCATCAAGATCTTAATATGCGCACGCGTCATGGGACCGCGCAGATAACTCATCACCCAACGGGTATGAAAAATCACCGGTTCATCGTCGTGCACGTTGTTCATGAGGAACACCCGGGAGCCCAGGCCGGCGAGGGTTTCCTCCATTTTCTGCCGGTCAAATCGGGTTCCACTACTGGCGGAAGCGCCTTCGAGGCCGTCTAGCACGCGCATCTTATCGCGCTCCGTCTGCAGGCGGCCGATGAACCAGGTGCCAGTGTTGGACAGGCCTTTGTAGTCGAGATCCACCGGGTTCTGCGTGGCCAGCATCACGCCCAGGCCGTAGGCGCGCGCCTGTTTGAGCAGGGTGAGCATCGGCTTTTTGGAAGGCGGATTGGCGGTGGGCGGAAAGTAGCCAAAAATTTCATCCATGTAGAGGAGGGCGCGCAGACTGGAGGTGCCGGCCTGGGTGCGCATCCAGGCCACCATCTCGTTCAAGAGAATGGTCACAAAGAACATGCGCTCGGATTCGGTCAGGTGGGCAATCGACATGATGGCGATGCGCGGCTTGCCTTCCGGGGTATGCATCAACTTTTTGATGTCCAGTGACTCGCCCTGCATCCAGGTCGCGAAGCCGGGCGAGGCGAGCAGGTTGTTGATGGTCATGGCCAGACCGAAGCGCTCACCGGCCGGGTAAAACGATTCAAGGTCAAAGACGCCGATCTTGTCGAACGGCGGTTTCTGGATTTCACGGATCAGGCCGGGCAGGTCGAGATTTTTTCCATCCTGCCAGGCGCTCATCAGAATGTTGGAGAGCAGAATGTGTTCACGGCTTTGCAGGGGATCTCCGGTGATCGACAGGAGGGCGAGCAGGCCGGACACCGCGGACTGGATACGATCCCGCATGGCCTCGGGATCTTCGGCAATTTCTTTGGGCGGGGCATCGAAGGAACGCAGCACGGTCAGCGGCAATCCGGCGGTGGAGCCCGGAGTGTAAATGGCGACCTCACACTTCTCGCGGAGGGCCTGAATCCGATCACCATCCTGTTGCCAGTCGCCCAGCCCTTTTTTCCACATCTTCGCGGTACTCGTGGCGAACTCGTCCGGCGACATGCCCTTGCGCGTGGCATCGCTTTCATCGATCCAGGGACGAAAGTCCGACGCTTTCAAATCGGGAAAGGTCAACATCAGGTTGGCGAGGTCGCCTTTGGGATCGATGGCGATGGCGGGAATGCCATCCATGGCGGCTTCTTCGAGCAGTCCCAGGCAGAGACCGGTTTTGCCGCTTCCGGTCATGCCGACACACACGCCATGGGTGGTCAGGTCCTTGGAGTCGTAGAGGAGCACGTCCTCTTTGTTCACTTCGCCCTTTTGCAGGTCGTAAGTTTTGCCGAGGTAAAATGCGCCGAGTTTTTCGTATGCTTCCATGCCGTGAGGACTCCTTTAAACTCTCTAAAAGACGTCACAATACGGCGCGGCCTAAGTCAAGTAACAGCACTCCCCGGTGCGGGAAATTTCCAATCGAAGCGCCTGATCAGGCGGATTGGATGCGGCTCGCTCAGGGCTGGGGTGCAGGTCCCACGATGGGGCGCGCATTGGGCGGCAGGCGATCGAGGTTGTTGGTGAGCGGATAGATCAGACCGTAATCATCCGCGATGACGTTCATCGGTCCGTTGGTGCTGGTGGGTATCGGTTTGAACAAGTTGTTGATGTCGGGGCCGCTCCGCACGACGGCGGGCTGCTCAAGGGGCGGCTTCTGATTCATGTAGATCCCCACGACCAGCGCGAGGACCAGCACGGCCGTGCCGAAAGAAAGTGTGGCACCATTGATCCAGCCATTCGCAAACCCTGCGGGGCGGAGCTCGGGTACGTCCATCGTCTCGCCGGCTTCCAATCGGGTTCGCACGTTATACAATACGCGACCTTCGAGGGTCGGCTCAGGCTGTTCGTACTGCTTGAGTCGGAGCAGGCGACCCTGCAACTCCACCTGGGCGAAGGCCTGTTCAAGGGCCGGATCCGCTTCGAGCAGCTGTTGCGCTTCGACGGGCAGGTTTTCCCGGCTGAGATGGCCGAAGGTCTTTATAAAGTTTTCACATTTCATTCATGTACTCCGCTAAGTCAGCCTGTAATTGTCGCCGCGCATAAAACAGGCGCGAGCGCACCGTGCCGGATGATACACCGATAATTCCGGCGATCTGGTCATGCGGAATCCCTTCGATGTCGTGCATGACCACAACGGCCCTATGTTTCTCAGACAGCTTCTGCAGAGCCGCGTTCAACTTTTCGAATATTTCTGCATTTCGTGCATCGCGGAACGGGGTGCTCTTCGCGCTGAGCTCCACGTAGAATTCGTCTCGTTCGATTCCGCTATCGATGTCGTCCAGGCTGGAGGCCTGGCGCTTTTTTCGCTTTTTCACGAAGTTGATCGTGCGGTTTACGGCGATTCGATAGACCCAGGTATAGAAGGAGGACTTTCCCTGAAATTTTTCGAGGGCGGAATAGGCCTTGAGGAAAACCTCCTGGAGCAGGTCCTCGGTGTCCTCGTTGTTCCCCGTCATGTTATAGATGAGCGCGTAGATCCGGCGGTTGTAGCGCTGCATGAGTTCCGAATAGGCATCGAGGTCTTTCGCCTGCGCCCGCGACACCAACTCCTTTTCCGGCACGTTGGCCAGCGGGTTTTCAGGTTGGTCGGAGGATTCACTCATGGATGGAGAAGGTTATAGGCGATTTGGGTTCCGGGAAGCAACTGCACTTTACGTCGTCTCGGCGGGCTTCATCGCATGCTTTTTGTCCAACACCAGATTGTAGGCAGCCACAAAGAGCGGAAAGAAGTTGGAGAGAAAACCCACGGTTCCACGTTGCGGGCTGAGACAGAAGTAGCAGAGGAGGATCACGCTGCCGGCCATACTCATAAACCAGTAGAGGCGTGGAAGCACCGGGCGACCGGCTTTTCTGGAAAAATGCATCTGCACCAACCAGCGTCCGGTAAACATGAACACGCCGATCCACCCCAGGATCTTCCACCAGGTGACATTAATGCCGCATAATATAAACAGGGTATCCGCCATAGGTTTGCCTCGCGCTTGTTGCCCGAGGAGTATGCCAGTGCGGAGCGCAATTAAAGCGCTTATTAAACGAAGTTACGGTGCGGTAAGACCGGCATGCGGGTCGTTGCGTTCAATTTGACTTATATTTCTATAGGTGCCGGCATAAAAAAAGCAGGCCCCGGAGGACCTGCTTTTCGAGAGAGGAAGCTTTGCCTTACAGCGCAAAGCTGAGACCGGCCGTGACGGCCAGATCGTTCTCTTCTGACGTAGCTGGCGTCGAATCGTACCGATCGTTCGCTACAATACGGAGGCTTGTGCCACCAACGATAACCGTCTCGATGCCGACTTCAGCATTGAGCAGGTAGTCGTCGAAGTGGTTGAACAGCGGCAAGTACTCCAGCTTTTGCCAGACGTGGGCCGTCGGGCTGAGCGTGCGGGTGTAGTACTGCCCAACGCGCAAGGCGATATCATCGATTTCCACAGCCGTGTCTACGCCGAGGCTTTCCGTGATGTAGGCAGCACCGACTTCAAGGCCGAGGACGTAACGACCGTTATCAATCAGTTTCGTACCAACACCCGGGCCGATAATGAAGCGCGAGTCGATCTGTGCGATGCTGTCATAGAGAAAGCTCGCGTTCAGGTAGCCGTACATCGGGTCGTTCAGGACCTTACGGTAATCGGCAGAGGACGTGACGTTTTCCGTCGTAGTCGCACCCGCATTTTCGCCATAAGCTCCGCTCAGGTTAAAGTATAACTGGTCGACGCTGTTGGTGTTCTTGGAAGCCAAGCCAGCGCTGTAAGCGGAGGTTTCGCTATTACCTTCAGTGAGGTTCGCACCCGCGTTAACCACACTCTCCCAGCCAGCTTGCGCGGACCAGGCCAAACCCAGGCTCGTGGCCAAGGCGATTAATACATACTTATTCATTATCATTTTCCTGCTTGTTTTTAATGGGATAAAAAAATACCTACTTCATCAATACCTTAACCGTATTAATGGATCAGGGATCCCACAAGTCATTAATTACAATTGGGCTTAAAAATACTACTTAGCCAAGAGGTCGCGAATTTCAGCGAGCAGCATTTCCTGTGCGGGCGGTGCAGCCGGCTCTGCAGGTGCTTCGGCTTCTTGACGCTTCGCCTTGTTCATGCCCTTGATGACCATGAAGATGCAGAAAGCCACGATGACAAAATCGAGTACGTTATTGATGAAGGCGCCGTAGTTGATCGACACCGGAGCAATCGCTTCGGTCACTACTTCGCCCGCTGCATCTTTCACTTCGGCGACGCCCGCCTGCAATTGAAACGCCAACTTGGAAAAGTCGACTTTCCCCATCACCAGGCCGATCGGAGGCATGATCACATCGTTCACCAGGGAGGTGATGATCTTGCCAAATGCACCGCCGATGATGATACCGACAGCCATGTCCATGACGTTGCCCTTCATGGCAAATTCTTTGAATTCTTTTAACATAACAATTTTCCTTACCGCTTAGTGTTTCCCTAAGCCTATGATGCCCCAAGCATTATACGGAACTAAATCGCTTATAAACTTAGAATGTTATCAATGTAACCTATCAAATTGTACTTTAAATTTGCAGGCTGGCCCGTACCCCCTGCAGCAGCTCGCGAAAATGGGCTTCCAGACGGGGGTGTACGCCCTGCAAGGCCTCCACCACATGAGAAGCCCAATCGAGGTAGCTCAATTGCCACTCAAGTGACCAATCTGCGGGCGGGGCTTCGGCTATATCCCTGATATTACAGCACTTATCGCTGATTCGGATCAGCTGGGCGGCATGCGAAAGCGAGGCGGCTCCTTGGACCTGGACCCGCTTACGCTCCTTTTTCATCAGGGTTTTATTATCCGTCACCTCCATCACCAGATCCCGCACGTCAGCCCCGAAGACCTGCTCGAGCTCCTCGGGAGTGGTTTCCGTATCCTCCACGGTATCATGCAGGACGGCGGCAGCTAGAATCCGGGGATCGCGCACCTCGCCAGTGGTCCAGAGCAACTCCATCACCTCCAGGGGGTGATTGATATAAGGTCTTCTGTCGGCCCCCTTTCGCCGCTGGTGCAGATGCTTTTCGGCGGCAAAGTGAATTGCCTTGATCAAAAAGCCCGCAGAATCATCCAAGTCATTCATCTGAGTATCCATTTTAAGCCACCACCGGGAACAGCCGTGTCAGGAAGGAAAGGGTACACTTTCAAAGGCCGCCTTCCACGCAAACAAAAGGACAAATACCACCCCCAGCTCGAACCCTCGCTGCAACCAGTCCGGAACCCGGCGGGTCCCCGTCCAGCTCAGGGGCAGGATCAGAACCAGGCCGACCAGGAAGCCATAAATATGGGCCAGGACATCACTGCCCGGGCTCGCACCGGTAAAGGCCATCATCGCCACGCCCGCCCCGATCGGCAACCAGGCACGACTCCACACGCTTCGCCAGGTACGGGTTTTGCGATAGGCAAAAACGGCGGAGCGACCGCACAACAAGCCCAGGGCGCCAAAGGTTGCGGTAGAGGCGCCAACGGAAATATGGAGCCCCGATCCACTGATCGCCACCAGGGCATTGCCGATGATACCGGTGAGCAGAATCATCATCAGGCCAACGCCTCCTCCCAGAAAACGGCACACCGGGGTTCCCAGCAGGGCGAGGGTGAGCACGTTGCCCATGAGGTGGGGCAGGTCCGCATGCAAAAGCAAGGCGGTGACCGTTCGCCAAATCTCCCCGGCGACGATCGCCTGGGCGTCAGCGGCACCAGCCCGCAGGTACACCGCGTCGCTGGTATAGGGGCCCATCCAGGTAAAAGCGACCAGGAGGAAGAACGCCGCACCATACGCGGACCATGAATCATAGGGTTCCTGCTCGTCCGCCGGGGCGAGCAGCGGCGTGGGTGGCCAGTTAAGGTTGTCTCGCTCGAAGGCTTCGATGGCGTGCCAGGCCGCGCCCGCGTGGGCGTCCGGTACTTCGATCACCCAGCGGCCTTCATTCAACACGAGGCGATGCGGCAAGCGATCGGCACCCAGGCAGGCTAGCCATTCGAGGGTCCGGGCATCATCGGGTGGCTCAATATCCGTCATGTGAACAAGGTAGTGGAACTTATGAAAATGTCGAACCCACCCGAAAACATCTATTTTGTCATTTTCCTATGATCGGAAAGGGTTTAAAAAATCTTCCGATGATCGGAAATCGAACCCTTTAATTTCCGATCATCGAAAGACTGTGATCACAGCAACCTGAGACGACCGAGATGGTACAAAAAGCAGACGGAATGAATTATGCCCCGAAGGGCAAAGCCAAAGCCGTCGTGGGGCCTGGGGAATTTCGGTTCGCCGCGATGGCGCTGGATCACGGGCACATCTTCGGTCAGTGCAATGGCCTGATCGAGGCCGGCGCCGAGCTGAGCAAAGTATACGATCCCGATCCGGCCAAGGTGGCGCGATTTGTCGAGACCTACCCGGGCACGGCAGTTGCCGAAAGTGCGGAAGAAATTCTGGAAGACGATTCGATTCGCCTGGTGGCGGCGGCGGCGATTCCCAATGAGCGCGGACCCCTGGGTTGCCAGGTCATGAAAGCCGGCAAAGATTACCTGACGGACAAGACGCCCTTCACCTCGATTGCCCAACTGAGAATTGCCCGGCAGATTGCCGCAGAGACCGGTCGGCGCTATGCGGTCTATTACAGCGAGCGCCTCCACGTCGAAAGCGCGGTGTATGCCGGGACGCTGATCGAGCAGGGCGCGATTGGCGATGTGATTCACGTGATGGGCCTGGGTCCACACCGGCTGAGCGCAGCGAGCCGTCCGGACTGGTTTTTCAACAAGGAGCAGTACGGCGGGATTCTCTGCGATATCGGCAGCCACCAGATTGAACAGTTTCTGTATTACACGGGGGCGAAAGATGCGACCGTCACGCATGCGCGGGTGGCCAACTACGCCAACCCGGGTACGCCCGAGCTCGAGGACTGGGGCGACGCGACGCTGGTCGCCGACAACGGCGCCACGTTTTATTTTCGGGTCGACTGGTTCACACCGGATGGACTGCGCACCTGGGGCGATGGCCGCACGATGATCATCGGAACCGAAGGCACGATCGAGCTGCGCAAGTACCTCGACGTCGCGCGCGACGAACGCAGCGACCATGTCTACCTGGTGAACAAGGAAGGCGAGCAACACCTGTGCGTACAGGGCGAAGTCGGCTTTCCCTTTTTCGGTGAGCTCATTCTCGACTGCCTGAACGGCACCGACCATGCCATGAGCCAGGAACACACGTTTAAAGCCGCAGAGTTATGCCTCGTGGCACAGGAAATGGCAGACCAAGCGGGCTTACTGACGTTGAATGCGAAGATTTGAGAACAGGACGATTTGAACCAGCTTGCATATAAGGACTTCGGAGGGCTGCACTGGGAGACGGCCAATCTGAAGAACGTGCTGGCCTTCACCGGGCTGCGGGCTCCGCACAGTCAGGACCCGTTGAGCGAAGCCATCCTGCTGGGTATCGGAGGAGGCATTCAACCCGGGTATTCATTTCATCCGAACGTGCTGAAAGAAACGGGCGGGGTCTTTATCTCCGGTCGATCGCGCATGCTGCTGCCGGGACCGGAGTTTGCTGAAAAGGTATTAAACCGTCTTGGGGCCAGTCCGAATATTTATGCGACCACGGGCGCACAGGGGGCATACCATAAAGTTATTTCCAACCTGAAGGAAGGCCGACCTTCCATCGTCTATCTGCACAAGACGAGCCTGCCGTATCTTCACCTGCCCAAGATCCGCGGGGAGCAGGTCTTCATGCACACGGTCGTGATTTATGGGCACGACGAAGTGCGTGACACGGTGCTGGTCGGTGACCAGGCCCCGGGCCCCCTGGTGTTGGCCGTGGACGATTTTGTTGCCGCGCGATCGGCGACGCCCTTGTACAAAAACCGCTCGATGACGATTCAAGTCCCGGGCAAGTTTACCGAGGCCAGCTTGCGCAGCGCGGTGAAGGCCGGCATTACAGACTACCTGGAATTGAGCGACAATCCGCGCACGCGTCTCCTCAGCCTGGATGGCCTGGAGGAATGGACGCACATCGTAGGCAGCCCGAAACATCCCCAGGGCTGGCGCAAAGTCTATCGGAAGGGCGCCTTGTACCGGCCACTGGTTGATACGTATGAGAGCATTGAGCTCTTCGGCGGAGGCGGCGGGCTCTTCCGCCCGATGTACGCTCAGTTCCTGGAAGAGGCCGCGATCATTTTAAATCGGCCGGAGCTGGTGGAGGTAGCCGGAATGGTTCGGCAGCTGGGCAAGGAGTGGACCGACCTCGCCGAAGCCTGCCTGCCGGACGAGGTTGCGGTTCTCGGGGAGGCGCGCATTCACCTGAGTGAGCGCCACCGCCTGTTCGTAGAGGAGGGCGCATCCGCAGGGGAAGAGATGCAGCGCCACGCGGAACGCCTGGTCGAGATTGACCAGCAATTGGCCGAAGGCGAGTTTCCCCTGGATGAGGAACAGACCGATGATTTCTTATTGGACTTAAGCAACCGTATCGCGGGAATCGTACTCCACGAACGAAAAGCATTGGAGACGCTGGCACAAATTGTGATTTAACTTTTTTCGACTTTGCACACTTGATCCATAACGAGGCATTTTTGACAAACTAAGACGACCTATTCCCCCGAAAAAAACCATTATCGACGCATATATAAGAATTATTATTCTTTTTTAACATTTGGCCCATGGTGTGCTGTGTCTAAGAATGTATCTTATTGAGATGCTGCAATGTCTCGTGCGAAGCGCGTATAGATCGACTAGGCAACTCGGCAGAGTAGCAAACGCGAGTCAATTGCCTCGCAGGGACAGGATTAAACGTATTGGGATCTTCTATGACTCGCATGAATCAAGTACCTGAATCGCACCGTGTTCTCGTGGTGGACGACAATCACAATATCCTTCGGCTGGTTGTGTTTAATCTTAAGCGCTGGGGCTACAACGTAGACACAGCGGAGAACCTGACCGAGATGGAGGAGAAGCTTTGCAAGGAGCCCTACCATCTCATCCTGCTCGACATGATGCTGCCGGAAGGCAAGAGCCTCGATCGCATCCCCGAGCTGAAGCGACGATTTCCCTATTCCGAAATTGTCATGATGACGGCCTACGCCGATCTCGAAATTGCCATGGAGGCGGTTCGCCTCGGTGCCTACGATTTTTTTGCAAAACCCATCGACCTCCCCCGGCTGGAGTTGGCCGTGCGCAATGCCTGCAAGCAGGCGGAGTCGGGTCAAAACCAGGTCATGCTCGAGGAAATGATTACGGAAGCAAAAGGCTATGGCAACCTGGCGGGCGAGAGCGCCGAGATGATGGAGATTTACCGGGTCATCGAGGAGGTGGCAAAGAACGATTGTACGGTCATGATTACCGGCGAAACCGGTACGGGGAAGGACCTGGTAGCGGAGCAGATTCACCGTCGAAGTACGCGCTCCATTCGTGGCATGTCAACCGTCCATTGCTCCGCCATTCCCCGGGAATTACTGGAGGTGGAAATTTTTGGCCAGGGTCCGGAGGGTGGCAACCCACCTCGATCCGGTGCCTTCGCGACGGCCGATGAATCGGCTCTGTTTATCGATGATATTGGCGAAATGCCCCTGGACGTGCAGGCGCGCCTCCTTCGCCTGTTGGAGCAGAAACCCTATCTGCCCGCCGGGGAGTCGATGGAGAAGGAAATCAACACGCGCCTGATAGTCGCCAGTCGAGCGGATTTACCGGCGGCGATCGAGGCAGGCCTGTTTCGAGAAGATTTGTACTACCGACTCAACACGATTCACCTCCACCTTCCGCCGTTGCGTGAACGAAAAGGAGATATCACCTTCCTGGCCAATCTCTTCCTGCGCCAGGCCAGCAAGTTGTACGCAAAGCGCTTTTTTGATTTCCAGGCGGGTGCGCTGGAAGTGATGGAACGGTATCCCTGGCCGGGCAACGTCCGCCAACTGATCAACGTGGTTCACGGTATCGTGATTCTCCACAACAAGGAACGGGTCTCGGTAGATCTCCTGCCGGAAAAAATCCGGGCCGGCCAGCCGGGCGCGGATGTGCTTCAATTCCCGGTGAACAACCAGCCCGACTCCATGGTGCCTCTGTGGCAGGTGGAAAGAAGTTATATCGAACACGCACTCAGAGTCTTTAACGGCAATATTTCGAAGGTATCACGCTCGCTGGAAGTCAGCCGGGCGACCCTCTACCGGAAAACCAAAGAATACAGTTTGTCCACCCGCGAAAGCGACGACAACGAGCAAGTCTCATAGGCTTGTGAGATGAAGCTTCGCCATAAGATTTTTCTCATGCTCGTCGGCGGGGTCGGCGGCCTGATTGCCCTCTTATATGGTGTGATCCATCACAAAGTACATGCTCGCTTTGCGGCACTGGAAAGCCAGACGGCTGAGGCACACATGCACCGGCTGGGCCGCGCACTGGCCAGTCGCACATCCCGACTTAACGTAATCCTGACGGAGTGGTCTGCATGGGATGAAACGCGGGACTATATCCTGGGAACAAACCCCGAGTATGTGGAGACCCAGGGGGTCGCGACTTTCCTGCAAACTCAGCAGCTCGACCTGCTGGTGTTTTACGATCAGCGCAAGGAGCCTGTTGCCTCGTTCTATAAGGAACCCGATGCGACCCAACCCGTAGCGCTACCACCGGAATTTCTGTCACAACTTTCCGGGCTGCGTTCGCTCTTCGACCATGCAGACACCCGTTCGTCCGCGGGTGGGATGATCAAGCTGGGGAACACGGTTTACGAAATCGTCGCCCAACCGATTTCGAACAATGAGCGGGCAGGCGCGATGTACGGCACGATGATACTCGGGCAGCAGGTGTCCCAGGAGACCCTCGATGAACTGTCGGACTTCACTCAACTCTCCGTCATGGCCTGGCCTCTCGATGAACAGGATCTGTCCCCCCTGGCCGAACAGGCCCTCCAGATATTTAACACCCAACCTGCAGGCCAGATCAGTCTGCATGAAGCCGACTCATACACCCTGTGCGGGTTTCGCCTCGTGCGGGAACTGACCGGCCGTCCCGCCATGATGCTGCAGGTGGATATACCTCGTCGGATGATGCAGGAAGCCAAC
>JBLIND010000088.1:0-18549 GCA_047639095.1 Candidatus Omnitrophota bacterium | reverse complement strand
GAAACCCGGGTTGAGGCTCTCACAGAGGTTGAGGCTGCCCACGTTGATTCGAAACCCGGCGCGGTTTCGGAGTCCGTTTCCGCTCGTCCAGATTCGGGGGCCGCGGCTGCGGTTAAGCACGAGTATTCCCAGCATGTCGCCCCGGTCAAGAAGGCCGTTGTAAAAGCCGCCAACCTCACCGAGACGGCTGAAGCCGCTGGGAAGCCTGCACCGGCTGCAAAAAAGAGCGTTGCCTCGGCCAAGCCTGCAGCGAAAGCCACAGCCGTTCCAAAAGCCAAAGCCAAAGCGAAACCTGTGGCCAAACCTGCAGCGAAACCTGTGGCCAAACCTGCAGCGAAAACAACGGCCAAAACGCCGGCCGCGAAAACGTCGCCCAAGAAGAAGACGGCTGCCAAAGGATCGGCGCCACGGGTGAAGGACCTGGCGCGCACCTCCTCGTTGACCTCGGTAAGCGAGGCCGCTCAGCGTGCATCGATTCGCCAGCCTAAAAGCAAGGCGGCCGCCACAGCGAAAAAAGCCCCGGCCAAGAATGCCACCGCCGGCAAAGCGAAAAACGATTTAAAGAAGATCAACGGCGTGGGTCCCGTGATCGAAAAGCGATTGAATAAGGCGGGGGTTTCAACCTATGCTGAAATTGCCGCCTGGACGGCAAAAGATGTAAAAAGCTGGTCCGATGAGCTCGCCTTTGGCGATCGGATCACCCGCGAAAAATGGGTCGCTCAAGCAAAGAAATTGGCAAAGTCTTAAACCAAATCAAGGATTATCATGTCAGACCATCGCACTGTAGCACCTCCCACTTTATCCTCGATGATTCCGATCTTCGTGTTCGTTTGTCTGCTCGCAGCCCTGGGCTCCTATGCGGTCAAGCAGTCCCATGTAAAAGGCCGCTTTGCCGATGCCATCAAGTCGGCGGGGTACGAGCATGTTGAAGTCGGCTTCAACAGTGGCGCAGGTGTCCTGGAGGTGAGCGGGCACGTGGATACCGAAGAGGATGTCGCGCAGATCCTCGGATTGGTGTCGGAGTTGAATATGGAACTCAAATGCATGAAGGGCGGCGTACGCGCAGAAGGCCTGCATATTGGCAACGCCGAACCCGCTGATGCTGGAAAGCCGGTCGAGGTCGCTTCCGCGAAATCGCACAAGGCCAAGCCGGTGGAGCAGGGGCATGCGGCCTCCGAAAAAGCGATCCCCCTGGCCACCCTGGTTGACGACGACGGGCATGCCGATCATCATGCGAAGGCCAATCATGATGACCATGGGCATGCGAAGGCCGATGAGAACGATCACGGGGAGCATCAGCCGCTCAAATCGAAGCCCGCGGAAAAGAAAAAGCAGGCCGGGGCTAAGCAGGCCGCCGCCCAAAAGGGGGCTGCCGGAAAGGCGCAGGATTCATCCGCCAATGCGATGGAACGCCTGAAGGCCATTGCCGCCGCGCTTAAAGGTGACGATCAGCTCAACGTGAAGATCATTCGCGCGTCACAGCATCCGTACACTGCGAGCGACATCGTCAGGAAGGCCCAGTCGGAGCTCGACGTGTTGAAAGGCCAACTGGTTAAAGCGGGTGTATCCGAAAGCCAGATCGAGCTGGTGGTGCGGGCGAACCTCACGACCGCGAGCAAAGTCGAACGCTACACGATCGAGTTTCATCTTTACTGATCTGGCTATTTTCCGAATTGCTTCAAGGCCCAGTCTTTAAATACACCCTGGGCCTTGTTACCTTCCCCGGGAAATCCGCCGTGCTGGACCATCCAGATCAGGGCGACACCCTTCGCGGGGTAAACAGTCATGTTGGAGGCATGCGCGCCACCGTGCCCGAACGAATCACCCCCGACCGAGTAGCCCAGGCCATAACTCGCCTTCACGGATTCCGGCGTCTGGCGTGTGGTTAAGGCCTTAAACCCGGCCTCGCTCACATATCGTTTTCCGTTAAGCTCGCCGCCGTTCAACATCATCTGGCAGAACTTGGCCGTGTCCTCCGCACTGGAGAACAGCCCGCCCGCCGGCATGGGGAAGCGCGTTTTTCGATGGCTGAGCGGGTACGAAAGTTGGCCCGTCTGGAATTCATCCAGGTTGTTTTTCTCGGCATTCGGACGGTACGATTTGGCGATGCGTTTCGTTTGCTCGTCATTCGGCCAGAAGGTGGTGTCTTTCATGCCTAGCGGATCGAACAGGCGTTCCTGCAGGAAATCCTCATATTTCATGCCGCTCACCACTTCGAGAATGCGGGCTGAGGTGTTGATCCCCGCGTTAGAGTATTGGTAGTGCGTTCCCGGTTCGGTTTGCAGGGGCGTCTTCGCGTAACTGGCCACCGCTTCGGCGAGGGGGAGGGCATCCAGGGTGGGGTTTTCCACGTCGGATTTAAACGGCAGACCACTCATATGGCTGAGGACCTCGCGGACGGTGATTGGATGGACCGGCGGTTGCCGTTTGTCGCCGACGTTGACCTGTTGACCCTTGAACTCGGGCAGGTACTTTTCCACCGGATCATCGAGGTTTATTTTGCCTTCGTCGACTAGCATTATAACCGCCGTGGCGGTTATGGGTTTGGACTGGGAGGCAATCCAGAACAGGGCATTTTTGGGCATGGCTTTGCCTGCAGCGATGTCGGCAAAGCCGAAGGTTTCAATCGCGAGCACTTGCTCCCGGTCGACAACCAGGCCGATGGCTCCGGCGAGCTCGTGTTTATCCACGAAGGGTTGGAGTGCTAAAGGGGCGGTTGCGGTTTGCTGGGCCGTGACCAGGCCCGCGCTCAGCAAGCCCACGAAATAGAATAGATGCCTGATATTGTTTTTCATGGCATGCCCTTATCACGGAGAGAACCGCTCGGCGACCTCTCCAATCGCCGTGCCACACATACGTTCGCTTACTTGCTGGCGGGAAACGGATTGAGCTTTAAGGGTTCCGGTGCTCCTCGCGGGGTGAGGTAGGAGTCAATGCGCTCCGCGTCAGTCAGACAGGAGGCGCCGCTCTCCGGGAGTGCAACCCCGGCCGTCCAGAGAACGCCATTGACCATCAGCTTTCGCATACCCGGCAGGTGCCAGGCCGCATGGGCATCCAGACCGCTGAAGTTGAAAGACCGTCCGCCATCGGGTCGATCAAAGGACCAGACGACGACGTCCTTATGGCCACCGGTGTTTGCCCCGCCATGTTCCTTGCTCGACCAGACCAGTGGGGTGATGCCCTGCAGGCCCTCGGGAAAGGTGAAGCCTTTCAGCCAGCCGTCGTTGATCTTCCAGGCCACCACGCCGCGCGCGATAGGATGATCCGGAAACGTCTGGTGAACGCTGTCCCAATGCCCTCGGCTGGAGGCTTTCGTATAGACACCTCCGGTCCAGGCCAGGGATTGGCTGGCGAGGGCGGGGGGGAACTCCACGGCCTGATGAAGGCTGACCAGGCCAATTCCAGCATCCACCCATCGCTGTACCTGTGCGATGCGTTCCGGAGAGGCGAGATACGCCTGTTTGCCTCCGCCATCGGTGTAAAAGACGATAGCCTTCGCATCATTAAACAGCTGTTCGTCATTCGGCCAGCCGTCTTGGACCAGGACGGCTTCCACCCCCGGTGTCTGCTGCAACAGGTCCTGGAGCAGGCGACAACCACCCAGGTAATCGTGATGTCCGCTTCGGTCCGCCTGTTTGACCGCGCCGGCGACGAGGACAATTTTTACCGGCTCAACCGCGTGAGTAATCAGGGCGGAAAGGAGGAGCATGCTGCTGACGAAGAGACTCTGGAAGCGTAATTTCATGTTTCATCACTTACTGCGAAATCACGCCCGAGTAAACGGCAATGCGTGGCGGGGGCCGGATTCGACGATTTGATACTTTCATCTGCCGCAGTGTGAGCCATTATGCATCCACTGCTTTTCAGCTTATGCCTAATTCGCTTCCATCCATCCGGAATGCCTTCCGGTTATTAACTCGTCTTTGCTTCCTGACGCTGTTCAGTGGAGGCGCAGCACATTGCGTCGCTGCGGCAGCTGACCCCTTTGAAACCCTGGAACTCGCGTATGCACAATCCGTGCGTCCCTTGGTCGACCAGTTCTGTGTGGACTGCCACGACGAGGAAAGCTTTAAAGGGGATCTCGATCTCGAACGGTTCTCGGCATTGAAGCAGGTGCGGAACGAGCCGAAGATCTGGCAGGAAGTTCGGCGTCAGCTGGTGAGTGGCGATATGCCGCCTGAAAAGAAAAAGCAACCGACCGCCGAGGAGCGCGCCATCCTCGTGGACTGGACGACCCAGTATCTGCATGCCGAGGCGCTGGCCCAGGCCGGCGACCCGGGGCCGGTGGTGTTGCGGCGTCTGTCGAATGCGGAATACACCCATACCCTGCGGGACTTGACCGGCGTTGCATCGCTCGATCCGGCGCGTGAATTTCCCGTGGACGGCGCCGCAGGTGAAGGTTTTACGAATACCGGTGCAGCCCTGGTCATGTCTCCCGCCCTGTTCTCCAAATATTTTGATGCAGGCAAGCGGGTGGCTGAACACGCGGTTTTGTTGCCGGATGGCATCGTCTTCTCGGAGAAAACGAGCTCGGCGGATTGGGCCGAAGAGAAGCTGCAAGCCATTCGTGCATTTTATGCGCGTTATACGGAGATGGGCGATGGCATCCCGGTCAATCTTCAGGGCATCAAGTTCAATACGCGCGATGCCGGCTTGCTCCCGCTGGAGAAGTACCTTCGCGCAACCATCGAGCATCGCGCCGCGCTGGAACAGGGTGAAACCACGATTGATGCGGTCGCCGCTAAGCAGGGTTTGCATGCGGCATACCTCGGAACGCTCTGGGAGAGCCTCCACGATGCGCAGCCGTCTTTGATTCTCGATCCGATTCGGACCTCGTGGCGAGAATCTGAAACCGCGCAAACGGCCGACCTTACACGATTGATCGGCGCGTGGCAAAAGTCACTATGGCGCTTCACCACCATTGGCCACATCGGTAAACGCGACGGACCGAAAGCCTGGCAGGAAGCGGTGAATCCAATCGCGAGCCGGAACGAAATCAAGCTGAAGCTGCCCGATGCGGATACGACGCTTTACCTGGTCTGCTCCGATGCAGGTGATGGCTCCCGCAATGACCTGGCGCTCTGGGAAAACCCGCGCATCGTCTATCCCGACCGGCCGCCGCTTCACCTGCAGGATGTCCAGGTGCTGGGCGATGAGCTGGAGGCCTTGCGTGGAGCAGAGCTTAAGCGTACCGCCGCGTACCTGCAGGCCTTGATGGATGCCCATACGTCAAAGCAGTCGATCGAGTCCCTGGCGGAGGAACGTAAACTCCATCCTGGTCTGCTCGCCAGTTGGGCGGCGCTTACCCGGCTGGGTGAATCCGAACGCCCGGAAGTGAAAGGTCATTTCACCGAAAAGATTTCCAATAATCAGTATCCGGTCCTCCGGGGTTGGGGGTCTCATAACACACCCAGTATATCCGCCAACAAGTCGGACCAGGTCCTCTCAGTATCAACGCTGACCGTTCCGGCGCGGTCCGTGATCATGCATCCCTCACCGGATAAAGAGGTCATGACCTACTGGCGCAGTCCCTTCGACGGAACGATTCAGGTGACGGGCCGCGTGGCCGATGCCGACACCAAATGCGGCAACGGATTCGAATGGCGGGTTGAGTTGATCACGCATGCCGGCCCAGCCACGATCGCTGGCGGCGTGGTGGATAATAGTGGGGAGGCGGAGATCAACCCGGGCTCCCCGTTTGAGATTCGGAAAGGTGACCTGGTCATGGTGGCTGTGAACCCGCGCGATCGAAATCACATCTGTGATACCACGCATGTAGCCCTGACTATCCGCGAAGTGGGAGATGCCGAACGGGTATGGGATCTCGCAAAGGAGGTGGTTGATCGGATCCAGGACAGCAATCCCCTTGCGGATTCGTTCGGGCATATCGATACGTGGCATTTCTGTTCATCCGACGAAGCCCCGTCGGCGTCGGCCGCGATTCCACCGGGCTCGAGCCTGGCCACCTGGCGCGCGCAGATCATGGAGGGGAAGCCGAAGGGCGAAGTCCAGGGAACAGCATTGTCGGTGCAGGCGATGTTGCTCTCAGAAGCCACATCGGGCCCCGATGAACAACTCCGAATCGATCTTCGATCCTGGCAAGGTCCGCTGAAATGGCTGGGGCTTTCCGGCGGGTCATCACCTGAACGATCTGCGAATGGGAACATCGAAGTGCAGGCGCCATCCATCTTACGATTTCAATTGCCAAAGGGGTTGGCGAGCGGCGGCGAGCTGGTTGCCGGGACCCGGTTGCATCCCGAGAAGGGGGCGGAGGGCAGTGTCCAGATGCGCGTGCAACTGACGGAGCCGGACCTGGTTTTGAAGCCGGGCACTTTACGCCCCGATGGAAATAAGCAGAAATGGAGCGATGGGGTTCAGCCGCTTGTGTCGGATACCCCTTTTCTGGTCCAGGATGAAAGCGCTACCCGCAAACGACTGGTGGCGGGTTTCGATGCCTTCCGATCGCTGTTTCCGCTGGCCCTGTGCTACACCAAAATCGTGCCGGTCGATGAAGTGGTTACCCTGACTCTGTACTATCGGGAGGATGACCACCTCCAGCGATTGATGCTCAACGCATCGGAGGCGGCCGAGCTGGATCAGCTTTGGGACGGGTTGCGCTTTGTGAGTCACGAGCCCTTGAAACTCGTAGACGCCTATGAGCAGCTCTGGCAATTTGCAACCCAGGATGCCGACCCGAGTGCCTTCACGCCGATGGGTGATCCGATCAAAGCGCGTGCGGAAATATTTCGGGACACCTTGCGCACGGCCGAACCCCATCATGTTCAGGCCATCCATGCCTGGGCCGAGCGAGCATGGCGACGTCCGCTCCGCTCGGATGAGCGGCAGGAAATCAACTCGCTTTACCAGAACTTACGCGCAGAAGAGCTGAGTCATGATGCCGCCATCCGCATGTGCCTTGCGCGTGTATTAGTCGCACCTGAATTTCTCTACAAAATGGAGCAGCCCACACCCGGAAAGGATGCCTCGCCCGTCAGCGATGTGCAATTAGCGGTTCGCTTGAGTTACTTCCTGTGGTCGACCATGCCGGATGCCGAGTTGATGTCCCTCGCGGTTGCCGGACGTTTGCACGAGCCCGATATTCTGGCCGCCATGGCCCGTCGTATGTTGAAAGATGATCGCACGAAACGACTGGCGGTTGAGTTCGGCTGCCAGTGGCTGGGCGTACGCGACTTCGCGAACTTAGATGAAAAAAGCGAGCGACACTTCCCCCAATTCGCGGCGCTGCGCGGGTCGATGGAGGAGGAAGCCATTCGATTTTTTGCCGACTTCTTCCAACAGGATCGTTCGGTGCTCTCGCTGCTCGATGCGGATCACACCTTCGTGGATCCTGTACTCGCGACCTTTTACCGTATGGATGCGCCGAACGGCTGGCAACGGGTCGAGGGGCTGCGCGCCCGGGGGCGGGGGGGCATCCTCGGGATGGCCGCCACCCTCGCGAAGCAGTCCGGAGCCTCGCGTACGAGTCCGATCCTGCGCGGCAATTGGGTGTACGAGACGCTGCTCGGCGAGCATCTTCCCAACCCACCCAAGGATGTGCCGCAATTGCCGGACGTGGTGCCGGAGGGGCTCACCGAACGTGCTTTGATCGAGATTCACAGTACCGCACCAGCCTGTGCGAAATGCCATGTGAAAATCGACCCCTATGGTTTTGCGCTCGAGAATTTTGATGCGATTGGCCAGGCGCGCGGCGGCCGCGATACGGCTACGCGCCTGCCAAACGGCGAGGAAATTGAGGGGCTGGAGGGCTTGCGGCAGTACCTGCTGAAGGATCGACGCGAAGATTTTCTGCGTCAATTCTGCCGGAAGCTGTTAGGTTATGCCTTGGGACGATCGGTCCAACTGTCGGATCAGCCCTTGATCGATGAGCTGGTCACGGCCTTGCCGGATCACGACTATCAGATTGGTTTTGTCATTGAACAGATCGTACGGAGTCCGCAGTTCCGGATGATCCGTGGTCGAGACCTTGCCAGCCATGAACCCGAAGCGGAGCAGCCATGAAAAAACGAATCAGCGAACAGGTTTCCCGGCGTCAATTTCTTCGCGGAGCGGGGGTCACTATGGCCTTGCCCTGGATGGAATCCCGCACGGTCTGGGGCGATGTGCCCAAAGGCAAGGAGCCCGCAAGCGAAGCGCCGGTACGCCTGGCGGTCCTGTTCTCGGGGAATGGGTTTCACTCCAAGGAATGGTGGGCCAAAGGCGAAGGTGCAGGGATGGAACTCGGCCAGGTCCTGTCGCCCCTCATGCCGCACCGGGAGAAGATGCTGTTCATCAAGGGGCTGTACAATGTGGAGGCCTTGAAGGGGAATATTCACAGTTCGCAAACCGGCAACCTGCTTTCCGGAGCCCCGCTGGCATCCGGTGGAGAAATTCGATCGGGCACGAGTTTTGACCAGCTGGTGGCTCAGCAGATTGGCCGGGCCACCAAGGTGCCGAGCCTGGTCCTGGCCTGTGAAAAATCGAATCCATCGGTGCACAAAAATTACTCCATGCTCTACAGTTCTCATATTTCCTGGAGCTCGCCGACGACGGCCACGCCCCTCGAAATCTATCCGGCCCTGGCCTTCGATCGCCTGTTCAAGGATACCACCGCGCGGGGCGATCAGAGCGTGCTGGATGCGGTGTTGAATGATGCCAAAGATTTACGTCGCGGGATTAGTGCGCGGGACCAGCTGAAGCTGGATGAATATCTGAACTCCGTGCGCGAGGTCGAGGTGCGGATCGAAAATGCGGGCAAGCGCAACGAGTTGCAGGGCTGGAGGCCCACGCTCGATCAGCCGAACATTCCTCGCCCGGCCGATGGTATTCCGCAGGATATTGCCGAGCATATGCGCATGATGAGTGATCTTCTGGTCCTGGCGTTTCAAACGGATACGACCCGGATCAGTACCCTGAAATTAAACAACGATCATTCCTCGTTGCGCTTTCCGAACCTGGGGGTGGATTACATGATCCACCATCTGCTCTCACATAATGACACGGCGGACTGGCTGAAGGTGAATCAGTTCTTCATCGAACAGCTCGCCTACATCGCGACGAAACTCGATGCGATCCAGGAAGGCGAGCGAACGGCCTTGGATAATACCATGATGCTGTATTGCTCCTCCATGCTCACCGGGAATCACAATGCCAATCAATTGCCGGTGATCGTCCTCGGCGGGGCGGGCGGGCAGATCAATGGCGGCCGCGTGCTCGATTACAATGGAAAGCCGGATCGCCAGATGTGCCGGCTGTACCTTTCGCTCATG
Organism: Candidatus Omnitrophota bacterium; assembly: GCA_047639095.1. Classification (GTDB taxonomy): domain Bacteria; phylum Verrucomicrobiota; class Kiritimatiellia; order SS1-B-03-39; family UBA6053; genus JAPYUI01. The sequence goes on along the minus strand of JBLIND010000088.1, from coordinate 9,283 downwards.
GATAAGATGGGCGTGTGCCCCGGGCGTTTTGGTGATGCGGATAAGATGCTGGAAGAGGTGTAGTTGCGCTGGGACGAAAGGGTGAATGCTTCAGGGCTTCAAGTGCCTGAGAAACCTGGCGAAACCGGAAGCGCCTGACCCCGTTTTTGAATTGGATCCTCAGCACCCTCGGTGCTATGCCTTCGTCTATGATGCCAATGTTCCGTGTACGTGCGCCCGGCCGAATCAACCTGATCGGGGAGCACGTTGACTACCAGGATGGCTGGGTCATGCCCATGGCCATCGACCGCTACATCACGGCGGAGATCACCCCCCGCGCGGATCCGGTTATCGAGGTGGATTCGGATCGAAACACCCTGGGGCCCATTCTGGGCACACCCGATGATGCCCTTCCTCGCGAAGGTGATCAGGACTGGGCGAATTACGTCTTCGGGGTCATCGCCGTGTATCGGGAAGCGGGAATTGCCTGCCCTGGATTTTCCATGCAGATCTCGGCAGATCTGCCGGATGGGGCCGGCCTCAGCAGTAGTGCGGCCATGGAAACGCTTACCGCCTTGACGGTTGAACACCTGTCAGGCAAGACGCTCGCCCCCGTGCGTCGGGCAAAGCTTTGCCAGCGCGCGGAGCACACCTGGGCCAAGGTGCCCTGTGGTATTATGGATCAGCTTGCGGTTGGCGCCAGCGAGTCGGGCGCGGCTTTGCTCATCGATTGCCGGGATTGCTCGTTGGAGTCCGTGCCTTTTCCGGATGGCGTTTCCGTGGTTGTCGCGGACACGCGGGTCAAACATGCGCTCGGTGACGGCCCCTACAAGGAGCGTCGTGGCGCCTGCGAAGCGACGGCGCGTTTGTTTGGGGTGTCGACCCTTCGCGACGTGACGCTTGAGCAGGTTCATGCGGCTGCGGATGAGCTGGGTGAGCTCTACCCTCGGGCGCGCCATGTCGTGTCTGAAATCGCCCGGGTGCCCGCTTTCGCAACGGCCTTGCGCAACGGTGCATTCGAAGAGGTCGGGCAATTGATGCTGGCCAGCCATGTATCCCTTCGGGATGATTTCGAGGTCAGTTGTAAAGAGCTTGATGCACTGGTGGATGCGGCCTATGCCTTCGGCCCCGAGCAGGGTCTGATCGGCTCCCGCATGACCGGAGGAGGTTTTGGTGGTTCGACGGTCAGCCTCGTACATACCGCGGCCGCCCCCGCGCTCATGCGCCACCTGGAGCAGGTCCGCTTCAAAGACCTGCCACGTTCTGCCCACATTTTTAGTGTTCAAGCTGCTGCCGGAGCCCATATCCTACCCTGAACGTCACATGAAAATGATACGAACGTCATACCTGCTTTTCCTTTGTCTGTTCCTCACCGCACAGGGGGCCAACCAGCCGAACATCGTTCTTTTCATGGCCGATGATATGGGCATGGGCGACACCAGTGCCTTCCAGGATTTTACCGGAAACGCGGATGAGGTTCAGTTGCACACGCCGAACATGGAGCGCCTTGCGTATATTGGCGTGCGATTTACGGATGCACATACGCCGTCTTCGCGCTGCACGACCACCCGCTACAGTCTGCTGACCGGGCGTTACTCCTGGCGGAATCGCTTAAAATACTGGGTGCTGTTTGGGGTGCAGGGGGATCCCCTGATTGAAAAAGACCGGCCCACCATTGCATCAATGTTACAAGGCGAGGGCTATCGCACGGCGATGTTTGGCAAGTGGCATGTCGGATTGCGATATCGACGTGCGGATGGTACCCCTGCGGCCGGTTGGGAGGACGCCGATTTGAATCAACCGCTCTTCGATGGCCCGCTGGATCATGGATTTGATGTCGCTCAATTTACGTCGCGCAGCCATGGCACGTCCGGGCCGGATGCCGGGAAAAAGAATGGCGGGAAATCCAATGGGCCGAAGCAGAGCAAGGGGCCTGGACATATTCACGGTCGGACGATCGTCGGAGCCACCAGCCAGGGCAAGCAGCTGGTGGGTGAGGGGGGCGATGCATATGTGCTGACCAAGCTGGGCAGTCGACATTCGGATCATGCGGTTGAGTTTCTGCGTGACCACCTCTCCCGGAATGCGGCCTCGCCCTTCTTTATCTATTACCCTGCGAATGCCAATCATGGGCCGTATACGCCGGATGCCGCCATCGGTGGAAAGCCAGTAGCCGGGGCCTCCCGGACCAAGTCCGGCAAACCGATGGATGCCCGGCACGATTTGATTTACGAGAATGATGTGGCCTTGGGACGCTTGATCGACTGGCTGGAGGCGACGGATGATCCTCGGAGTCCGGAGCAGAAAATGATCCATAATACGTTGGTCATATTCACCAGTGATAACGGAGCAGAGAAGAACAGCGACGTCGCTTCCGGACCTTTTCGGAGTCACAAAGGATCCTGTTTTGAGGGCGGGCATCGGGTCCCCTTCATAGCCGCCTGGGCGGCGGGCGGGATTAAGCCCGGAACGACCAATGCATCGCCCATCGGCTTGCAGGATCTCTATTCTACCTTCGCGGAAATCGTGGGCTCAAACCTGCCGGATCTGCGTGCCGGGGAAAAAGGTGCCGAGGATAGTCTATCCGTTTTGGCTGCGCTTAAAGGTGAGCGGCTTGAGCAAAGGGCCCCGCTGTTCTTTAATGATCACTCGGAGATGAAGAAGGCCGACAATGCCGTCGCCGCCATGCGGGTGGATGATCCGACGTTTGATGGGACCACCCGGGAGGGCCAGTGGAAGATTTTTTACGATGCCCGACTGCTGCGTGCAGGTGAAGTGCATCCCTTTGCCTTGTATGAGCTGAAAAGCGATCAATGGGAGAACATCAATCGCATCGATGAGGCGGATCTGAAGCCCTTGATTCATCACTTGAATACCCAGGCGCTGCTGCATCGAAACAGCGGAGGGCATCGTATCGTACCTTTTACATCCAACAAGCGGTTGGTGTTCGACTGGCGTCTCGCAGAAGGAAAGCCCAGTCCCTTATCGGCGGAGTTCGCGGGTCAGCCTGCAGCACCGTTTTCTGTAAAGCGAGGCGGGGTGACCATGACGGTGACGGGCGTGGCGGGATTGAAGGCGCTTTCTGGAGCTACTTTCTCGTCGAACGCCAACGGGCTGGGGCTTACCGGTGGCAAAACATTGCAGGTGGACAGCGGTGTCGGCCTGACCATAGACTTTGATCGAGATGTGATTGTGGAATCTGCCGCGATCGTTGCCGGCAACGGCGTGTGTGGCGGCTTTTATACCGTCGGTGACAAAGCGCCCCTGGCCATTTATTGTGTAGACGCCGACAACGATGCCAAAGGCCAGCAGGGTATTCTAAGCGACATCGGCGTGTTGCTGAAAGGCGAAACGCTTCGCCTCGACAGTCGCCCGCATGTTGGGGTCGAAGCCGGAGGGCAATGGCGCTTGGGAGCCCTGACCATTCGGATACTGGAGCAATGATGAAAATACAATGTGTGGTGATTCTGGGGCTATGCGGGTGGTTGGCCAGCATCCATGCGGGCGCGAAGCCCAATGTCCTGCTCATTCTGGTCGATGATCTCAAGCCCACCCTGGGGTGTTATGGCGATGCTCATGCCAAAACGCCGAACATCGATGCGCTGGCAGCACGCGGGATGCGCTTTGATCGCGCCTATTGCAACCAGGCGGTGTGTGCACCTTCACGTTTCACCCTGATGCTGGGATCGCATTCAACCTCTTCAGGTTTGTACGGTCTGGGGAGTAATTTGCGTCAGCTGATCCCAGATGCGGTTACGATGCCGCAGTTCTTTGCCCGGCATGGCTACCGGACGGAATCCCTGGGCAAGGTCTTTCACATTGGGCACGGCAACCAAGGTGATCCGGAATCGTTTAGTGTCCCGCATTTTCATGACAAGGTGATTGAATACCTGGATCCCGAAAGCACCGACGGCGGGCAGCTCACCCGCGAAGAAGCCCTGTTCACGAATCAAAAGCTGGGATCGATTCGTTCCTTGCCGCGCGGTGCGGCGTTTGAATCGCCGGATGTTGCGGATGATGCCTATGCCGATGGGCGCGTTGCGAATGAGACCATTAAACGTCTGCAAGCCGCGAAAGAGCGTCAGGAAAAGGACGGCACCCCGTTTTTTATCGCCACGGGATTTGTGCGCCCGCACTTGCCGTTTTCGGCGCCGAAAAAATATTGGGATCTCTACGATGAGACCCGCTTACCGCGTCCCGTGAATCAAGCGTTCCCCAAAGATGCGCCGGCTACGGCCTTGAAGCGTGGTGGCGAGATCACGGCCTTTAAGCCGGTACCAGAAAACGGAGTGGTGGGGGAAGCGCTGCAGCGGAAATTGATCCATGGCTATTATGCGAGCACCAGTTATGCGGATGCTCAGGTTGGTAAAGTGTGGGCGGAGCTTAAGCGTTTGGAGCTCGATGAAAAGACCATCGTTGTGCTCTGGGGCGACCACGGGTTTCATCTGGGCGACCTGGGCATCTGGACCAAGCACACCAACTACGAGCAGGCCAATCGCATTCCCATCATCATGGTCGCGCCGGGCGTGACGGCGCCCGGATCGGCATCGCGTCAGCCCGCCGGTAGCGTTGACATTTTTCCAACCCTGGCGGAACTGGCGGGCTTGCCGTCTCCACAGGGGCCACAACCGATGGACGGTCTGAGCCTGGTTCCGGTGTTAAAGGATTCGAGCGTTCGCGTTCGCGAGCATACCTATCACGCCTATCCCAAGTCCAAGCTCGGACGGGCGATTCGCACCGAGCGGTATCGCATGGTGGAGTGGAAAAAAGAGGAGGCGGTGGAATATGAGCTCTACGATTACGAAAGCGATCCTCACGAAACGCAGAATCATGTGGCGGAGCTGCCCGAGGTCATGGCACGGATGAAGGCAATTCTGGACACGTATCCGGAGCCGGTTTCCGGGAAAGGTAAAAAGCGGATGGAGGTTGCTCCGGTGACTTCGCCCAACATCGCAAAGACGCCGCTTGACCTGGTCGTAGACGTGCAGACCAAGGAGCCTCTGGCGCAGGGGGTGGTGCTTTGCCAGGGCGGGCGTGAGCACGGGTATGCGGTGCATTTTGTGGAAGGGAAGGTGACCTTCGACGTACGGGTGAATGGTGAAGTCACACGGATTCAGTCGCCCGAAGTCAGTCGTGGCCGGGTGCGCGTGCTGGCCCACCTCAATGCGGAAAAAATGGCGCTCTACGTGAACGACCTCTTGATTGAAGCTGTTGATTCGCCGGGCTTGATTCCGGTGCAACCCAAGGACGGCATGACGGTTGGATATGACGAGCAGACCGCCGCAGGAACCTACGATGCGCCGAATCCGTTCAATGGAACCGTGCGGTCGACGCAGGTGAATACGGGCGATAAGGCCATAAAGAACCGGTGATTCTATGAAAAGGTACATCCATGCAGTCGTATTCACTCTCCTCGCTACGCTTTACGCGGCCGAACGACCGAACATCATTCTCATCATGGTGGATGACATGGGTTTCTCCGATATTGGTGCCTACGGGAGTGAAATTGAGACTCCGAACATCGATGCGTTGGCACACGGCGGGGTGCGGTTTTCCCAGTTTTACAACAGTGGTCGCTGTTGCCCCACGCGCGCCACACTGATGACCGGTCTGCATCCGCACCAGGTGGGCATCGGCCATATGACCCAATCTCCGGGGAGTACTCGTGGGGGAGGGGGTCCGCCCGCCTACCAGGGCTATCTCAATCGGCAATGTGTGACCCTAGGGGAGGTCCTCCATGAAGCGGGCTACGCCACCTTGATGTCCGGTAAGTGGCATCTCGGAAACAATGCCCGGGATCAGTGGCCTTTGCAGCGAGGCTTTGAAAAATATTTCGGATGCCTCCCCGGGGCGACGCGCTTTTTTCATCCGGAAGCGCCACGGGGCATGACCCTGGGTAACGAACCGGTGCCCACGCCGGAAAGTACGACCGATGAGGCTTTCTATACCACGGACGCGTTTACGGATTACGGCATTCGCTTTCTGAAGGAAGAACAGGAAGGGCAGAAGCGCCCCTCCTTCCTCTACCTGGCTTTCACCGCACCACATTGGCCGCTCCAGGCCTTCGAAGACGATATTGCGAAGTATCGGGGGACGTACAAGATGGGGTGGGATCGACTGCGGGTCCAACGCTACCAGCGACAAATCGCGCTGGGATTGATTGATCCCGCCGGGATGCTTTCCGAGCGTACAGATGGGATTCCTGCCTGGGATTCGCTGGATGAGGAGAAGCAGGACGAGATGGATTTGAAGATGGCGGTGTACGCGGCGATGATCGACCGGGTGGATCAGAACATCGGCAAACTCGTGTCGTTCTTGAAGCACGAAGGACTCTTCGATAACACCTTGATCATGTTCCTTTCCGATAACGGGGCTTGCGCCGAAGGGGGTAAACTCGGTCGAGGTAATTTTTACGATGTCGAAAAGCGCAATCAGGAGAGCGGCAATTCCTACGGAGAAGCCTGGGCGAATGTGGGATGCACGCCCTTTCGTCTGTACAAGCATTATGCCCATGAAGGCGGCACGAGCACGCCGTTCTTCATGCACTGGCCGGCGAAGATTGCTCCGCATGAGGACTGGTATACGGTTCCGGGTCAGTTGATCGATCTTATGCCGACGATCCTCGATGTCGCCGGGGCTGCCTATCCGAGGAAGTATCATGACCATGCTATCCCGGCGCTGGATGGCATTTCCTTGCGCCCGGCCTTTGATGGCAAAGTGCTCGCGCGCACGCAGCCCATTTTTATTGAGCATGAGAACAACGCCTTTGTGCGTGCCGGGGACTGGAAGTTGGTCGGGCGCGGAGTCGCGGAAAAGAACGGCGTGAATCCGGCTAAATGGGAATTGTATAATGTAAAAGAAGATCGGACGGAGACCCGGAATCTCGCAGCGGCACACCCGGAGCGACGAGTCGAGTTGGCGGGTCAGTGGGACGTGTGGGCAAAACGCGCCCACGTGTATCCGAAAACCCTGGGAGGAAAAGCGTCGAAGGGCAAAGCTGATCGTTCGGAGATCGAGCGAAGCGGTGTGGATGATCCGCCCGAGGTGGCCAACGCGGCCTTCAGCATGGAGGTCACCGTCGCCGCAACGAAACCGCATGGGGTGGTGCTTTCGCATGGCGGCTTGCAGTATGGTTATTCACTGAATTTTATTCGGGGAAAGGCGGTGTTTGAAATCCGGAATGCGGGGGTGTTGACACGCTTGATCGCGGATGAGGTGAAGGGTGGGGCGTTCACGGTTGGAGCGGCGCTCAAGGAGGAGGAAATGACCCTTTCGATCGATGGGCAGGTGGTTGCGCGACGGGCCTCGCCGGGCTTGTTGAAACAGCAGCCGGCGATTGGATTCTTTGTGGGGGAGGACTACAAGGATCCGGTGGGGAAGTACGAAGTGCCGAATAAATTTAACGGGAGTGTGAACCGGTATACGACAACGGTTACGCCAGTACGTGGGGAATAACCTGGAGTCTTTTGGAGTTGTGGCGAGTGCTCTGGGACAGAATAAATCCGTGCTACGCGGATTTAGCCGAGGTTGAGGTAGGGTGCCAGACCGTGTAAGCCGCCTTCGCGGCCGACGCCGGATTCTTTATAGCCGCCGAAGGGCGAGGTCGGGTCGAAGGTGTTGTAGGTGTTGGCCCAGATGACCCCGGCTCGAATTTTGGAGGTGATGTTAAAGATCTTCGAACCTTTATCGGTCCACACGCCACCGGAGAGTCCATAGGGCGTGTTGTTCGCCTTGGTGATGGCTTCGTCAGGGGTGCGGAAGGTCTGCACCGCCAGCACGGGTCCAAATATTTCTTCCTGGACGATACGATGCGACTGCGAGGCATTCAGGAATAAGGTCGGTCGGCACCAGTAACCTTTTCCGGGGACCGAGCAGCTGGACTGGTACATCTCAGCGCCATCCTTGGCTCCGATCTTCAGGTACTTATTGATGGTGGCGAGTTGTTCCTTCGAGTTGATGGCCCCGATGTCGGTATTTTTATCCATCGGGTCGCCGACGATCAGCGTCTCGATACGATCCTTCAAGCGGCGGATGACCTCGTCGTGAACGGATTCCTGCACGAAGAGACGGGAGCCTGCGCAGCAGACGTGGCCCTGATTGAAAAAGATCCCGTTGATGATGCCTTCAACCGCCTGGTCGATAGTGGCATCTTCGAAAATGATGTTCGCCGCCTTGCCTCCTAGCTCCAGAGTGTACTTTTTCCCCGTGCCGGCAATCGATCGCTGGATAATTTTGCCGACCGCAGTTGAACCGGTGAAGGCGATTTTATTGATGTCCGGATGCTGGACCAGAGCCGCGCCGGTTTCGCCTGCACCAGTGATGATATTGACCACGCCGGGTGGCAGGTCGGCTTCCTGGATCAGTTCGGCCAGTTTGAGCGCGGTAAGCGAGGTGGTTTCAGCCGGCTTGAGCACGACGGTATTGCCGGTGGCCAGGGCGGGAGCAATTTTCCATGCGGCCATGAGCAGGGGGAAGTTCCAGGGGATAATCTGACCCGCGACGCCGATCGGAGTTGGGCGTTTTCCGGGGAAGGCATAGTCGAGTTTGTCAGCCCATCCGGCGTAATAGAAAAAGTGGTTGGCGGCGAGGGGGATGTCGATATCGCGCGACTCCCGAATGGGTTTGCCGCCGTCGAGGGTTTCGATCACGGCAAATTCACGGGCGCGTTCCTGCAGCAGCCGCGCGATGCGGTAGATATATTTTGCCCGTTCCTTGGCGGGCATGACGGACCAGACGTTCGTGTAGGCTTTTCGCGCGGCCTTCACTGCGGCGTCGACATCTGCGGCGTTCGCATCGGCAATCTCTGCCAGTTTTGTTTCATTGGCTGGATTGATGGTGTTGAAGTACTTGCCCGATTTCGGTGCGACAAAGCGCCCGTTAATGAAAAGCTGGTAGCGCTTGTTGATGGTGACGTGATCGGTGGACTCCGGCGCGGGGGCGTAGGTCCAGTCGGTGTTAAAGGTCAGGGAAGGTTTTTTGGATTTTGCCATAACATCAATCGTTTGAGAAGTAATCCAGCGATTGGTAGGTGCCGGTTTGCTGTTTGACCAGTTGCATCAGGACATCGTTGGCAAGGGTGCTGGCGCCAAAACGAAACCAGGTTGAATTCATCCAGGCCTGTCCGAGGGTTTCGCGCAGCATGACCAGGTAGTGAATGGCGAGCTTGCTGTTGGAAATCCCGCCGGCGGGTTTCATGCCGATCATCGTGCCGGTGGCATAGTAAAAATCGCGAATCGCGTGGAGCATGACCAGGGTGACTTCCATGCTGGCGGCCGGTTGCACTTTGCCGGTGGAGGTCTTGATG
>JBLIND010000087.1:0-18635 GCA_047639095.1 Candidatus Omnitrophota bacterium | reverse complement strand
ATTACAATTTCACCCAGGATGGCGATGGTCGGTACGGGGCGAATGATTTCAACACCGCAGATACGAACTGGACCTTTATTGGTGCGGCGTGGAATCTCGGTGTCCCGGGAAATCCGGCTGCAAATCCGCCCTGGAGTCAACTGGGTCAGGAAACCGCGCATCCCAATGGGGCAAATAACGGTGACGAGCAGTGGGTCATCCGGCGTTGGATGGCCGAGCTCGATGGTGATCTGTCCGTGCGGGTTCGTTTTCGCAAACAGAATGTGAATTGCGGGGGGGGTGTCGGGGTCCGCGTCTTCCATAACGGGGTGGAGCTGTATAATACGATGATTGCCGGTAATGATGGCGTGGGACGCGACGATTTAGTTGAGCTACCTGGGGTGTTCATCGGCGACACCATCGATATCGCCTTAACTCCCCTGGCCGATGACTCCTGTGATGGAACCTATTTCAGCGCCGAAATCTTCGTGGGTGAGCTCATCACCGGCTGGGATGCCATCGCAAATGAGGCGCGTACAACGCGCGACAGCTTTGCCGCGAAACGCATCGACCTCACGGCCATGATTCCCACGCTGATACCAGGCGCAAACGTGTTGGCCATCCATGGGATGAACATTGCCACCAACGACGATAATTTCCTGCTCTCGCCCACCTTGATCGCCAACCATTTTCCCGTCGAGGGGCCGGATGCGCTTACGGTGATGTCTCCCGACTCCGGTTCGTTGGCCGTCACCAATCTCCTGGCCACCGATCTGGACCCGGATGGTGATGCCTTGGTGTTCCTCGGCGCGGATCCGGCAAGTGTGCAAGGCGGCACGGTGGTGGTCCAGGGTGACGCGGTCGTCTATACCCCGCCAGCCGGGATAACCGGGGCGGACAGTTTCGCTTATCAATTCAGTGATGGATCCGGGATGCCGGTTTCGGGCACGGTGAATGTTACGATTGAAGCCGATTCGACCAGTCCTTTCATCGTCGGCGCATCGTTGCTGCATCGCTCGGATCAAATCGTCCTGAACTTCTCAGAGCCGATGGACGAGGCTTCGACAACGAATCTCCTCAACTACAGCGTGGAAAATGAGTTCGCTGTAATTGCGGTGACCTTGAGCCCGGACGGCCAATCTGCACGCCTCACGCTGGATCGCGGAATGAACCCCGGAACAACCAATTGCCTGACTGTTTCACTTCTTGAAGATGTCGTCGGCAATGTGCTGGACCCGAATCCTGCCATCGTTTGTGTGCCCGTCACCTTCAGCCCGTGTTTCGCTCGTTCCGACTTCTGGCTCAACGTTGCCGGGTCAGCGGTCAGCAATCTTACCAATCTCGTGACGTTTCCGTATACCTCGGACACCGAACGCTATGAAACCGCGCTGGAGATCACGTCGAATCAGAACGACGGCTATGGGGTCCGGATCTCCGGATGGTTGCGGCCACCGGTTTCAGGGAACTATCATTTTGCTATGAGCTCCGATGACAACGGCTCCTTCTCCCTGAGCTCGGATCTCGGAACGGCGAATCTCGTCGAACTTTGTTGGGAACCGTTATGGCATGGCCCACGTGACTGGACGGGAACCGCCCGGCGGAATGCAGCGGCTCCGGAAAATCTGAGTGCGACCCTGTTCCCTGCGGGTATCGCGCTCGTTGGGGGTGAGTATTACTACTTCGAGGCTTTGATGAAGGAGGGGAACGGTGGGGACAACCTGGCTGTGACCTGGCAGGTTCCCGGCGAGCCTGCGATCTCTGCGGCCAACCTGCCGATTTCCGGGCAGTACATCTACACGGCGGATCAGGCGCGCGGCCCACAATTAACCATCACCCAACAACCGGTGGATGTGACGCTGGTCCTCGGTACGACGAATACCGTGAGTTTCAGTGTCACCGCGACCGGCACCTTTACCAATTCATCGGCCATCGCTTCAGTTTCCTATCGATGGGAGCAGGATGCGGGTGGGGGCTGGAGCAATGTCGTCGGGGCGACCGCGGCGGATTATGTCTTCGATGCCACGGCAGCTGATGATGGTACGGTGTTTCGCTGTATTGTCTGTTGGCCGGATCTCGAACGGATCTCGGAAGAAGCCACGTTGACCGTATTCGGCGACATCATTATCTCCACCGCCGCTCAACAAGTGAGTGGTGCCCTGCACGTCACCATCCCCGCAGCCTCCGGCGTCATGTATCGGCTGGAGCGTGCGCTTTCACTGGAACCGCCGATTGTCTGGGACCTGGTGGACGGTCCCCGCGCAGCAGGTGCAACGGGTCCGCTTGAGCTGATCGATGCTGCGCCGCCTGGTGTGCGGGCGTACTATCGGGTTGGCACGCCGTAGGGTCAGGCCGGGGATCTTTCCCTTTTATCACCATTTTCTTTCCTTTTCCGTTCGACGGAAAATCCACGCAGGGCGTATACAGCCAGCATGTTAGATCTTTCGGTGGTTATACCCGTCATGGACGAGGAGGAGAATGTCGAGGAGCTTATCCGTGAGCTGGTCGGCGTTCTGGACACCCTCGGCAAGTCCTATGAGGTCATTGCGGTCGATGACGGCAGCTCGGACTCGACCTGGTCGCGCATGGTGAAGATTGCCGAGACCACACCGCATACCCGGATGATTCGATTTCGCCGGAACTTTGGCCAGACCGCCGCCATGAGCGCGGGTTTCCAGGCGGCTCGTGGTGAAATCATCGTGGCTATGGACGGGGACCTGCAGAACGACCCCGCCAGTATTCCAGCCTTGCTGGATGTCATGACCGACGACGTTGACGTGGTGAGCGGTTGGCGAAAAGATCGCAAGGATCGTCTCGCCCGACGTATTCCTTCTCAGATGGCCAACCGCCTTATCAGCAAGATGACCGGCGTCTACCTGCACGATTACGGCTGCAGCCTGAAGGCGTATCGGAAATCCGTGCTGGATAGTATCCGCCTCTACGGCCAGATGCATCGCTTTATTCCCGCCCTGGCCAGTTGGGCCGGAAACAATGTCCAGGAGGTGGTGGTGAATCATCGCCCCCGCGTTGCGGGCAAAGCCAAGTATCCGAACCTCGGGCGCACCGGTCGGGTCATTCTCGATTTGATCACGGTTAAGTTTCTGCTTCGCTACGCCATGGGCCCGATGCAGATCTTCGGAAAGATCGGCCTCTTTTTCGGAGGCGTAGGGGCCGTCATCTTTGCCATGATGTTCCTCGACTTCCTCTTTGTCGAACACGCCCAGGGCACCACTCCGCTCGTAAAGCGGCCCATTTACGTCATGAGTGGTTTCATGTTTATCCTCTTTTGCATCCAGTTCATCAGTATGGGCCTGCTTGCAGAAATTCAGATACGCACCTATCACGAAGCGCAGGATAAAGCGACCTACGTGATTCGAGAGACCGTGGCACATCCTGCGGGCGTCTGATGGACGACCTCGAGATCGCCTCGGCTGATCCTTTGAGTCGGGTGGCCCCTTTCATCATCCTGGCCGGCATCGGCTCCATACTCTATCTGCTGTCACGGCACTTGAACCGACCCGACGACTGGAAGTACGGGGTTGAACGCCTGGAGTGGCGCCCCTGGTTTCCCTGGCATGCAGGAGCCCTGGTGATCACCATCCTGTTGGCCAATGTTCTCCTTGGCCTGGTGTTAAAGGCCGCCGGGGATATTCGCGGGCAGGCGATTCCATCGGATAGTCCGATCCTGATGGTGCTGGGCGGGCTGTCTGTGCACGGTGTTGGACTGGTCACCATTTTGGTGATCATGGCCCGCGAGCGCATCAGCTGGGCCGGAGGCTTTGGTAATCGCGACATGGCCTTCGGGCACAAACTGGCGAACGGTATGTTGTTCTACCTGGCCATCATGCCTTTTCTTTTTCTCACCGGGTTGATGCTGTTTTACGTGTTTGAGCAATTTAATATGGAGATTGAACAGCAGGAGGTCTTCGATGCCCTCGCCAAGGATATGCACCCTATGATGTTGGGCTATATGATCCTGCTCGCGGTGGTTGCCGCGCCGATTTTTGAGGAGATTACCTTTCGTGGCCTTCTCCTGCCGCTGTTGACCAAGTTTGTTGGCCTGGCGCCGGCGATCCTCATCAGTAGCCTCTTTTTTGCCGCCATTCACGATAACCTGTATTCGATGGGCCCGCTATTTGTGCTCGCGGTGGGTCTGGCGATCGCTTACGTGCATACCCAATCCATTCTCGTGCCCATCATCATGCATGGGCTGTTCAACGGGCTGAATCTCATGTGGTTTTTCCTCGGCCAACCGGCGGAACTGCCAGCGGGATGGTTTTCATGGCTACCTTAGGCTCGCTCGGGGAGCAAGAGGTCATCCGTCGGCTCGAGCATCTTTTGCCTGCGCCGCCGTCCGGCGTGCTGGGCATTGGAGATGATACGGCCGTGGTCCGAAACCCGGGCCAGCCCGATCTGTTGTACACCACCGATGCGGTCATCGAGGGCCAACACTTCACCGCCGATGCGGATCCGTACCAGGTGGGTCATAAAGCGGTCGGGCGTGTGCTCAGCGACATCGCCGCCATGGGAGGTCAACCGCGCTGGCTGCTGGTCGATGTTACCGCGCCTCCCGAGATGCACGTCGAAGATCTCGAAGCCATTTACCGCGGAATGTCAGCACTGGCTACGGCTTCCGGAGCCGCCATCATCGGGGGGGATCTGGCGGAATCCGAGCGGCTGAGTCTGCATGTATTCGGGGTGGGGGATGCGCCGGAAGGTCGGGCCATTTTGCGTTCAACTGCACAGCCCAAGGATGTCCTGGTCGTGACCGGTCGTCTGGGCGGGAGTATTCATGGACGCCACCTCACCTTTCAGCCGCGCCTGACTGAAGGGGTCTTCCTGCGCGATTGGGCGACTTCCATGATTGACCTGAGCGATGGGCTGGCTACCGACATTCGCCACATATGCGGAACGAGTGGTGTCGGTGCGTTAATCAACCTGCCGGAAATACCCATCTCACGCGATGTGCATGATCATGAACCTGATCGGACCAAGTTGATGCACGCTTTGACCGACGGCGAAGACTACGAATTGTTGTTTACGGTTGCACCGGACGATTTACTGGCCTTTATCAAGGCGTGGGACGCGGTTTTTGACGCGCCCTGTTACCCCGTGGGCATGATGTTTGCTGAACCAGGGGTTATAAAAACAATTGATGAGCACAACACGATAAAAGATCTGGATCGGAACGCCTTTGAGCACTTTAGAACACCACTCGACCAATAGTCCGTACGCCACACATCGGTTGGCAGGCGACTTTTTGACGACCTTGGAAGCCCCTGTCGTCCTCGCCCTGCACGGCGATCTGGGCTCCGGTAAAACCTGTTTCATTCAAGGCCTCGCCATCGCCCTGGGAATTGACGATGCCGTGACCAGCCCCACCTATACCCTGGTCCATGAATATGACTCTACCCCACCGCTGAATCATATTGATCTTTATCGGATCAATTCGACCCAGGAAGCCTTGTATCTGGGGCTGGATGACTACTTCGAGGGTGAGGGCATCACGGCGATTGAATGGGCGGAGCGAATCAAGGACCTGCTCCCGAAGAATACGATTCATATCACGTTTAAGCCGGGAATGAATCCAAACGATCGCCAGATCACGGTTAAACGCCCGGTTGTCACCTCGGTGGACGAGTGGTGAAGATTCTCTCGGTCGAAAACAGTACCGTTGAGGGCAGTCTTTCCTGGCTGGTGGACGGAGAGGAAAGAGCCACCTGCCGATGGAGTAATCATACCCGCCGCGACCAGCGCTTCTTCCTTGAGCTGGAACGCATGCTGGAGGAGCAGGCCATTGAGGTTGCCGAAATCGACGCCCTGGTCGTCGGACGGGGTCCCGGGAACTTTTCCGGTATGCGCACCGCTCAGGCCGCCCTCCAGGGACTGGCCCTTCCGAATAAGACGCCGGTCATCGCGATCTCCAGTGGCGCTGCGCTGGCCTGGGCCTGTTTGCAAGAGCTGGAGCCGGGTACCTCCGTTTCGGTCGTCGGGGATGCAAGAAGGGAAACGCTCTGGTACGGGGCATTTGAACTCCAGCAGGAGCAACTGACCTGCCTGAGCGATTGGCGGACCGTCGATGTCCGTGACCAGTCGGAGATCCTCCACCATCCGACCACACATGTTGTAACCTCTGAACTCGAACGCGTGCAGGCCCTGTTCCATGTCGGCGAGCTCACCTCGCGATATCCAGAGGCTGCATGGTTGGGTCGTCTGGCGCTTGAGCAGTTGCACGGCCGCCGGGAAGCTGAGACCCTCGGGCCGATCTATTTGCATCCCGCGGTGGCTTCGCGTACGTAAATCTCGGTCAAATGTTGTTGATAACTCGCTTGAACACTCCTACTTTGTTTCGTCGTTAATCTGATTTTGATAGGATTCGGTTGGCCTACGGAATTCAGACTGGAGCAATTGAACATTTTAGGCATGAACACACGAGTTAAGA
Organism: Candidatus Omnitrophota bacterium; assembly: GCA_047639095.1. Classification (GTDB taxonomy): domain Bacteria; phylum Verrucomicrobiota; class Kiritimatiellia; order SS1-B-03-39; family UBA6053; genus JAPYUI01. The sequence continues at coordinate 12,217 of JBLIND010000087.1, read as the reverse complement.
CATCGGACACAGATCGGTCAGATGCACGGAACTGAATTACCATGACTGCGGACGGATCGAATGGTCAGTACGACGCCGAATGCGGCGTCTTTGTTGAAGGACTCTACGAGCAGTATCTCGAAAATCCTGAGAGCGTAAGCGAAGGCTGGCGCGCCCACTTTTCCCAGATGGATGCTTCTTCCTATGTGTCCCATGAACAGGTGCGGAAGGATCTGCGCTTACGCATTCGGAACCGGCCTCGCCCAGCCACCTCTGTTTCGGCCAAAAGCTCCGATGTTCCCGCTCCCGCCGACACACAGATCGCTCTTAACCGACCGACGGTTAACGAGGAGAAGCAGTCTGTAGTCATTCGCCTGATCAGCAATTACCGGCTTTATGGTCACCTGGAAGCGTCCACGGATCCCATCGGCCTGCGCGGCGAGACGGATCTGCCCGATCTCAATCCGGAGGCCGAGGGCTTGACCGAAGCCGATATGGATCGCGTCTTCCATACCGGCACGCTCGCGGCACCGGACCATTTACCCCTGCGGGAAATTATTGCTATCCTCCGGGAGACCTACACGTCTTCCATCGGCTCCGAATACATGCATATGGCCAACGTCGAGCAGAAGGGGTGGTTGAAATCCAAGCTCGAAGGCCAGCGTGGCCGTATGGCGATGAACACGGAGCGCAAGCTGCGCCTGCTGAAAATGCTGGTCGCCGCTGAAGGGCTGGAGCGCTACCTGCACACCCGGTTCTCCGGTCAAAAACGCTTTTCGCTTGAAGGGGGTGACGCCCTCATTGCCATCATGGATGAACTGGTTCAGCAGGCGGGCCGTCAGGGCGTCAAGGAGATGGTCATTGGCATGGCGCACCGCGGTCGCCTCAACATGTTGATAAATATCCTGGGTAAAGATCCCGACAAGCTTTTTTCCGAGTTCGAGGGGCACATCGTCGAACTGGGCGATAAAATGACCGGCGATGTAAAATATCATCAGGGCTTTTCATCCGATGTCGAAACGGCCGGTGGCCCCGTGCATCTCGCCATGGCGTTTAACCCGTCTCACCTTGAAATTATCAATCCTGTGGTTGAGGGGTCCGCTTGTGCGCGCCAGGAACGGCGGGGCGATACCGAGCGCCGTCTCGTGGTGCCGGTGTTGATTCATGGGGATGCCGCCATTGCCGGTCAGGGCGTTGTTTACGAAACCATCCAGTTGTCGGACACGCGCGGCTATAAAACCGGTGGTTCGGTTCACATCGTTATTAATAATCAAGTTGGCTTCACCACCAGCAACCCCCTGGATGCACGCACTTCCATGTATTGTACCGATGTGGGGAAGGTGATTCAGTCCCCCATCTTTCACGTAAACGGCGATGATCCTGAAGCCGTCTTGTTTGTGGTGAACCTTGCGCTCGAATTCCGCATGATTTACCGCAAGGATGTGTTTATCGATCTGATCTGCTACCGCAAACACGGGCACAATGAAGGGGACGAGCCTTCCGTCACCCAGCCCATCATGTACAAGAAGATCCGGAAGCACAAGAGCGTGGCCGATTTGTACGGCGCCCGGCTTCAGGAGGAAGGCACGATCGACGCCAAGCTGCTGAAGACCTACAAGAAGGACTACCGCAATGCGCTCGATCGCGGTGATCAGGTGGCGCCCAATATACTTCCGGATAAAGATTACACCTACCTGGCCAAGTGGGAGCCCTATCTTAAGGGCAGTATCCATGCATCCGTAAAAACCCGGCTGGAATCGGTTAAACGCGTTCGTGAATTAGGTATGCAATTGACGACGGTTCCGGAAGATTTTCAGCTGCATAAGGCGGTAGAGAAAATATTTTCGGACCGTCGCCAGATGGCTGCAGGCGATTTGCCCATCGACTGGGGCTTTGCTGAGACCCTCGCCTATGGCAGCCTGGTTCAAGACGGTTATCGGATTCGTATCAGCGGCCAGGACAGCGGTCGCGGCACTTTTTTCCATCGCCATGCGGTGATCCACGACCAGTTCACCGGGCAATCCTATTGTCCGTTGCAGGAACTTTTTCCGGACCAACCGCGGGTCACGGTCATTGATTCCATCCTGTCGGAAGAAGCGGTTCTGGGGTTTGAATACGGATACTGTACCACGGATCCCCAGACGCTCACCGTATGGGAGGCGCAATATGGCGACTTTGCCAACGGTGCCCAGGTCGTGGTCGATCAATTTATCAGCTCGAGTTACCAGAAATGGAATCTGTTCAACGGTCTGGTCATGCTGTTGCCGCACGGCTGGGAAGGGCAGGGACCGGAACACTCTTCCGCCCGTTTAGAGCGGTACCTGCAGCTTTGTGCGCAGGAGAATATCGTGGTGGTTGCGCCAACGACGGCCGCGCAGATGTTTCACCTGTTGCGCCGCCAGATGATCCGTAAAATGCGTTTGCCGCTCATCGTGATGAGTCCGAAGAGCATGCTCCGCCGCAAGGAGTCCTTCTCCGATCTGAAAGATCTCACCCGGGGTGGTTTCCAAACCATGATCGGGGAAGTCGAGGAACTGGATCCCGAGAAGGTGGAGCGCATCTGCCTCTGTTCCGGCAAAATTTATTACGAGCTTCTGGCTAGCCGTAAGGCGGCCGGATTGGTGAACACCGCGCTCATTCGCATCGAGCAGCTGTATCCCTTTCCCCTCGAAAAGCTGATCGAGGAGTTCAGGCGTTTCTCCAAGGCGAAGGTGTTGGTCTGGGCCCAGGAAGAACCTCGGAATCAAGGCCCCTGGTATCAGATCCGCCACAACATTGTGGCTTGCCGCAATGAAGTCTGGGATCGAGAAGATGATTATCACCCAATCGTGTATGCGGGGCGGATTGCCTGTGCGGCACCTGCCGGCGGAAACTATCAACGCCACATGGAACGCGAAAAATTATTAATTGATGAGGCCCTCGGACTCTCCGAGCCTCAGCCCGAAAATCAGGTGCCTAAGCCTGGTGCAAAGAAAAGCCGCAAGTCTGTGGCCTAGTCTTTTTGGAGACCTTTTAGATGATCGATATCAAAGTACCTGAATTACCCGAATCCGTTGACGAAGCCACCTTGTTGGCTTGGGATAAGCAGGATGGTGATTTTGTCGAAGGGGATGATAAAATTGCTGAAGTGGAGACGGATAAGGTCGTCCTCGAGGTCTTCGCAACCAAATCAGGCGTGTTGAAAATCCTCGCTGAAGAAGGTTCGATTCTGAAGCGCGGTGATCTGGTCGCCCGCATCGATACAGATGGCAAGGGCGGCGCAACGTCTGCTGAACCCGCCAAGGATGCCGCCGCGTCTGCTGAAGAGGACGCCGTGCCAGCGGAACGTGAGGAGGAGATCGGATCCGATGGGCTGAGCCCGTCGGTTCGTCGTCTGCTGACCGAAAAAGGTCTTTCTGCTGAAGGGGTTAAAGGCACCGGGAAGGGCGGTCGCATCACGAAACAGGATGTGGAAGCGGCTTCGGCCCCGACGAAAGCCCCGGCTCCGGCCCCCGTTGCAGCGGCTCCCGTTGCAGCGGCTCCACAGCGGCTTAATGTCGTGGAAGCCGATGTGCGTCGCGTTCCCATGTCGCAGATTCGCCGACGCATTGCGACACGCCTGAAGGACGTTCAGAACACCGCAGCCATTCTGACCACCTTTAATGAGGTGAACATGAAGCCGGTCATGGACTTACGCACCAAGTACAAGGATCGCTTCACCAACGAGCACGGCGTGAAGCTCGGGTTTATGTCTTTCTTCGTCAAGGCGACGGTGGAAGCGCTGAAGAAGTATCCAGATGTAAATGCCATGATCGACGATCGGGATATCATCTACAACGAACGCTTCCACATCGGCATTGCGGTCGATTCACCTCGCGGTCTGGTCGTGCCGGTACTGCGTGATGTGGACACCATGTCCTTTGCCGGGGTTGAACGCACCATTCGGGATCTGGCGGGTCGAGCCCAGGAATCCAAGTTGACGTACGAGGAGCTGGTAGGCGGTACATTCACCATCACCAATGGTGGGGTTTTTGGATCCATGCTGTCGACGCCCATTCTAAATGCCCCGCAGAGTGCGATTCTGGGTATGCATACCATCCAGCAACGAGCGGTCGTTGAAGACGGCGAAATCGTTGCCCGACCGATGATGTATCTGGCGCTTTCGTATGATCACCGGATCGTCGATGGTCGTTCGGCCGTGCAATTCCTGGTGTCCATCAAAGAAGCGCTCGAAGATCCCAACCAACTGTTGCTGGAAATTTAAACGCTTTCGGCGCGGCACTCCTGCGCCTCAGCAAATCTCTGCCTTGCCTTGAATGTTCCCGGCCAATTTGACGTCCTGAAAAAAGACGTGTCCTCCAAGGCACGTCTCGGGGTTTTGCAGACCGCACATGGTCCGATCGAAACACCGGTCTTTATGCCCGTGGGCACCCAGGCCACGGTGAAATCCATGACCCCGGATGATGTGGCGGACATGGGCTTCCAGGTGATCCTGGGCAATACCTATCATCTCAATTTGCGGCCGGGCGCCGACCTGGTGGAGCACTGTGGTGGACTGCATCAGTTCATGGGGTGGGACCGGGCGATCCTTACCGATAGCGGAGGCTTTCAGGTGTGGAGTTTGGGGAAGCTCAACGATATTCAGGATCACGGGGTGGCTTTTCAGTCTCACATCGACGGCAGCCCCCATTTCATGGGGCCCAAGGAGTCGATGGCGATCCAGCGCAAGTTGGGTTCCGACATCGCGATGGTATTTGATGAGTGCATCCCATATCCCGTCGAGCGGGCCTACGCTGAGCGCTCGGTGGACCGCACCCTGAGATGGGCGGCCGATTGCCTGCAGCAGCCCAAAGCCGAAGGGCAGCTTCGCTTTGCCATCGTCCAGGGCGGCGCATTCGTCGAGCTGCGGCAACGCTGTGCGCAGGAGCTGGTCGCCATGGGGTTTGATGGCTACGCCATTGGCGGTGTCAGCGTGGGCGAACCGGACGAATTGATCGTGAAAGGGGTCGAATCGTCGATTGATGCCCTGCCCGAGAACCGGCCGCGATACCTCATGGGGGTGGGGGTGTTTGGGCAGATGGTCGACGCGATTGCGCGGGGGGTGGACATGTTTGACTGCGTTTTACCCACCCGGGTAGCCCGAAATGGCACCGCATATACCCAGCGGGGGCGCTTCGCATTGCGGAATGCGGTCTATAAAGAGGACCTCCGGCCCATCGAAAAAGATTGCGACTGTTATGCTTGCAGAAACTTTTCTCGTGCCTACATTAGGCACCTTTTTAATACGGAAGAAATCCTGGGCATCCGGCTTTTAACTCTGCACAACCTGCAGTGCTACCGGCGCTTTATGGAACGAATCAAGGCCGCCATCCGGGAAGATCGCTTTCAAGCATTTCGCGAAGATTTTCAGCGTGGCTACATCCCGGTGTTGAAGCCGGAACAAACATGGTATGACGACGAATGAATAATTTAATCCAGCCCATCGTGGCCCAGGCAACAGCCGCCCCAGCCGCCGGCTCCGGCGACCCGATACAGATGTTCGTCATGATTGGTATCATGCTCGCCATCTTTTACTTCTTATTGATTCGGCCTCAGCAACGTCGCGACCGTCAGCGGCGGGACATGCTCGGCCAGGTCAAGACGGGAGACAAAGTGTTGTTTGCTGGTGGGCTCATTGGCACGATCGCCAACGCCAAAGACAAAACCTTGAGTATCAAAATTGCAGATGGCGTGAAGGTGGAGACCTCTCGTAGTGCAATTAATGCCATCCTGGATAAAGATACCGACATCGAACAGGCCTCCCTCCAGGCATAAATCAATCTTTAGATAAGCATATTGAGGATCCCTTCATGAAGAAGAACGCATTCTGGCATTGGCTGGTATTAGCCGCACTCGTATTTAGTTCGATTGCACTGTTTATGACCTACGGGTTGAATTACGGCATCGATTTGAAAGGGGGCTTCAGCTTCACCTTGCAGGTGGATGAGGCCAAGCTCGTTGAGAACCTTGGCAAGCCGTTGACCGAGGATGAGCGCAAGGAGTTCCAGCAGCAAGCGCTGGAAGTGCTTCAGAATCGTGTGAATGGATCCGGTCTCCGCGAAGCTATCGTTTATCCGGAGCCCAACTCCCTGCGCATTGTCATGCAGATTCCCGGCGTGGGTCCGGAAGATCGGGACAAGTTGACAGCCATGCTCGAACAGGTGGCCTTTCTGGCCTTTCGTTCCGTTCACAAGGACAACGACAGTCTCACGCAGCAGGCCTTCGCATCCGGCAAGGCCCCACGTGGATACAACCTGATCTCCGACACGCGGACAAGCTCCGATGGGCAGACCTATCCGGTTCATTATTATGTGATCGATGAGGATGCGAAGCCACTCGTAGAGAATAGTTCTCCTCAGGCATCGGGACCAGAGCTCTGGCGCTTCCAGTCCGTGTCCCCGCGTTTTGACTTCATGTTGCAGCGCGAAATGGAGAATGGTTCCGAGCGGTTCTATCCCCATTATGTCAGCGTGCGCGAAGAGCTCACCGGTAGCGGGGTTTCCGGAGCAAGTATCAGCAGTGACCAGTTTGGCCGGCCCACGGTTAGTGTTCGCTTCGATGCAGAAGGCTCAAAAAAGTTTGGCGACATTACTGCCGATCTCGCGCCGGGCGGGGCCAAAAACCCGAATCCAAACGAGCGTCGTCAGTTGGCCATCGTCCTGGATGGTACACTCTACTCTGCGCCGAACATCAATGAGGCGATCATCCATGGCAGTGCTGAAATCAGTGGAGGTTTTACCTTCGAGGAAGCTCAGCAGCTTTCCGTGGTGCTCCGGGCGGGTTCGTTGCCCGCCCCCGTGGAAATCCTGACCAAGAGTGAAATTTCGCCTACCTTGGGGAAAGACTCCATCAATAGCGGCGCCCGCGCGATGATCATCGGCTCAATCGCAGTTCTGATCTTCATGATCATCTATTATATGATCGCCGGTGCCGTGGTAAACCTCGCCCTGATTCTCGACGTGCTTCTGCTGCCCTTGGGTATGGTGCTTGCCGCTGGGTTCCTGGGCATCTTCGTGAATACCGGAACGCCCACCGGGGTTGGATTACCGACCCTTACGCTACCGGGTATTGCCGGTTTGATCCTGACCATCGGTATGGCCGTGGATGCGAATGTGCTTATCTTCGAGCGCATTCGAGAAGAACAGCTGGCAGGTAAACGGTTTTCAAGTGCGGTGACCGCCGGTTTCGACAAGGTGTTCAGCACCATCCTGGACGCGAATGTTACGACACTGCTCGTGGCCGTGATCCTCTTCCTCCAGGGCTCCGGCGCCATCCGCGGTTTCGCGGTAACCCTCTCTGCCGGTATCCTGGTCAGCATGTACTCTTCGCTGATCTTCACCCGACTGGTTTTTGAATTCCTCGCGAATAAGACCAGCATCGAGAAGGTGAAAATGCTTTCCATTGTTAAGCAGGGACTGAGCTTCGACTTTGTCGGTAAGCGCAAGATTGCCGGTATCCTCTCACTCCTGCTCATTATCGGTTCGGGCGCCATGTTCTTTCAAAAGGGTATGGGCAACTTCGCCGTGGATATGACGGGTGGCCGTTCGCTGATGTTCGCGGCCTCACCTGAACAGCATCCGATCGCCGAAGTCCGGACGCTCCTCGAATCTCTCGATATCAGTGATCCCCAGATTTCCTATCAGCGCGACCTGTCCTCCACGAACCAGTTCCTGGAAGTCAAAGTGAAGTTGAACGATGAAGTATTGAATGACGGTCAGACCGACGATGGGGACAAGGTGCTCGCAGCCTTAACGGAGAAGCTGGGCAAAGGGAGCTTCCTGCAGGAGCAGATGGTGGGCTCACAAGTGGGCGAAGAAATGCGTACACGTGGTGTGAAAGCCATCATCTTCGCGTTGATCGGTATCATTATCTATATCACCTTCCGATTTGAATTCGGCTTCGCCCTCGGCACCATCGTGGCCCTGGTTCACGACGTGTTGATTACCGTCGGTGTGTTCTGCTTAATGGGCAATCAGATCAGTCTGCCAATTATCGCGGCCCTGCTGACGATTGTCGGTTACTCGGCAAACGATACCATTGTCGTGTTTGACCGCATTCGCGAGGACTTGAAGTTGCTCAAGGATAAGTCCTACTTCGAGGTTGCGAATATCAGTATCAACCACACCCTGGGTCGTACCTTGATGACCTCCATCACCACCTTGATCACGGTTGTCATGCTGCTCATCTTCGGTGGCGGTGCGATTCACGACTTCGCACTGGCGCTGTTCATCGGGGTGATCGTCGGTACTTACTCATCTGTCTTTGTCGCGACACCGTCCATGTTGATGTGGCACGCGTACAGCGAAAAGAAGAAGAAGGCGTAAGGATGCGGGTATCCAGGTAAGGTCATGCGCCCATGCAATTAACCAGGACCTGGCAGTTCGCTGAGCCGGATGAGGCCCAAGTGGCACGCTTTGCTTCTACAGCGGAGCTGCCACCGCCGGTTGCTCGCGTTTTGGTGAACCGTGGCGTGACCGAGGAGGACCTGCTCAGCTTCCTCGACCCCAAGCTGGACCGCCTGAGTGATCCCTTTCTGATGCCCGGCATGGAGGATGCCGTGGACCGAATCTGGATCGCCATCGATGGCGGTGAAAGCATCCTGATTTACGGGGACTACGATGTCGATGGCGTGACCAGCACCGCCCTCATGCTCAATGTGTTGCGCGATCTGGGCGCTGAAAAGCTCGATCATTTTATTCCTCACCGCATCGATGATGGTTATGGCCTGACACCCGAGACCATGCAGGCCGTGCATGAACAAGCCCATCCCGGTCTCGTGATTACGGTGGATTGCGGGACCGGTTCCGTTGAAGCGGTTGAGCTGGGGGAAGAGCTCGGAATCGACGTCATCGTTACCGATCATCATGAAACTTCTGCTGGCGTTGCTCCCGCTCTGGCCGTGGTGAATCCCAAGTTGGGTGAAGCCGAAGATCTGCATATCCTTGCTGGCGTAGGCGTCGCATTCAAACTTTGTCATGCCCTGATCAAGGCCGGAAGGGAAGACGGACGTAAAGTAGCAACGTCCATCGACCTGCGAAAGTACATGTACCTCGTGTCGATGGGTACCATTGCCGACATGGTGCCTCTCGTGAAAGAGAATCGTATCCTCGCGCGCTACGGCCTCGACGCCATGAACCGGAAGACCCCGATTGGCCTGCAGGCCTTGAGCAAAGTCGCAGCCATCACGGATGCTATTAGCAGCTATCACATCGGGTTCCTGATCGGACCGCGGATCAATGCTGCCGGGCGTATGTCCGAGTCGGATCGCGCTCTCGAATGCCTGATGGAAACGCAGCTGGATCATGCGATGGAAATTGCAGGCGAGCTGGATGCCGCAAACAAAGAGCGACAGCAGACCGAACAGGAGATTGTCGAAGCGGCGCTCCAGGAAATTGAGACCTACTTTGATCCTGCCACCACCTTTGCCATTGTCGCCGGCCAACCCGGCTGGCACCCCGGGGTCGTGGGCATTGTGGCCTCCCGCATTGTGCAGCAGTACCATCGCCCGGCCGTCATTATTGGCGTCGACGAGAACGGGAAGGGCAAAGGCTCGTGCCGTAGCATTTCCGGATTTGACCTCGTGGCCGGCCTTGGTGAGGCTGACGATTTATTAAATAAATATGGCGGACACAAGATGGCGGCTGGCCTGGAAATTGACGTTGCGAACATCCCCGCCTTTCGCGAACGGCTGAACGAGGTTGCGAAAAAGGCTTTCGCCGGCGTGCCGCCGAATCCGGTCTTGAAAATCGACAGCTGGCTGGACACCGGCGACATGACCTTCCAGATGGTGGATGCCATCGAGCGCCTGATGCCGTTCGGGCTGGGGAATGCCACCCCGGTTTGGGCCTGTCAGGATGTGGTCGTGGAGCGGAAGCGAGAGGTTGGAAAGGGACACCTCAAGCTGGCCCTTTTTAAGGACGGCCAGATGTTCGAGGCCATCGGTTTTAATATGTTTGATCGCGAGATTCCGGATCGGATCGATATTGTCTTTCAGCTGAAACGCAACGTCTATAAAGGCCTTCAGAATCTCGAATTGGTCCTCCAGGATCTTCGTCCCTGTGCGGGTGACTGACCTGGTGCATTTCCAGAAACCGCCCAAAAACACTTGCTAAGGCATGTCCTGATTCATAGGTACTCCTTAAGAATTTAACCGTTAGAAGGGTCGCAATGAGCGAAATATTTGAGTCTGCAGAACTGAAAATGGGTGACCAAAGGATTTCCTTGCCGAGCAAAGTCGGCACGGAAGGTGAGCAGTGCGTTAATATCATGGAACTCCGCAAAAAGACGGGTGCCATAACGCTGGATCCCGGGTACGGAAATACCGGTGCTTGCGAAAGTGCGATCACCTTTTTGAATGGCGAGCAGGGCATTCTTCGTCATCGCGGTTACTCCATTGAAGATCTGGCGGCGCATGCATCCTACACCGGCGTGGCGTATCTACTCCTGTATGGTGAGCTTCCCAACCAGGCCAAGTACGAAGAATTTGATGGGCTGATTCGCGCGAATTATCAGGTAGATGATGCCATTGCATCCGTCATCAAGGCCTTTCCGGACAATGCCCATCCGATGGCCTATCTTTCCGCCGGTCTCAGCGCCATGTCCGCCCTCTATCCAGACTATGGGCAGGCGCATGAAGGGGAACATGACCTTGCGATCATCCGTATTCTCGCCAAGATTTCCGGCATCGCAGCCTATTGTTACCGGAAGTCTGTTGGCAAAGCCTTCATTCCGGCAGATCCCAGTCTGCACTATGCCGAAAATCTTCTGCATATGATGTTCGGTGACCAAGACGAAAGCGAACAGTTCCGCACCGTGCGTGCTGAGACGCTGGATAACCTGCTGATCATTCATGCCGATCATGAACAGAACTGCTCCACCAGTACGGTGCGCATGGTCAATAGCTCCAATGCCAATCTCTATACGTCCATCGTCGCGGGTATCGGTGCGCTTTGGGGGCCACTGCACGGTGGTGCGAATCAGGCGGTTATGGAAATGCTGGACCAGATTCAGAAAGAGGGCGGAGATACGGAGGACGTGATGCAACGTGCGAAAGACAAGGACGATCCGTTCCGCCTCATGGGCTTCGGGCACCGCGTTTACAAAACGTTTGATCCCCGTGCGCTTATTGCCAAAGCAGGTGCGGATACCTTCCTCGCTCAAATCGGCAAAAATGAACCGCTGATCGATATTGCCATGGATCTGGAAAAGCGTGCCCTTGAGGATGAGTATTTCAAGAAGCGCAACCTCTACGCAAACGTCGATTTTTATACCGGCATCATCTATCGCGCCATGGGAATTCCGACCTCCATGTTCACGGCGCTGTTCGCTGTTGGCCGGAGTGCCGGCTGGCTCGCACACGTGGTTGAAGCCAAGAACGATCCTGCGCGCCGCATCAGTCGTCCTCGCCAGATTTACACCGGTGAGAATGCACGTGCCTATGTGGCGCGGGCAGATAGGTAAGCGAAGTCGGCAGGATCGGTCGAGGCGCTTTGCCGCCCAACCTGTACTTTACCCGCGGGGAGATATCGCGTATGGTTTCCCTATGAAACAGGGATGGAACCACTACATAATCGTTGGCACCTTACTGGCGCTTATCATCGCGAAGCCGACCGTATTCGCTCAGTTGGAGACTCCGGCGACCCTTAAGCCGGAGGAGCGGATGCCCATGCACAAACCGGCCCCTCGACTGCTCCCGGCTGTCGAGCCCGCACGGGTCCTGGACATCGGCTTGCATTCAGGCCTGGTCGATTACCAGGAAACCGTCAGTATCGATCCTACCATTTCTGATTGGCGCAGTGGCTTTGTAGGGCTAGATGCCACGCTCCGTTATAACAAGGATCAGCTGCGCGCCAATTTCAGTGGGGATTTCTGGTATTCTTTTGACGCAGAAGAAGAGTGGCGCTTTTTAGGTTTTCTCGCCCAACGCAACGATATGAATGTGTATGGCCTGGATTGGCTGGCGGAGGTCGGATACCAGATGGATCCTCAGGGAGAGGCCTCCATTACCCCCTATATCGGGCTCGGATATCGGTTCCAGGAGTTTTCACGGAATAATTTCGACCTTTTCCGCGATGGTTTTGGAGATTTGGGACGCGTGAACGAAACCTTCGACCTTTTCCTGATAAACGGGGCGGTTGAACTCGAAAATCGCTTATCTCCTCAGAGTTTACTCAATATACGAGCGGATCTGGGGTTCATTTTTGTAAATCAAGCCGTCAAC